>JAZNJA010000062.1:0-16700 GCA_045577755.1 Eubacteriales bacterium
TCCCGTCAAACAGTTCGATAAACCCAAATTTGAAGGGCGACCCGATCATAAAAAAGATGCTATACTACCCCCCGAAAGCGAGGTGCCATCCATAAGTCGGATCGTAGCCATGTCGTTCTGTGAGCCAAGGAGGTGCCTGACTGGGTTGTCTTCCTAAGACCGCTTGGCCTCCGACTTTCCCGTCAAACAGTTCGATAAACCCAAATTTGAAGGGCGACCCGATCATAAAAAAGATGCTATACTACCCCCCGAAAGCGAGGTGCCATCCATGACTCAATACCGGATCCTTTCCCTGACTGCCTCCCCCGCTATGCTTCCCCGTATGGCCGCCTGGTTCCACGATAAGTGGGGCATTCCATACGCCGCCTATGAGGAGAGTATGACCGAAGCCCTTGCGGGACGAGCACCCGTACCCGCCTGGTATGCCGTTCTGGAGGGCGATCGGATCGTCGGCGGCGCGGGGGTCATCGCCAACGACTTCCACGACCGCCCCGACCTGACTCCCAATATCTGCGCCCTGTATATCGAGCCCGACTGCCGGGGCCGCGGGCTGGCGGGGGCGCTTCTGGATCGGATCTGCGCCGACATGAAGGAACAGGGCTTCTCCACCCTGTACCTGCTGACCGACCATGCCGACTTTTACGAGCGCTACGGGTGGCGTTACCTCTGTCCCGCGCTGGGTGACGGGGAGGATGCGCCGAGCCGTATGTACGTCAAGACCACGTGAGCCGCCACGGTGGGATCCCGTATCCCGCGCCCTCGCGGTGAGGTCCGGCCCGGGGAGCCCGATTCCCTTGGATTTGTCCCGAAAATTTACAAATACCCCTTGCATTCACTCGGTGAATCGGGTATAATGATAAGGTATAACGAAATTTTCCGAAAGGATATTCTCTTTATGAATAAATCGACTCCTCGGACCAAAAAGCAGCAGACCGACGCGGCGGCAGACATCCCCGCCGAGGCGGTTGCGGGCGGGGAAAAGACATCCCTTGTCAAGAGCCTGTGGCTGGGTAGCTGCTCCCGCTTTACCGTGCTGTGTCTCATTATGCTGGTCGTATCCGCCATCGCGTCGGATTCCCTGACCGTTACCTACGTAGACACCGTCCACTTCTTCCTGCTTCTCCCCTTCGGCTTCTGTCTGGCCGTCGCGGCGCGGGTGCGCCTGTCCGATAGCCTTTCGACAGGAGTCAAGTGCATGCTCCATGCCACCGTGACTCTGGGCGGCTTCTACCTTTTCGCGTACCTGCCTTACCAGATCCGCACAAGCCCCTCTCCCATGCAGGTGCTGATCCTGCTTCTGGCCGCCATGCTTCTGTACGCCGTGGTCATGGGTGTCTATGCCCTGGTCGCCCATCGGCGCCGCCGTAAGGCGGTGGAGGAGGCCCCCTACGTCAGCCAGTACCGTAAGCCCTGACCCATCCATGCTTTGAACGGAGGTTTTTCATGCCCGATACCCGTAAGCCCGATCGCATTGATAAGCTCATTCGCCTGATGCTCCTCGCCGTGGCGGGGATGCTGCTGCTTTTGCTGGTCCTGACTATCGTATACGTGGCCGGCAGATCCTCGGGCAGTTCCTCCCGCCCCCAGGATCAGACCACCGCTTCCCCGAACCGACCTCCCGTGGAGGCTCCCGAGGACGGTGTGACCCTGCCTCTCACCGAGGACGCAGGCCTTGCCTACCAGGACAGCCTGGTCTTCGTGGGGGATTCCCTGACCGCTCACCTCATCAACCGCGGGGTGCTGACGGGCGGGACCGCCACCAAGCAGGTCTGGCGCACCGAATCCAATATGCTCAACCTCAACGCCCAGGTCACCTCGGCCCAGATCATCCTCCCCGGAAGCGGTGAGAAAATGACCATCGCCCAGGCCGCCGCCGCCACCAAGCCCGCAGTGCTGGTCATTACCCTGGGTACCGACTGGGGTGTCTCCTACCTCAACGAGACCGACTTCAAGGCCTGCTATACCAAGCTGGTCAAGGAGGTACAGAAGGCATCCCCCAAAACCACCGTGGTGCTGCAGTCCATCTTCCCCGTGACGGCGGGCTGCGTCAACCTCTCCAACGACAAGATCGACACCGCCAACCGCTGGGTCAAGGCCGTAGCCGCTGAGAACGGCTGCTACTACCTGGATACCCAGTCTGTCCTCAAGGACGGGAACAACTGCCTGAAGGCCGAATACTGCAACAGTAATGACGGCATCCATTTGGGTAAGAACGCCTACGAGGTCATTTTGCAGTATATCCGCACCCACGCCGTCCCCCAATGATGGGACAGAAAGGATACGCCCTATGAGATCCATCACCCGCGCTCTGCTTGCCCTGCTACTCGGCCTCTGCCTGATTCTGACCGCGGTCGGCTGTGACGGCGGGACGGTCCGCGACGACCTCACCGTGGAGACCCTCCTCGGCGCCATTGCCCCTGCGGCGGACAACGGTTCCGCTTGGGTAGTGGTGGACAGCGATTTTATCTCGGCCTCTACCTGGGGGGAGGACTACGAGGAGCTGCTCTCCCTGACCTCCGAGTACGTCATCTGCATCGCCTCCAACGCGGATATGAATATCAACGAGATGGGCGTCTTCCGCTTTGACAGCGCTGCCGACGCCAAGCGAGCCAAGGAGATCGTGGACGGCTACCTGACCGCCACCGCCCTGCGCATGACCCCCCTGCTGGAGTCCTACAACCAGGCTGAGCTGCCCAAGCTGGACAATGCCGACGTCACCGTCCTGGGGAATTACCTGATCTACACCATCCTGGACAGCACCGCTACCACGGCGGTCCATTCTGCCTTTGAGGAGACGCTGACCGAGCCCACTTCGTGAGGACGTTTCGATTCGCGCCCGCACGCTTTCCCCTCGCTGACCGCGAAAGTGACCGCTCCCTTTACCGATGGGGGCGGTCTTTTTGCGCACGCAGACGTACTTTACGGAAAAAAACACTCAACGGTAAAACCGTGTTCACAATTCTATGATACAATAAGACGTTATCTCAAAAAGCACCGCGGCCGACGGATCACGGGATCCCAGGGCCGGCCCCGCCCGACTTCTGCGAGTGGACCGGCTGTGACCGATGACCGACGGCCGACAGAAAGCCCGAAAGGAGGCGCGTTATGTCCGAGTCCTGTACACAGCAGACCGAAAAGATCTATCTGCCCCGGATCCAGTCCCCCGCAGATCTCCGCGCCTTGCCCGACGAGGCTATCCCCGCGCTCTGCGAGGAGCTGCGGGCCACTTTGGTGGAGACGGTATCCGAGAACGGCGGCCATCTGGCCTCCAATCTGGGTGCCGTGGAGCTGTCGGTGGCCATGCACCGCGTGTTCGACTGCCCGCGGGATCATTTCATCTTCGACGTAGGCCACCAGAGCTATGTGCATAAGCTTTTGACCGGGCGCTACGAGAGCTTCCATACCCTTCGCCGCGGAGGAGGCCTGTCGGGCTTTACTAAGCGGAGCGAGAGCGAGTACGACTGCTTTGGGGCGGGCCACAGCTCCACCTCCCTGTCCGCCGCGCTGGGATTCGCCCAGGGCGACCGCATGGCGGGCTCCGAGGCCTTTACCGTGGTGGTGGTGGGTGACGGCGCCTTCACCGGCGGCATGATCCACGAGGCTCTCAACAACGTGACCCCCGGGCTTCGGCTCATCATCATCATCAATGAAAACGAGATGTCCATCTCCAAGAACATCGGCCGCTTTGCCACCCATATGGCTCGGCTCCGTCGGAAATCCGGGTATTTCAAGACCAAAAAGGGCATCTCCCGCTTCCTGAAACGCATTCCCCTCATCGGTAACGGCCTGTTCTGCGCCATTCGCGATACCAAAAAAGCCATCAAGAACGCCCTGTACGGCAGTAACTACTTTGAGGACATGGGACTGTACTACCTGGGTCCCGCCGACGGCAACGATTATGAGGCGGTGGAGGCCCTGCTCTCGGAGGCCAAGAAGCTGAACGAAAGCGTGGTCATTCATCTCAAGACCCGCAAGGGAAAGGGCTTTGCCCCTGCCGAGGAGGATCCCGGGCGGTACCACGGTATGCCTCCCCGCGGCTACGTGGCCAAGGAGAATTTCTCCCACCGCCTGGGTGAGATTCTCATCGAGGAATCGGCGCGAGATGACCGCATCTGTGCCATCACCGCCTCTATGAGTGAGGGAACCGGCCTGGAATCCTTCCGCGCCGCCCGCCCCGATCGTTTTTTCGATGTGGGCATCGCCGAGGAGCACGCCCTGACCTTCGCGGCGGGGCTGGCCGCCGACGGCTACAAGCCGGTTACGGCTATCTACTCATCCTTCATGCAGCGCGGCTACGACCAGATCATCCACGACATCGCCCTGCAAGAGCTGCCGGTGCTGATGTGTATCGACCGCGCAGGCCTCAACGGCGGTGACGGCCCCACTCATCACGGTATTTTCGACGTATCCTTCCTGTCGGCCATCCCCGGCCTTACGGTCTATGCTCCCGTGACCTTCGCGGGACTGGCGGTGTCGGTGCGCAAGGCTCTGGCGGAGGGTAGACCCGCCGCCATCCGATATCCCAACGGCGGGGAGGACGACCGCCTCCGTGACACCTTCTACCGTGACGGCGACCCCGCCGAGGTCTCTGTGCGGGAGAGCAACCCCGAGAACGGGGGGATTCCCGACGCCATCATCCTGACCCACGGCCGTATCACCCGTGAAGCCCTCACCGCCCGGGACACCCTGGCTGACGAGGGCATCCGCGTGGGGATCCTACTCTGCGAGTATATCCGCCCCTACGACAGGCTGGCCCGTGAGGTCGCGGCCCATCTCCCGGAGGGGGTTCCCCTACTCTTTGCCGAGGAGGAGCTTCGGGCGGGGGGCTTCGGCATGATGCTGAGCGATGCTATGCGCCGCGACGGCTGTCTGGAGGGCCATCCCTATGCCATTCTCGCCACCGACGACAGCTTCGTTCACCAGACCCGCCCCGAGCCCATCCTCCGTACCGCGGGGGTGGACGCCATGGCTATGGCCGCCGAGCTCCGCCGTCTGCTGGGGCGAGTCCCGTCGTGAGACGGCTCCGCCAATCGTCATAGCCTTCAAGAGCCTCGGGATCCGAGGCTCTTTTTGGAGGGAGCAGCGCGGATGGCGGTGAAATTGTAAATTCCGCCCGCGGGTCCTTGACAAACCGCGGACGGTATGCTATAATGTAAATCGTTAGATAAACTAACCATCCGGTGGGCGCGTGCCGCAGCGGGGGGCAGCAACGCCGATGGCGACTCCCCTACAAAACCGCGATTCCCGCAAGTGTAGATCGCCCATAACCAAGCCGTCCGAAGGAGGGACCATGGACAACCGACTGCAAGAACTGAATACCCTCTTTGTGGATACCTTCGACGCCGTCATGCGGGTGGAGGAAAAGAGCCTCAAGCACGTGGGCGGCGGGGATCTCAGCATTGCTGAGTTCCACACCCTGGAGTGCATCGGCCGCGGTGAGGAGAGCCGCCGTACGGTGGGCGAGATCGCCGAGGTGCTGAACGTGACCGTACCAACGGTTACGGTCTGCGTCAATAAGCTGGTGCGGAAGGGATACGTCACCAAGACCCGCAGCGAAAAGGATGCCCGCGTAGCCATCATTGAACTGACCCCCGCCGGGCAGAAAATGAACCGCCTCCACCGCTTCTTCCACGAGCAGATGGTCCTGACCATCGGAAACGAGTTCAACGACGAGGAGCTGGACTGTCTATTGCGCTGTGTTCGCCGTCTGAACGCCTATTTTGAGGAGAAGCTCTGAACCCGCCGCGCAGAGCGGTACCAACCGTATTTTTTAAAAAAGGAGATAGAGACCATGAAAGAGAAACTCGTAGCCATTCTCGCCGAATACAAGAACGTTGACCCCTCCGAGATCAAGACCGATGCCCCCTTCACCGAGCTGGGCCTGGATTCTTTGGACGTGGCCGAGCTGGTCATGACCATTGAGGACGAGCTGGGCGTGACCCTGGAGATGTCCGTCAAATACAATACCGTCGATAAGCTGGCCGCTTACATCGAGGAGCATTCGTAAAGCCGACTGCGGGAAAGGAGCAAAACCGTGATCGCCATTGTTACCGAAACGCTCTGCTGCATGAGCGAAGCCGACCTGGCCGCGTACGGGGTCTTTCAGGTGACGCTGGACTGCCGGGTGAAGGACTCGGTGGTGGCGGATCGCGTCATTACCGCTGAGGAGCCCGTTCCCGACGGCGAGGGCTTTTCCATCCCCCCCTCGGAGGAGGCCTACCGCGCCTGCTTCGGACACCTTTTGCAGACCCACGATGGGGTGCTCTGCATCACCGCCTCCCGTCGGTTCAGCGAGTCCAACCGCCACGCCGCCCTGGCCGCGGCATCCTTTGGCGGGCGTGTGATCGTCATCGATAGCGGAACCGTGGCGGGCGGGCTGTTCCTGTTGGCCCTACGGGCTCGCCATTACGTGACCCTGGGCTTCCCCATGAGCCGTATCAAGGCCGAGCTGGAGTCCTACAAGAACGCTCTGCGAGTGTCCTTCACCAGCAGCAGTGCCGCGGTTCTGCAGAAGGCCAAAAAGCTGAGCTACCGCCTGCCTCCCGAAAGCCCCGCCTTGGCTGAGCATCCCATCTTCCGTATTGAAAACGGCGGGATCGGGGTCTTTTCCTACGCCGCCGGTGAGGAGGCGATCTCCCGCGATCTCATGCGGGTCTTTACCGACGGGCGCGCCCCCGGCCGCAAGCCCCCCTCCCACGTGGTGGTCCATTACGCCAACTACACCCCGACGGTGCAGTACCTGATCCGCCGCATCCGAGACGTCTATCCCACCGCCACGGTCTACGAGCGCTCCATCACCCTGTCCATTCAGCTCAACCTGGGCCACGATATCGTGGGTGTTGTTGGGGACTGAGCCCCTTGATAAAACGGTCTTCCCGTTCAGGAAGACCGTTTTCGCTTTCCTGCGCCGATCCGCCTCCCCTCTGCCGACCGTTTATCCCGAAAACCGACCGTTTATCCCAACCGCTTGACAGCGGCCCCGATATGTGGTATAATGACTCAAAACCGATCGTACGGAGGTACTGTTATGGCAACGACCGAGGGATCCGCCGCCCGCAGAGAGCGGATAGGGGCGGGGGTGCTGGGCGCCGTTCTTTTCTCTTTCGTGGGAGGCGTGGTCTACTACGTTCTCTGGAGCGTCAACATCATCGCCGCCATCAGTGGGATCATCTGCGTGATCTGCGCCATCAAGGGCTATGAGATCTTCGCGGGAGGTAGCACCAAGCGGGGTATTATCCTGTCGGTGGCGGTGTCCGCCGTCATGCTGGTGCTGGCATGGTACGTTTGCTTCTGCTCCGACATCCGGGCCTACTGGGAGGCGGCCTTTGCGGCGGGGGAGGCTGACGTCGTCCCCACTCTGTGGGCGTGCCTGCGCTACGGCTATTTGGACATTCCCGCCAATCCGGGATATCTGGTGGATCTGATTCTTAGCCTGGCCATGAGCGGCCTGGGCTGCTGGGGCTACGTGACCCGTTCCCTCCGTATGCAGGAGGAGACCGCCGCCCGACGGGCAGAGCAGGAACGGACCATGGAGCTGGCAAGGCTGCAGGCAGAGCAGGCTGAGCGGGCCGCCGAGATCCCGATCGAGGAGTCGGGTGACTCGGGGGATACCCGGGAGTGAACCCGGCGGGAGCCGTATAGAAAAAAGGACAGGGAAGAACCCTGTCCTTTTTCGCCATACAGTAACGCGGGCTGAACGCCCTCGGGAATCCTAAAAAACAAGCCGGCCATATACGTGCCTGTCCCTGCCGTCGCGTATGCTTACCGCAGCAGGAGAATGGGGAGGACAACGGACGTCGCCAGATTCGTGACCGCCAGCGTGACCAGAGGCGTCCAGACGTTATCCGTTTTTTGATAGGACCAGCACGCCAGCAGATGAATGGGCAGCTGGACCAGGTAACCGATCAGCACGAAAGCGGCATCACCCCGCCAGAGAATATCCACGACGGGCGGGATCAGGGTGATCACGGCAACGCACAGGTACGCCAGCCAAGGCTTTTTGTAGCATACGGGCGCGAAGCCCAGGCAGTAGAACAAAGAGCAGATGCTGATGGGCGCGAACAGCGACAGGACTATGGTACCGAAGATGGGCTCGAGCTGGACCACGAAGAGGGGAGTATGGCTGACCGACATCTCAACCATGGGGAAGTATTCCGGCATAAATACGGTATCGGGTATGAAAAGGGGCAGAACGCTGACGAGCAGCAGCTCGGTTCCCAGTATGAGCCCCACGGTCAGCGCGACGTGCTTCAGATAATGACCCACGTCGGTCGTCACCATGAACCACTCTTCCTTCAGGTAGTCGAACATGAGCGCCAGCAGGATGACACCGTTGAGCACGTGGTAACCGATCTCCAGCCATACGCTGGTCTCCCATTCTTCCCAGAGCCCCAGTCCCAGAAGGGGCATAATATATATGGGGATCAGGACGAACACAATGAGCCAGCAGGGAATCAGGGAGAAGACCTTGATCTTCTCGGGCTTACTGGTCATGGGGGGGAATAATTGGCTCATTTGGTCTGCTCCTTTCAAAGAAATACGGTCGAAGTGGCGGGACTCTGAACTCCGAACTCGCCTGCGGCGAGTTCATCAAGCCGCACGAAGAGAGCAGGAAAGAGGAAGTCGCTTGCGGCTTGAAGCGATCTCTCACCCATCAATTTCGATTAACACAAAGGGGGGGCTTTAGCCCCCCCTTTGTGTTGGTCGAAGTGGCGGGACTCTGAACTCCGAACTCGCCACAGGCGAGTTCATCAAGCCGCGCGAAGAAAGCGGAAACGAGAAAGTTGCTTGCGGCTTGAAGCGATTCCTTGTGACCAACCATATCGACCAAACAAAAGGGCGGGGATGAACCCCGCCCTTTTGTTTGGTCGAAGTGGCGGGACTCGAACTCGCGGCCTCCAGTACCCGAAACTGGCGCGCTACCACCTGCGCTACACCTCGTGAATCGCCTTTGCGACTATGGTATTATATCATACTTCTTGAGGTTTGTCAAGGGCTTTTGGAGGCGAAAAAGCGGGATTGCGGGGGATTTTCGAGGCGTTTTCCCGGTTATGTCCGGTTGGCGGGGGTACAGGGCTCCCCGCCGGGGCACATTTGTTGTCGCGGTCAGTGGATATTGGACACGCAATCCGAGGTGATCAGGTTTTCCCGATTGCAGACCACCAGCACCCACCCGCAGCCGTACTCGGTGGCCAGCTCCGAGAGGTTGGTCATGCCGCCCGAGAGGTTGACCATGCAAATATCAAAATGGCGGGCGAGGAAGGGGACCATACTGTTGGCGAAGGAATCCTTGGCCAGCAGAAGACGGGGGCGGGACTCGCCGCGGCTTGCGGCCTCCTTGTCCACGATGAACAGCATCTTGTGGGTGCCGTCCAGGAAGGCGCTGTACTTGTCCTTCTCCGACAGGTACTTTTCGCTGATAAAGCCCGACTCGATGACGGTTTTGACCGTCTCCCCGTCCCGCTCAAGGACAGTGAAGCGGCTGTCGCTGCCGTCGGCTGCCTCCCAGATCTCCAGAGTATCGGGGAGGATGAAGGGGACCCCCGCGCGGGAGTATGTGGTACCATAGAAGTCGGGGACGGTGCGAACCGTGAAGGCCTCCTCGGGGAGGATCTCCTCCTCCATGTCCCAGGAGGTCAGGACCGCGGCGTAGGCGGTGTAGGCGCCTCGGGTGGTCCAATGGTGGTCGGTGCGGTAGTAGACGTACTCCCCCCGGTTATGCATTTGACGGAAGGTATCCAGCAGCTCCACGCTGTTGACCCGGGCGCCGCTCAGGGTTTCCCGGATGGTACTGTCCAGCCTGTCGGGCAGGATCGAGGGGTAGGGGGCGAAATCATCCACGGTGACGTCTACGGTACGGGGGGCCAGGAGCACGCAGAGGGGAATCCGGCGGTCGGACAAGGTGTCATCCAGGCGGACCAGGGCCTCCAGACCGTTTTGGATGTGGTCGGGGCTGTAGTAGTCCGTGCTCTCCATGCGTTCCAGGCGGGAGAGGTAAGCGTCGAAGCGGCGGACGGCCAGCTGGCCGTTCTGTCCCACCAGCACGCCCCCGCTCTCCCCTCGCCCCGCGGCCAGCTCGCTCAGGGCGTGCAGATTGACCCACAGGTTCCGGAGGGGGAACTGATCCGAGTAGTAGGTGATGAGACGGGAGGAGACCTTGCCGTCCAGCCAGTCCTCTGCGTCAAAGGCGGGCAGGGTCTGGAGGGGGCGGTTCTCCTCGGGGGAGAAGCCGCTGTCGGGGATGACCCAGAAGGCCGCGCCCAGCCCGAAGATCAGGGCCAGAAACAGGGCGGTGACGGTAATATCGATCTTTCTTTTCATAGGCATCCTTTAGAAAATATAGTAGAGGAAGGGGCTGAAGGTGCCGCTGACCATGTAGGCCACGGCCAGAAGCAGGGTCAGGGCGATCAGGACGGGGCGGAGGATGGCCACGGCGGGGCGCTTGACCTCAAGTTTAGCCAAGAGCTTCGCGGGCCAGGGGGTGGCGGCGATCACAGAAACGGCCAGGAGAGGCAGGGCGCGGAGCAGCTCGTAGCCCACCACAGGGGAGGCGGCGCCCACCGTGCCGATGCCGAAGAGACCGCTGATAACGGCGAAGGCCTCGCCCAGGTCGGTGTGATCGAAGATCATCCAGCCAATGCCGATGAGGACCAGGGCCCAGATATGCCCCACGGCACGGGTGACGGGTGTCTTCTCGAACCACTTGAGGAGAAAGAGCTTTTCCAGAGCCAGAATCACGAAGTAGAACACGCCCCACAAAATAAAGTTCCAGGCCGCGCCGTGCCAGAAGCCTGTGAGGAACCACACCACCGCCATGTTGAGGATCTGGCGGGACAGTCCCTTGCGGTTACCGCCCAAGGGGAAATAGACGTACTCACGGAACCACGACGACAAGGAGATATGCCACCGCCGCCAGAAATCCGTGATGGAGGAGGCCAGGTAGGGGTAGTTGAAGTTCTCCATGAACTCAAAGCCCAGCATCCGTCCCAGGCCTATAGCCATGTCGGAGTAGCCCGCGAAGTCGAAGTAGATGTGGAGGGTATAGGTCAGCACCATCATCCAGGCGGTCAGGGCGGTGGGCTCCACGGCGTAGACCGTGCCGAGGTAAGCGTAGACGGCGGCCAGGGAGTCGCCCAGCAGGATCTTTTTGGCGAATCCCACCGTAAAGCGGCTGACGCCCGAGGAGAACTTGTCCACCGAATGCTCGCGGGTGTTCAGCTGATCGTCCACGTCGCGGTAGCGGACGATGGGCCCCGCGATGAGCTGGGGAAACAGGGCCACGTAGGCGCCGAAGGAGATATAGCTCCGTTGGGTATCGGTGCTGCCCCGATAGAGGTCGATGGAGTAGGACATGATCTGGAAGGTGTAGAAGCTGATGCCGATGGGCAGGGTCAGACCCTCAAGGGGGGAGATCACCTCCGCCAGCGGGGGGATCAGGGCCAGGTTCTCCAAAAAGAAGTTGGTGTACTTGAAGAACAGAAGCACCGCCAGATTGAGACTGACCGACAGGATCAGCCAGAATTTTGCCTTTTTCGGATCGCTCTCCCGATACTTGCCGATGGGAAAGCCCGTAAGGTAGGCCACCGTGACCGAGAAGAGCATGATGGGCAGGTAGCGTGGCTCTCCGAAGCCGTAGAAGACCAGGCTCAGAAGAAACAGAGCCAGGTTCCGCCCCTTCAGCGGCATGATGTAGTAGATCAGAAGGGAGAGGGGAAGGAACCCGAAGAGAAATATGGTGGAAGAAAAGACCATAGGGGAATCCTTTCGTGGGGGGAATTGGGGTTTGTCGGTCTGACGTCTCCTCGTTCTCCAAATATCAGAGTGGGGTGAGGGGTCCCCGCGGGGGTTTCTAAGACGGTTTCGGGTCTCAGTTCGCTTGGTTCAAACTTTCAAGCCGTATCAATGTTTTTGGGTATCGGTAACCTCAGCCAAATAAATAATTTGTCAGAAAGTTTTAGGGGATTCTTAAGGACCCTTTTCCAAAAGGGTCCTTAAGCCGCCGGAGGCCGCTCCCCGATAAACCCCAATTTGAATTCAACTTTCAAACAAAGCCGCCGTCACCTTGATTACGTCGCCCGCGCCCATAATAACCACGGTGTCTCCCTCTCTCGCGAGAGAGCGTATCGCCGTGGCAGCGTCGGCGGGGGCGGCGCAATAGGCGGCCTTACGGGGAGAGGCACGGTTTACGTCAGCGGCTAAGCCCTCGGCGGAAACACCGTAGATATTGTCCTCTCGCGCGGCGTATATATCGATGAACATGACGTGGTCAGCGGCATCAAAGGCGGTGAGAAACTCCCCGTACAGAGCGGCGGTACGGCTGTAGGTGTGGGGCTGGAACACGCAGATCAGCCGCCCGCTCTCGGACTCGGCGCCGCAGAGGGCCTTGGCCCCCTCCAGGGTGGCCTTGACCTCGGTGGGATGGTGGCCGTAATCGTCGTAGACCTTGGCGCCGTTCACCGTTCCCTTGTACTCCATACGGCGGCCCGCCCCACAGTAGTGGGTAAGACCCGACAGAATGGCTGTTCGGGGGATCCCGCAGGCGTCCATGGCGGCGGCGGCGGCCAGGGCGTTGATGACCTGGTGGCATCCGGGTACGGCCATGGTGACCTGCCCCCAGGACTCGCCCCTTGCGATCAGCTCAAAGCAGGGAAGTCCCCGCTCGGTACGGACACCCGCGGCGCGGAATTCGGCGGCGGGATCTCCTGCCGCGCTGAAGGTGATCAGCCGTCCCGTCTTGCCCCGAGCCAGGGCGCGGCGGGCGGACTCCAGGACGCTCTCGTCATCCAGATTGACCACCGTCACACCTCCCGCCCCCGTCAGGGAAGCGAAGCGGGCGAAGGACTCGGTGATCTGCTCCATATCCTTGAAGTAGTCCACGTGCTCCAGCTCGGCGCCCAAAAGGACCGCCACGGTGGGGTTGAAATCCAGGAAGGAATCCATGTACTCGCAGGCCTCGAAGAGGAAATGCTCCTTGGAGCGCCCCAGACGGTAAGCTCCGCCCATGGGGGAGTAGGTGGCGCCGGACAGGATCGTGGGGTCCACCTCGGCATCCAGAAGGATCTGGGCGCACATGGAGGTGCAGGTGCTCTTGCCGTGCATTCCCGCTACGCCCACACGGCGGATATAGTCAGTCATCAGGGCTCCCAGGTAGTCAGCGCGGGACACGCAGGGGATCTCCCGCTCCCGGGCGGCGCGGTACTCGGGATTGTCTTCCGAAATGGCCACGGTGTACACCACCAGACCGCAATCGGCGGGGATATTCTCGGCCGCGTGTCCGTATAGGACGCGGACGCCCTCGGCGGTGAGGGTGTCGGTGACAGCGGTGCGGGCGCGGTCGGAGCCGAGGACAGGGAGGCCCGCTCTGGCGGTGAGAAGGGCCAGGGAGGACATCATGACCCCGCCTACCCCGATGAAGAAGACCGTTTTGCTATGGTCGGCGCAGGTCTTCAGGAAGGCATTGATGCGGGCGGAGCCCTCGTGGGTGTTGGGTGTGGACATGACCGTGAATTCCTTTCGTCTGTGTGTCGGCCATCGAGCGGGGATGGGTGCCGAGGCCAAGAATGGGGCTGTTACAGGGGAAAACCGCGAAAAAGCGATGATGTGATGAATATATAATCATTCGGTGTCGAAGCAGCTTGCTTTTCGCATATAAATTCACAAAAAATACTCAAATTCTTTAAATTGATTTCATGCAATTAGGTTATACTTGAAGCATCCGATTCGCGCTCCGCGAATCTGGGAACGGAGGTAAATACAAGTATGCAGATTACTGATGTAAAGGTAAGAAAGCTTTTTGATGAGGGTCCCATGAAAGCCATCGTGTCCGTGACCTTTGACGGTCAGCTGGCGGTTCACGATATCAAGGTGATCAATGCCCGAGACAAGTACTTTATCGTGATGCCGAGCCGCAAGAATCCGGACGACACGTACCGCGATATCGTACATCCCATTAACTCCCAGTTCCGCGCCGCTCTGGAGAAGGCTGTGATCGAGTCCTACTACGAGGCTCTGGAGAACGCCGAGAACGAGTATGCGGAGGACGGGGAGATTTCCCTGGAGTAATGAAGCCAATCACAGAATCTGGTCGTTTCGCTTTCGGCGAGGCGGCCTTTTTCTGTGCCGCCGATCACAGGGTGCCGTGGCCGAGCAGAACCTGCCCGTCCCGCACCGTTAGGGTACCGAAGGAGGCCTCCCGATCCCCCAGACTGCCGGGGTTGAAGAGGGTCAGGGGCTTGGTGACCGAAAGCTCGGCATAGGCGCCGTCGGGGCGGAGGTGAAGCTCCAGAGGAATATGGGTGTGACCGAAGACCAACACGTCGGTGTCTCTCTGTACCGCCCGTGCGACAGCGCGGCCAAGGCCGCCCTTGACCCCGTATTTATGACCGTGGATGAGGAGGATACGGATACCCTCCAGGGTGATCAGCTCTTCGTCCTCGGGTGCCAGGACACTGCCGTTTACGATGAGGGGGGAGGTGACCCAGTCGCAGTTGCCCGATACCGCCCATAGGGGACAGGGGATCTCACGGTAGGTCAGATCGCGGAGACCGTCTCCCGCGAAGAGAAGGCCGTCGGGGCGGACACGGCGGATGGCTTCCTCCACACGGTCGGGGCGCCCGTGGCTATCGGACAGGATGAGTAGGGTCATGGGGGGCTCCTTTCGGGAACGTGAATATCACTCCATCTTATAGTATACCACGGAATCCCGTGTTTGTCCATGTTTTTTGAAAGAATTCTCCCGGGAAATCACACTTTTTTCTCCCCCGCATACCATGGGAGTAGCCGCCCCTCCGCCGCGCCCCTTGCGGGTCACGGTAATCCCTACGGCGGCAGAAGGGGGATTCTATGAATCTGGATAAGAAGAGCCTGGACCGATTGCTCAAGCTCAACGACGATCAGCTCCGCAGCGTGCTGGGCAAGCTTCTCTCGGAGTACGGGGTAGACGTCAGCCGCGTGCCCCTCGGGCAGATGGACATGACCGCCCTGCGGGCAGTCCTCTCGGCCGCTACCGAAGAGGACGTCAGTCGCTTCGTGCAAATGCTGGGCGGTGCCCCGGGCGGAGGGCGGTGAGGTAGGCTATGACACGGGATATGAACGCCACGTCTCCCGGGGCGCTGTTGGAGCGGTTGCTGGACGAGGCCGAGGGGAAGGCTCCCGCGGCCTCCTCCGCTCCTCCCTCTGAGCCACCGCCCGCCCCGACGGAATCCCCCTCGGGCGTCTCCGCTGCGGGCGCCTCTCCCCTGGCGGCGCTGTTGACCGACCCGGCGGTCCTGTCCGCGCTACCCGCCCTGATGGAGGGCCTGTCCTCCCTGTCCGGTGGGAGCGGCACTTCGGGGAGCGCGCCTGCCGCCGCCCGACCTCACGCTATCGACCGTCACACCGCGCTGCTCTGTGCCGTCAAGCCCTACCTCTCCCCGGCCCGCCGCGACGCCGCCGAGACCGTCATTCGTCTTTGTCGGATCTGGGACGCCCTGGAGCGGGCGGGGATCTCTCCGAGCGGTCTTTTGGGGAGCCTGGGCGGGGGATTGACGGCACCGTCGGAAGGGGGGGAAGGAAATGTACAGTAAGGAAACGGGCATGACCCGCCGAGGGGACGGAACACCCCTTCATGAGCCCGGCCACCGCCGTTCCCGCCCCGAGCGGGTACGGGTGCCGCCCAACTACCGCGGTCACGCCATTGTGGACGGGGCGGAACGGGGACTGGAGGAGCTGTTTTCTCCCTCGCCCCCTGTGCCTGAGCTCCCTCGGGAGGAGGGCCCCACCCCCCGCTTCGACGGCTTACCCCGCGTCAGCGAGCTGGTGGACGTCCGCCGCCGTTCTCGCCCTTTGCCCGCCGTTTTTGAGGGGCGGGAGGAGCTGCCCTCGGCCTCGGACGTGTCTGAGCAAAGCCCCTCGGAGGAGCCTCCTTCGGAGGAGGAAGAGGTGCTCCCCTCTCTTACGGTGCCGCCCACGTCCTCTCGGCCGACGGGGGCTGCATCCCGCTCGCCGCTGTTCGGGGGATTCCCCTTCGGTCACGGCATCGGGCCCGAGGAGCTGTTCTTATTGGGGCTCATATTCCTGTTGCTTTGGGAGGGAGAGGGAGAGGATCGTGGGGATCTGGATCAGACCGTGATCCTGTTGGGTCTGATCCTTCTTTTGGGGTAAATTCGGGGAAAAGCCTTTACATCCCTCTCCCGTTGTGCTATAATGGAGTCAAAGCACGGCGGGGGAGGGAGCTCTCTTTACCGCCGCATGATCAAAGGGGGATTTTTCCATGCCCGAAATACTCGAGATCATCATGATCCTCTGCTTCGGCGCGTCCTGGCCCTTCAACGTGGCCAAGTCCTATCGCGCCCGCACCGCCCGCGGCAAGAGCCTGCTCTTCCTCATCCTCATCGAGGTGGGCTACGTCGCGGGCATCGCCGCCAAGCTCGCAAATCCCGCCTACATGGCCGCCTTCGGGGAGAAGTGGTACGTTCTGTTCTTCTACTTCCTCAATTTCGCCATGGTAGGGGCGGACGTGATCCTGTACTTCCGCAACCGTCGGCTGGACAAGCTGGCGGTGGCGTGAAATTGGGGTTTAGCGGGCGAAGCCCGACACGCCCCCGCAGGGGGCATATCGAATCCCGAAGGGATATATCGAGTGCCGCAAGGCACATATCGAGTCCCGAAGGGACATATCGACTCAGAGTTTTTGTCGATATACACCCTTCGGGTGTTCGATA
>JAZNJA010000063.1:0-17656 GCA_045577755.1 Eubacteriales bacterium
GGCCAAGCGGTCTTAGGAAGACAACCCAGTCAGGCAACTCCTTGGCTCACAGAACGACATGGCTACGATCCGACTTACCTACCGAAGCCCCCACCGAGGCCTCTACCGACGCTCCCACCGAAGCCCCCGAGACCGATCCCCCTCTTAAGGACGGTTGCGGCTCTGTCATGGCCTTCTCGGCTCTGGCAGTCCTGGCCCTTGGCGCGGTCCTGTGTATCAAGCGCCGCGAGGACTGATCCCCGCTCGATCTGTGAAATGACCGGGAGGGAACCCTGACTGACCGACAAACTGCACAAGTCACGGCCTCCTCCTTTGTCACAAACCTACAAGGAAAACAAATCGAAAAAATTTCCCAAAAGCCCTTGACAAACCGCTTTCTTTATGGTATAATAGGCAGGCGGTTTGTGAAAGGGCTTCTGCGAGTGTAGTTCAATGGTAGAATCCCAGCCTTCCAAGCTGGTCGCGTGGGTTCGATTCCCATCACTCGCTCCATCTTTTGTGCCTTTAGCTCAGTTGGATAGAGCAACTGCCTTCTAAGCAGTAGGTCGGGGGTTCGAATCCCTCAAGGCACGCCAAGCCTTTACAGGCGGCCTTGATCAATCGCAATATGGTGGGTATAGCTCAGTTGGTTAGAGCGCCAGGTTGTGGCCCTGGAGGTCATGGGTTCGACTCCCACTACTCACCCCATAGAAAAAGCCCTTGCATATGCAAGGGCTTTTTCAGTGAAATTCGTTCCTGCGGAACGAGTGAAATTGCCTGCGGCAGTGAATCGCTCGCAAGCGAGCCTGAAATGCGCCTGCGGCGCGTGGGGGAACGGATTTCATCTCGCGTTGCGACCACGGGGAGCAATATTTCACGATATCCGCAGGAGATCCTTTCACATTCGCCGTAAGGCGAATATTTCACTGTCAAATAAGCATTGAGTACATACAAAAAGGGCAGGCTGCTCCGAAGTGGGAACAGCCTGCTTTTTTATTTGGTTGTGAAACCTGTCGTCAAGGTAGCTTGTCCAGAGACTGATTCTCCTTTTCCAGCTGCTTGCCGATGCTTCTCTCCCAGCTCTTGGCGCGGGAGGCGATGTTGAGCTTCTTGCTGGGCAGCATGGAGCGCAGGGAGCCTCGGACATCACCGATGCCGGTCACGTAGCAGTAGTCGAAGGCGATGGTCTCGAACATGGTGCCCAGAATGTCGCGGGACTGAGGATCGTTCATGAAGCGCAGAGACAGGGAATTCTCATAGTAAGCGGGGCGGACGATCTCATTGCTGTGGTAGGCCAGTGCTTCCATAACAGCCGAGAGCATGGTCTGTCGGTCCTCGTTGGCGATGGCGGCGGAGATACCGAAGGAGGAAACCTGATCCTGCACGTAGGTGTGGTACTCGGGCTGTGCCTTGGAGAGCTTGGGCATGGGAACGATGCCGTAGTTGAACTCGGACAGAGCCTCGATGTAGGTCTCAATGGAGAGGAACTGGGTGGTGGCCATCAGACCCTGACCCTTGGAGAACTTTTCCACGATATTGTGCAGGCCGATATCGTCCTCGGTGGCGCTGTTGAAGGCGTAGGAGCCCTGGTTGATGTAGAGGGCGTTGACCTTTTCGGCCATATCGATCAGGGCATCCAGCTTGGAGGTATTGTAGGCCAGATAGCCGTCCTCGTCGGTGATGACCAGGTGGATATCCGAGGCGACGCAGTAGGCGTCCACGCTGATGCAGTTGCCCGTGATGAAGCCGTAGAAGTCGTCGCGGCTCTCCTTGCCGTCGCCGTCGGTATCCACCCAGGAATCCTCCATGAGGCTGAGTTGGTACTCCAGGGTCCAGTCTCCATTGGCGACCGTCTCGTACAGATCGGGGATCCGTCGCTCGGCGAAGAGGTCACGGTTGAAGATGGTAAGGTAGGTCAGACGGAACAGGGACAGAGCGGCGGGGGAGGTGGCCAGGTACTGCTTACGGTCCGAGGTGAAGGTCATCATCTCGTTGTAGTCCTGGGACCAGTAATGCTTGGAGAGATCAATATACTCCAGATTGTTCAGGTTGAGATAACAGCCCGAGATAGCGGGGGATACGCCGCAGTAGGTGCCGATGACGAAAAGGTCCAGGGTGCGGTCGCCTGCCTTGACAGCGGTGTTGATGGCGCTCTGGGCGGAGGCGTCGTCGGCGTAATCGTTGAAGGCCAGGGAAATGCCCAACTCGTTCTCGACGGCCATGTTTCGCTCGTATACCGCGTCGGAGATGATGCCGTTACCGAGAGCCTCGCTGATCAGCTCGTCATCGCGGCCGGACTTCTTGACGTAGAGGAAGTTGACCTCCTCGCCCTTGTAGTCCAGCTCTTCAGGAAGGTCGCATACGTAATTCTCGTCCACCGTATCAGCCTCGGTCTGGATATTCTGATGGGCGGTGGTCTGTTCGGGATCATCCACGGTCGTACCGCAGGCGGCCAAGGGGAGCAGCATCAGGACAGCCAGCAGCATGGCGGTGATCCGTTTCAGGGAAGATTTCATGGGAATGTCCTCCTTGTTTCTTGGAATACCCCCATTATATCATAATTGAGGATCGTTGTCAAGGATTACCCGCATGGAAGGGTGTAGAAAAACACTGCCCTCCATGAGACAATTTGCACATGGAGGGCAGCTTGGGAGGGCTTGGCGCGGATTCAGCCCCGCTTCTCCAGGAGACGGTCAAAGGCCTTCTGCTGGGTACGGAGCGCGGACTGTACCTGTCTCTCCCACTGTTTGGAGCTGGAGGCCACGGGGGCGTCCTTCTGGGAGATGATACCGCGGAGGGTGTCGCGGATGCCGGCGGTGCTGGTGGCGTAGACGAAATCGAAGGAGATGGAGTCGAACATGGTGTTCAGCACGTCGCGGGACTGGGGATCCTGCATGAAGCGGAGGGACAGGACCGAGTCGTAGTAAGCGGGACGGACGATGTTGTAGCTGTAGTAGGACATAGCCTCCAGGGTGGCGGCCAGCTGCTCCTGGCGGGTTTCGTCGCCGATGGCGGCGGAGATACCGAAGCAGGAGACCTGGTCCTGGATGTAGGTACCGTAGCCATCCTGATCCTTGGTCAGCTTGGGGATGGGGGCGATGCCGTAGGTGATGTCGGCCAGGCGCTCAAAGTAGGTCTCCACATGGTCGAACATGACGGTAGCCATGACGGCCTTGCGGTCGGTGAACTTCTCAATGGGAACCTCGAAGCCCTCGCTGTAGCTGTTGGCCAGATAGGTGCCCTGGGCGTTGGCCAGGATGCTGACCTTCTCGCCCATGGTGATGAGGCGGTCCAGCATGCTGTTGTCGTAGGCAAGGTCGCCGTTCTCGTCGCGGGTCACCAGATGGATATCCGAGGACACAGCGTAGACGTCCATGTCGGTTACGGCACCCACCACGAAGCCGTAGAAGTCACCGGCGCTCTCGTTGCCGTCACCGTCGGAATCCACGTAGATGTCCTTGATGAGGCTGTACTGGTAATCCAGGGTCCAGTCACCGTTGAAGACCGCCTCGTAGAGGTCGGGGATCCGGTGATCGGAGAAGAGGTCGCGGTTGAAGATGGTGATGTAGCCGCGGCGGAAGATGGAGATGGCAATGGGGGAGGTTGCCACGAACTGGAGATTCTCCGAGGTGAAGGTCATCATCTCGTTGTAATCCTGGTTCCAGTAGTGCTTGGACAGATTGACGTTCTCCAGAGAGTTCAGATCCAGGTAATGGCCCGCCAGGGTGGGGGTCATGCACATATAGGTGCCCACGGTGAAGAGATCCACCGTCCGGTCGCCTGCCTGGACCAGATTGGCGATGGCGGGAAGCGCCTCGGTGTCGTCGTTTTTGGAGGTGTAGCCGAACTCAATGCCCAGCCGCTCCTCCACGGCTACGTTGCGCTCATAGACAGCGTCGGAAATGACGCCGCCGCCCAGCTTCTCGCACTCCAGCTCGTCAGTGCGGCCGGTCTTGTTGACGTACAGGATGACGACGTCGGTGTCGTAGTTCAGGTCCTCCTCCAGATCCAGGGTGTAGTTGGGATCGGCGGTCTCGGCCTCGGACTCGGCAGGGGTGGTGGATTCGTTGGTCGCGTCGGGGGTCTCTTCACCCGTACCGCAGGCGGCCAGAGACAGCAGCATCAGAAGGGCCAGCAGCAGGGAAGCAAGGCGTATCAGGGGGGAACGCATGGGAAATCCTCCTTTTTCTTTTTTCAATTCATTATACCACAGGGAGGGGAGACTTGTCAAGAGAAAGAAAAGCACCCGCGGGAAAAGCCACGGGTGCTTGTATTCAATTCATGACGAGGGTACCGAAATACTTGGGACGGTGGAAGTCGGGCTTCTCGGTGCCCACGGGATTCCACATGCCGTAGTGGGGGATGGGGGTCTCGTCGCCGCACTTGTAGAAGTTGCCGCGGAAGGTATAGCCCTTGCCGAAGGGGATACTGTCTACCCCCAGGATCCGACAGAGCAGCGCGGTGGGGATGTAGGCGGTAACGTTCCAGGAGGTAGGGGCGATCTCCCCCTTGACCACGAAGATCTCGTCTCCCGACAGATCGGCGATGGGAGTGCGGGCGTGGCGGTCGGGGCCGATACAGGACAGGAGGGTGCCGTTGGCGTTCATCTCCATGTTGATATAGCGGCCATCGCCCAACCAGTCGCAGAAGAACTCCAGGCAAGAGTCGGTGTACACAGGCTCGTTGTAGCGGCGGTACACGGCCTTGGGAGCGGCCTCCTCACAGGTCATACGCAGAGCGAAGCCGAAGTCCTCGATATAGGTCAGCTGCGCCGAAGCGGCGGGAGTATAGCCCTCCAACCAGAAGTAGTTGTCGATGGGGGCGGCGGGGATAGCGCTCCAGTCCACGTCAGCGGGGGCAGTACCCGCGGGGAGGCGGACGACTCGGTAGCTTCTCTTCTCCATATCAGTCAAAGTAGCCCTGTCTGTACAGAAGCTCGGCGATCAGCACGGCACCGCCGGCGGCACCGCGGAGGGTGTTGTGGGACAGGCCCACGAACTTGTAGTCGAAGTAGCTGTCCTCGCGCAGACGGCCGATGGTCACGCCCATACCGCCGTAGATGTCGCGGTCCAGAGCAGCCTGGGGACGGTTATCCTCCTCAAAGTAGGTGACGAACTGAGCGGGAGCGTGGGGCAGCTCCAGCTCCTGGGGCAGACCCTTGAAGCTTGCCCAAGCCTCCAGGATCTCCTCCTTGGTGGGCTTGTTCTCAAACTTCACGAACACAGCGGCCGTGTGGCCGTTGGTGACGGGAACGCGGATGCACTGGGTGGTGATGAGGGGAGCCTCAGCCTTGACGATGACGCCGTTCTCCACGGTACCCCAGACGCGGAGAGGCTCCTGCTCGGACTTCTCCTCCTCGCCGCCGATGTAGGGGATGACGTTGTCGATCATCTCGGGCCACTCCTTGAAGGTCTTACCCGCGCCGGAAATGGCCTGGTAGGTGGTCGCCACCACCAGAGTGGGCTTGAACTTGAGCAGGGGGGTCAGAGCGGGGACGTAGGACTGGATGGAGCAGTTGGGCTTGACGGCGATGAAGCCGCGCTGAGTGCCCAGACGCTTGCGCTGGTCAGCAATGACCGCAAGGTGTTCGGGGTTGATCTCGGGGATCACCATGGGGACGTCGGGGGTCCAGCGGTGAGCCGAGTTGTTGGAGACCACGGGGATCTCTGCGCGGGCATACTTCTCCTCCAGAGCCTTGACCTCGTCCTTCTTCATATCCACGGCGCAGAACACGAAGGAGCACTTCTCCTTCATGGTCTCAATGTCGTTCTCGGCATCCACCACGATCATGTCCTTGTACTCCTCGGGCATGGGGATGTCCAGCTTCCAGCGGTTGCCCACGGCCTCGGCGTAGGTCTTGCCGGCGGAACGGGGAGAGGCGGCCAGAGCGGCGACCTCAAAGTAGGGGTGATCGTGAAGCAGGGTGAGGAATCTCTGTCCCACCATGCCGGTGGCGCCTACCACGCCGACCTTCATCTTTGCGTTGCTCATTGTATGTACCTCTTTTCTTGAGATGGTATAAATAGTTATGCTACATTATATCACAATTCAGGCATGAATGCAATAGGACAAAACCATAAAGACAAGCCGCTGAAAGCAGATTTTTCTATTTCACTTGACAAATTTTCGCCCATGGTGTAACATATCGGTATCCGTATGCGACTGTATGGGTGAGATCTCAAAGCAAAGGAGGCAAGACCGTGCGCGATCCCGTGAACCAATACCACAGCCCCGAGGCGGATACCCCGACCGCCGAGGACAGCACCGACCGACACATCATAGACCGCCTCTTCGCCCGCTCCGAGGAAGGACTGGCCCTGCTGCAGACCCACTACGGGAAGCTCTGCCACCGCATCGCCCTGAACCTGTTGGGGAGCCGCGAGGACGCCGAGGAATGTGTCAACGATACCTATCTGGCGGTCTGGAACACAATCCCCCCCAACCGCCCCGCCTCCCTCGTGGCCTACGTAGGCAAGGTCACCCGCAACATCTCGGTGAGCTGCCTCCGCAAGCGGGGAACCAAGGGCCGCAGGTGTGAGGGAGTGGTCCTTCTCGACGAGCTGGCCGAATGCTTACCCGACACAGACGCCCCCGACCCCGCCGACGATCTGACCCTCCGCGAGGCTCTCCAGAGCTTCTTCGACGGCCTCCCCGAGGAGGATCGCGCCATCATGGTGCGCCGCTACTATAACGGTGAGCCCACCGAGGCCATTGCCGTGAGTCTGGGTCTGCGCCACGGTACGGTGCGGGTCCGCCTCCACCGCCTCCGCGAGAGACTGCGGGAGCATCTGGAGGAGCGGGGCGTGAGCCTGTAACCATCCATACGGAAAGGAGAAATCCCATGAAATCAACCCAAACCGAGAAGGCCGAGCGGCTCTTTACCGCCCTCGGGGATCTCGACCCCAAGACCGTGGCCTCGGCCGCGGCGTATACACCCAAAACCGCGGAAGCCGCACGCAAGGGAAGCGGCCGCCGCATTCTGACGGCTGTCCTGGTCGCCACCCTGTGCCTCTGCCTCGTGACCGTCACCGTCTTCGCCGCCGTCCCCTCCCTGCGGCGTATGCTCAACCTCCCCTTCCTCAGCGAGGGAGGCCGACAGGACACCGTCCCCGAGGGCTGGGTGGGGATCTACACCGTGGAGGACCTGGACAATATCCGAGGCGACCTCGACGGTAAGTATATCCTGATGAACGATCTGACCTTCGCCGATGGGGCGTCCCCCTTCGACCCCATCGGCACCCGTCAGGAGCCCTTTACGGGGCAGTTTGACGGCAACGGACACGTGATCCGGGGGCTTACCATTGAGGTGGAGCAGGAGACGCCCGAGATCAAGGTCAGCGAGCAGACCGTGAACGGTGTACTCCACTCCTATACCTATCATGATGTGAAGCCGACCATTTACAACATTGAAACACAAAAGGTCAAGCCCGTATGGGCAGGCCTGTTCGGCTACTGCGGCGGGGAGTACGCCGTGGAGACCCCTTACCTCGGTATGATTTCTAATCTGGGTATCGAGGGGGCTCATATGACCGTAACCAATGCTTCCTCTGCTTGTATAGGCTTTATCGCAGGCCGTGCTACCTATCTGGCAGGATGCTACGTCAAGGACTCTACCATCTCCATCAGCGGGTACAACCGCGGTGAGGCGGATAAAGCCGCCGTAGATATCAAGGTGGGCGGTCTGATCGGTGACGCGGATCTGGTGGATAGCTGTTATACGCAGAACATCAACGTGACAGCTACGAATTTTGACGAGCTGGACACGACGCCCTACAACTTCTTCATGGGCGGCCTTGCGGGAGAGGCCTACACCGTGATCACCTCTTACGCCGAGTCCTTTGCCGTGAACACAGACACGGATCAGCTCACGGCGGGGGATCTGTGGGGACACGTCAATCTGATTCATGATATTATGACCGAAAGTCAGTACGAGGAGGTCTACGGGCGGTACTACCGTGCGATCTACGGAATGAGTGAGAATGACCCTCTGCCCCCTTACTGGAAGACCCCCGAGAATAGTCCTGTTTACGACGATGACGCTTTCCTTTGCCGCAAATTTACGAGATGGTATATTGATAAGACTCTGAGCGAAATGGTGGATCTCGGTTTTGATTTCGAGAACATGGATCCCGCGTTTCTCATGGGTGAGTTCAGTCCCGAGATGGTCATGTATTTCCGAGATCCGACCCAGACCCTGGAGGAGCTTGTGACATTTGAGGATCAGATCATCCAAAAGATCGGAGCCGAAAAGCTCTGTGAGATCATGACCTGCAACAACCGCAAGGTGGGCCCCCTGGACTGCTACACCCTCGACCCCGAGGCTTCCTACAAAAAGTCCGACTTCGCCGAGTTCAACTTTGACACCATCTGGAAGATGAAGGACGGCCGCCCCGTACTCCGCATTTTTGAAGAGTAAATCCCTCCCCCTTCGGAGCCGTTGCCTGCGGGCGGCGGCTCCTTTTTGGGTGAAAATTTCTCTCCCCATCTCCGAAAAAATCCCGAAAAAATGTTGAAAAAAATCCCGATCTGTGTTATAATACAAGGTGTGTTTTATAATAGCCATGGGTATGGCATAAGAATACGGGGGTGATTTGATGCAAACAGAATCCAAGACCGCGGGCCTGCGCGAGGGCTTTTCCAACGAGGAATACATCCGTCTCCAGTCCGCCAAGATCCGCGAGCGGATCGAGACCTTTGGCGGCAAGCTCTACATGGAGTTCGGCGGGAAGCTCTTTGACGATTTCCACGCCTCCCGCGTCCTGCCCGGCTTCAAGCCCGACAGTAAGCTCCAGATGCTCTGCGCCCTGAAGGATCAGGCCGAGGTGGTCATCTGCATCAACGCCGCCGATATCGAGAACAACAAGTACCGCGGGGATCTGGGCATCACCTATGACCGCGAGGTCATGCGCCTCATCGACAGCTTCCGCCAGGTGGGGCTGTACGTGGGAAGCGTGGTCATGACCCGCTACACAGGCCAGCACGCCGCCGACGCCTTCAAGAAGACCATGGAGGCCCTGGGGGTGAAGGTCTACCGCCACTTCAATATCGAGAACTACCCCAAGGACGTGGCCCGCATCGTCAGCGAGGAGGGGTTTGGCCGCAACGATTACATCGAGACCACCCGCTCCCTGGTGGTGGTCACCGCTCCCGGCCCCGGCAGCGGCAAGATGGCCACCTGCCTGTCCCAACTCTATCATGAGCACAAGCGGGGCATGACCTCGGGCTACGCCAAGTTCGAGACCTTCCCCGTGTGGAACCTGCCCATCAATCACCCCGTTAACCTGGCCTACGAGGCCGCTACCGCCGACCTGGGTGACAACAACCTGATCGACCCCTACCACCTGGAGGCCTACGGCAAGGTAGCCGTCAACTACAACCGCGACGTGGAGATCTTCCGCGTTCTGCAGGCCATCATGACCCGCATCTTCGGCACCTGCCCCTACAAGAGCCCTACCGACATGGGCGTCAACCAGGCGGGCAACGCCATCTACGACGACGGGGCCGTCTGCGAGGCCTCCAAGCAGGAGATACTTCGCCGCTATTACAAGACAGCCTGCGCCCACTGTAAGGGCAACGCCGACAAGACCGAGCTGCAGAAGATCGAGCTGCTTCTGGACGAGGCGGGTATCACCGCCGCCGACCGTCCCACCGTGGCCGCCGCTCGCGCCGTGGCCGACCGCACGGGGACTCCCGCCGTGGCCATCCAGCTCCCCGACGGACATATCGTCACGGGCAAGACCTCCGAGCTCCTGGGCGCCTCCTCAGCGGCTCTGCTCAACGCTCTGAAGTACCTCGCCCGCATTCCCGACAAGATCGACCTCATCTCCCCCGAGGTCATCGCCCCCATCCAGCACCTCAAGGTGGAGCACCTGGGCTCCAAGAACCCCCGTATGCACACCGACGAGCTGCTGGTCGCCCTCTCCATCTGCGCCGTCACCGACGAGTACGCCTCCCTGGCCATGGAGGAGCTGAACAACCTTCGCGGCAGTCAGATCCACTCCACCGTCATCCTGGCCCACGCCGACGACAAGCTCTTCGGCAAGCTGGGGACCTACGTCACCTGCGAGCCTGTGTTCGAGGAGAAGAAGCTGTTCCACGGATAATGAAGACAAAAAGGACGAGCCACCCCATCAGGGGCGACTCGTTCTTTGTTTTGTTGTCATTCCTCCCACGGGGAGAACAGGGTACACCCCTGCTTTCGGAACAGGGTGATCATTTCCCGCAGGTGGGCGGGGGTCAGCTCCAGCCTCTTTCCCAGACAGGCGGGGCAGAGGAGGCGGGTGGTCTTCTTGTCCACCGGTCCGTTATCACAAAAAGATAGCAGAGTTTTTATTGTATTATGCTGTAATTATTTATGATAGGTAGGGTCATCGGTTCGTTCCAAAAGATAATCAATGGATACATGGAAATAATCCGCTATACGAATGAGAGTTGCATAATCGGCTTCGCGTTCTCCAGTTTCATATCGGCTGATACTGTTTTGATTCAAATTTAAATCCATAGCCAATTTTAACTGTGATATTTTTCGCTGCTTTCTTAATTCTTTTAACCGCATTTTTCCTCCAAAACGCAAAAGAAACTCTTGACAATATTATACCAATGTGGTATAATAAAAATATCCCGTAATGGGATAAGTGGCTTGCATAACTGAGGAAATGGACAAAAAAGACATTTTTTACAATTAATCATGTCTATTCAGTGATAAACTTTAAGGGGGAAAAGAAATGAAAACTTACACAATTCGTTTTAAGTATTCGAGAGATGGTAAGAGTTGGATTGGTACCAGTAAAAGCGTTAAAGCTACATCTGATAGTGGAGCAATTGCTCAAATCCGTAGTTCCTATGACTATGTAAAGGATATTTCGATTATATCCGTTCGTTAATCGAGAGTGATACTCTTCAGTTATGGTTGCTACTGAAAAAAAGCTATTGCTTGAAGATTTCCTCTTTGAGCAATAGCTTTTTTCAATTATTAATGTTAAGGAAAAGGACGAGTCTACCTAACGGCGGATTCGTCCTTCTTTGCACATTTACGTCATGTCTTCCTCCCACGGCGAAAACAGGGTACACCCCTGCTTGCGGAAGAGGGTGATCATTTCCCGCAGGTGGGCGGGGGTCAGCGCCAGCCTCTTTCCCAGACAGGCGGGGCAGAGGAGGCGGGTGGTCTTCTTGTCCACCAGCTTGTAGTTGAGGGCGGCCTCATCCCCCGTCATGGGGGCGTCGCACTCGGCGCAGTATTCGTCGGCGGGGCGGGCCGCCACGACGGGCTTTCGGTAGAACTCCATGGATCAGTACTTCTTGCGGTCGCGGACGAACCTGGCGCGGAAGATCTTGCAGGAGTGACCGGGGACAGCCACGAACAGGTCGTCCTTCTTGGGGGCGATGGTCTCCCCCGTGATGACGTCGGTCAGGGCCAGCTTGACACCCGCGTTCACGGGTACGCCCAGCTCGGCGAAGGTGATCTCGGCGTAGTGGGGATCCTGATGGAGGTTGAAGACACCGATGGCGAACTCCCCGTCGGCCAGATGGCGGACAAAGACGGTGTAGCCGTTGTTCTCGCATACCTTGTAGGGGGGACGGCACTCGGGATCCTGGTTGAGGCGGATCAGCTCCTTGTGCTGGAGCAGGGCGCGGTACTCCTCACCCACCTTGCGGAGATCCGCGCCCATCATGAGGGGAGCGGCGCAGAAGCACCAGTAGGCGAACTGCATCTCGTACTCGCCGTAGGTGTTGCAGTTGGCATCACCCACGTTGCCCTGACCGCCCATGCCCACGGTCAGCATATCCATGTCGTTGAAGCAGCCCGCTGCGTTGGCGTTGAAGTTGCCCATCTGGCTCTTCATGATGCCCGCGGTGGAGGGGAAGTTATCCCAGATATCCCCGGTGGAGCGGTACATATGAGCGCCCACGCTCCGCATCCAGTTCCAGGGCTCCTGTACGCCCCAGTTGCAGGCCGAGAACAGGATATCCCGACCCGAGGCGCGGAGAGCCTGGGCCATGGTCAGGTAGCGGTGCTGGCAGTTGGCGAAGGAGGGGAAGTAGCAGAAATCGTACTTCAAAAAGTCCACGCCCCAGGAGGCGAAGGTGCGGGCGTCCTGATACTCATGGTCGAAGGAGGCGGGGTAGCCGGCGCAGGTGCGGATACCGGCGCAGGAGTACATACCGAACTTCAAGCCCTTGGAGTGGATGTAGTCGCCCACGTACTTCATGCCGTGGGGGAACTTCTCGGGATCGGCCACCAGGTTGCCGTTCTCGTCCCGCTCGCGAAGGGACCAGCAGTCGTCGATGACCACATATTTGTAGCCCGCGTCGCGGTAGCCTTTTTCGGCCATGACGTCGGCCATCTCCAGGACCATCTGCTCGCCTATGTCGGGGCCGAAGGTGTTCCAGGTGTTGAAGCCCATAGGGGGCGTTTTTGCGAGGATTGCCATAATGTAAGTCTCCTTTTCGGATAATAGAATTCAAATTTGGGCTCGGCGATTCAATTCGTAATTCGTAATGCGTAATTCGTAATGAAGGTAACATTTTGCCGTTGGCAAAATGTGATCATATGGTAAGGGGAAGATCATCTCGCTCAATATGGCGAAATCCCCTTTGATGGATAACAAATTTTCAAAAACAGGACTTCTTTTGCATTACCAAATGATTGGCTTTCGCTTTACCGAAGGGCTTCCTCAATTACGAATTACGAATTACGCATTACGAATTACGAATTGGGGCGAAGCCCGACAAAGCCCAATTTACGCCTTTTTCGCCCCCCGTATGGTCTCATAAGCCCCCCAGATCCTCTCGGCGACCTCCTCCACCGTCCCCGCCGCGTTGACGGTCAGGATGAGATCCCGATCCTTCAGGTATTCGGTGACGCGGGCAAATCGGGCGCGGATCTTTTCCTGCTGGGCGACCGTCTCGTAGATCTCCAGCTCGTCGGTGGTGCGGCCTGCGCGGATGCGGGCCATGCTGTCCTCGGGGTCCATGTCCAGAAGGATGGCACCGTCGGGCCTCTTGATATGGGGGCAGTCCAGGTTCATGCGGGCCACCCACTCAAAGTTATCCCCCTGCCCCTGGTAGGCCATGGAGGCGTAGTAGTAGCGGTCGGAGATGACGGTCTTGCCCTCGGAAAGCCACCCCTCGATCTCGGTGTTGTGGCCGATGCGGTCCAGGAGGAACAGCGCGGCCATACGGGAATTATTGGCGGGCTCCTTGCCCGACAGGGCGCGGCGGAGGGCCTGACCGTCGGGGGAGGTGGAGGGCTCGCAGGTCAGCACCGTTTCCATGCCGAGGGAATTGAGCCTCTCGCAGAGCAGGCGCATCTGGGTGGTCTTGCCCGTGCCGTCCATGCCGTCGAAGACGATGAACAGGGGGGTCTGGTTTTCTGTATGTGTAGCGGACATGATGGCCTCCAAAATCATGAGTATGTAATGATCCGGTCGGTATAGCAAATTTGGGTTTGTCTAACTGTTTTTTGGGGCTGTCATCCTGAGCGGGGGGCGTAGCCCGGAGTCGAAGGATCTCTTGTCGGCAAAGGAGATCCTTCGACTCCGCCGCAAGCGGCTCCACTCAGGATGACAGCCCAAAAGTGGGCGAAAGACAGACCGATAAACTGCAATTTGCTTTCTCCCCTTGATTATACCACAACCTTCCCCATTCCGCAACCCCCTCCCGCAAATTCCCGCAAAAAAGGAGCATCCGTCCGAGGGCAGATACTCCTTTGGTTGATTTACGGCACGACCTCCACCACGCCCTCAAAGATCTGAACGCAATCGCCGTAGAACAGAGCCAGATCGTAGAGACCGCAGGGGGTGTCGGGGGTGATGATGAGCTCGTAGCGGACGTTCCCTGTCTGTCCCGTTCGAATGGCAAGACGGTCGGCAACGTCGGGCAGGGGCGAAGCTGTCCGAAGCGAGATGGTAGGGATCCAACCGGAATTGGCGGTTTGCATGGTCAGCTTGGCTTCGGGGTCGAAGGCCTCGTCTACATACAGTAGGCCGCCCCGATTCTCAACCGTGGCAATGAAGGCGTAGACCTCCTCCGAGGAGCGGCTGACCGTGAGCTTCTTGCCCATATCATGGTAGAAGCCGAAATCCGGAGCCTCGGGGTTTTCCAGAATCCCGATAAAGTTTTCGGCCCGCCAGGTGTAGCCGTACAGCGTGTGGGTGACCACCAGATCGTACATCCCCGCGGGGGCATCCGTCGAGACGAAGTCGGGGGGGAGGTGGGAGCTGATTATGGATTCCATCAAGGTGATGGAGTAGCGCTCACCGCCCTGCTCGGTGCGGTATTCCAGTGTAGCGAGGCACTGGTAGGATACGTCCTCACCGTCGAGGGTCAGGAAAAAGGGATCCCAGCCGCCGGGCCAGTTGTCTCCCTGGCCGATGACGCGGTTGGCGGTGTCTGCTTTAAAAATGAAGTCCTCGTAGGCGGGAATATCGGCGGGGAGGATCAGAGCGGCGTTCTCAAAGACCCACTCAAAGCCCGTGGTGGGGTCGGTGATACGGAGATCGTAGGAACCGATGGGGGCGTCGCCGGGGACGCGGGGGGAGAGCGCCAGCACGAAGTCGCCGCTCGGATCCAGCTCAAGGGGCTTTTTGATCACGAAGGAGAAATCCTCCACTCGCTGAGACTCGGCGTAGATCAGCTCGGCGGTGAAGCCGTCGGTGGGGTAGTCCTTTTGGGTGGGGATGTAGAAGGCGGTGACGTGGCATTTGTCACCCAAAAACTGACCGGGAGTCAAGGCGCCCGTGGGCATCTCCACGCGGATGGAGAAGTCCTCCTTGGACAGGGTGACGGTACCCGGCTCGGTGACCGTCACGAAGTCCTCGAAGACCCACTCCGGGCGCTCCTCCTCGCTGCCCGTATAGTTGCCGTACCAGGTCACGACCAGATCGTAGGAGCCGAGGAGTGCGTCTGCGGGGATCACGGAATCGTGCATGGAGGAGAATGTGATGGGCAACGCAAGACGGATGGAGCGTCCCTCGGTCGTGTCCTTGGGGTACAGCGCGACCATGAAGTCCGAAAGCAGGGGGATCCCGTTGATGTCGATCTTCTCCTGCCAGGCTTCCCCGCGGACGAGGAAGGGGTTTGTGACCGACACGGTGACGGTGTAGCCCTCATGGGACAGCTCTACGGTCTTGGCCTCATTCGGTGCCGCGTCGGTCTCCTCCAGCATCGCGCCCAGGTCGCCGTTCTGACTGCCATCCCGCACGGGGTTCTTGTCGGTGAGCTTCAGCACCCCGTTTTGAATGGTGTAGTAGACCGTCACGTAGTCACCCATAGAGCCGTTTTCGGTGCGGCTTTGGAGGGAGAACTCGATCACGCCCCAGCCCGTGGTGTTCTCACTGCCCGTGAAGCGGAAGGTGAAATCCTCCAGGTACTGACAGCCCGTGACGGGGCCTGTGGGCTTGCCGTCCCGATACAGCACCCCGTAGTCCTCGCTGTCAAAGTCGGAGAGGGTACGGACGTAGCGGTCGGTGACGGTATTGCCGTCCTTGTCGGTGATCTCAAAGCCGTGGGCCTTGACCGAGAGGGTGGCGTACTCGTTGGTGTTCCCGATCCGACCCATGCCCACTGAGAGGGTGAAGGGGGTGTCGGCAGAGAATCTCTTGCGGTCGGGCAGCTCCGCCGAGACGAAGATGGGGACGGAGGGCTTGGAAGTCATACCCGGGAAAGAGATGGAGGCGGAGGGCCAGGAGGTCACGGTGTTGCGGGTCTCCCAGGCGTAGAGGGCGGGCCTTGTGAGGAACACCCCCGCCAGCACCACCAGAGCAAGGGAGGCGGCCAGGGCGGCGCGGGTCCGCTTTTGGCGCTTGCGGTAGAGGAGCAGGTTATAGTCCGAGGCCTCCTCGATATAGGCGGGATCGGCCTTGTCCAGATATTTCAGTAAGTCGATCGCTTTCATACCGTGATGCCCTCCTTATCCAGATGCTTGCGGAACTTCTCGCGGGTGCGGTGGAGGGAGACCTTCACCGCCGATTCGGTCATGCCCAGAGCCTTCGCGATGTCGGCGATGCTGTCCATGTACCAGTATTTCCGCATGAAGACCATGCGGGCGCGGGCGGGGAGGGAGGCCAGGAAGCTGTTGATAGCGCCCGATAAAGCCACCTCGTCGGCCAGCATGAGGCCGCCCGCGGCAACGCATTCGGTCAACTCCTCCAGAGAAGCCTCGATTCCCCCATAGCGCTTGGCAGCGGTCTTTTTCTCGTAGCGGGAGAGGGCCAAACGGCGGGTCACGGTGGAGAGCCACGCCCCCAGGCGGGCGGGTCTCTCGGGGGGGATGGCGTTCCAGGCGCGGAGCCAGGTGTCGTTGACGCATTCCTCGGCGTCCTCGTAATCGCGGAGAATATTGTAGGCGATGGTGTGGCAGGTCTTGCCGTACTTGCGGTCGGATTCGGCAATAGCCTCCTCGGAGCGGGCGAAATACAGCGCCACAATGGCCTCATCGCTGATTGCGGCGGGTTTCGGTTCCATGAAAAGCCTCCTTTCGGGCTGAACGTCTGTCAAGCCCCGACGTCCTGTCGGGTGCCTTCACCCTATATGACGGATTTTTCCTTACGCAGGTTACAAGGGCCGTGAAAAAACAGCCGGTACCCCTCTCCGCTCAGGCGAAAAGTCCCCCGTCTGTCAGGCAAACGGGGGGAATCTCGTCACATCCCGATACGCCGAGTAAGCCGACGGAATGGCATACACCCCATCCACCTCACTCACATCGGTAAAAAACCAACCCTCCACAGCCCCGGTCACGGCTTCCGCCTCCACGGCATATCCGATCATGCGCCACTCAATGTGGGAGAACAGGTGCTTGGCGGCGGGGAGGGGGGTGATCTCCCCCACGGTGAGGCCGAGGGCGGTCAGGTGGGCGCGGACCTCGTCGGGGGTGGCGTGGCCCTCCGTGCAGGGGAACTCGTACAGGCCTCCCAGCAGCCCCTCGGGGGGACGCTTGCGGAGGGCGATCTTTTTGGTGGAGTCACCGTCTCCGAGGCGGATGACCAGCACGGTGCGCTCCTCCACCCGCCGTTTGGTCTTGGCGATGCGGACGGGGAGGTCATGCTCCTTCCCTTCTCGGTGGGCAGTACAGAGGAGGTGGAGGGGGCAGTCACTACATTTCGGCTCGCCGGGGGTGCAGACCAGGGCGCCCAGCTCGATGAGGCTCTGGGTGAAGTCACCCGCGGCATCATGGGGAACGAGGGGGGCGAGGGTGGCCTCGGCGGTCTTCTTGGCGGCGGGGGAGAGGATGTCGGTGTCGTCCCCCGTCAGCCGTGCCATAACACGCAGAACGTTGCCGTCCACGGCGGGGACGGGGATCCCAAAGGCGATGGAGGCCACCGCGCCCGCGGTATAGCGGCCCACCCCGGGGAGCTTCAGCAGGGCGTCAAAGTCGGCTGGGATCACGCCCCCGTGGTCCTCCATGACGGCGCGGGCGGCCTTTTGGAGGTTACGGACGCGGCTATAGTAGCCCAGCCCCTCCCAGAGCTTGAGGAGGGTAGGCTCGTCGGCATTGGCGAGAGCCTCCACCGTGGGCAGGGTGGCCAGGAAGCGGTGGAAGTAGGGCTTGACCGTCTCGGCGCGGGTCTGCTGGAGCATGATCTCGGAGACCAGGACGCGGTAGGGGTCGCGGGACTCACGCCAAGGGAGGTCGCGGCGGTTTTGGCGGTACCAGTCCAGAAGAAGGGGGACGGCGGCG
>JAZNJA010000064.1:0-2548 GCA_045577755.1 Eubacteriales bacterium
AGCGGTTGGCGTAGCCGATGGCGTGGGGGGTACCCGAATCCGGCACGCCGCTGACGTAGTCCAGGTCGGGGGCGTTGCCCACCTCCATGTCATGCTCCGCCATGATCTCGCCGTTGCGGTAGCGCATGGCCTCCACGTTGATGCCCTCGTAGTTGGAGGTGGGGTAGCCGTAGTAGGACCACAAAAAGGCGCACATCTTCATCTCCTTGCCGGGAGGGTTGAGCTGGCGGATGCCGTCCTCGGGGGACAGCTCCACGATCTCGCCCGGCCCCAGCTCCCGGGCGATCTCATAGCCCAGCTTGAGGGAGGCGAAGGACTCGAAGGTGACGCTGTAGCCGTCCTCGCCCTTGCCGATGATGACGGGGATGCGCCCCACCTTGTCGCGGGCGGCGATGAGGTGGCCGTTCTCCTTGAGGATGAGGATGGAGCAGGTGCCGTCAATGACCGATTGGGCAAACTTGATGCCCTCTCCGAAGCTGGATTTCTGGTCGATGAGGGCCGCCACCAGCTCCACGGTGTTGACTCGCCCGCCCGTCATGGCGTCGAAGTGGCCGTGGCTGAAGGACAGGTACTGGTCGATGAGCGCCTCGGCGTTGTTGATGATGCCGACGGTGCAGATGGCGTAGGTACCGTGGTTGGAGCGGATGAGCATGGGCTGGGGATCGGTGTCGCTGATGCAACCGATGGCCGCGATGCCCTTCATCTCGTCAAAGATGGTCTCGAACTTGGTACGGAAGGGGGCGTTGGTGATGCTGTGGATCTTTCTCTGGAGACCGACCTCGGGGTCATAAGCCGCGAGTCCCCCTCGGGCGGTGCCGAGGTGGGAATGGTAGTCGGTGCCGAAAAAGACGTCAAGCAAGCAATCCTTTGTGGAGGTGATGCCGAAGAATCCACCCATAATATTTTTCTCCTTGGTATGTGCGTTGGGGGTGCGAGCTTTCTTTAGGCTCTCCCCTTGGGTAGCGTAGCGGCGACACGGTAGTGAATGGATGCCAGTGGCATCCAGAGCCGTGTCGTGCCCGAACCGCAGTGAGAGAGCTCCCGCCGCAGGCGGGTGAGAGGGCAACACGGTGGGGAACGCCCTCTCCGTCACGCCATGGGCGTGACACCTCTCCCAGAGGGAGAGGCTTCGATTGTTAGCCGTTCAGCTCGTCCTGCAGAGCCTTGTCCTTCGCCAGCACGGCGGCGGCGTCCTTGGCCTTCTTCTCGTCCAGCTTGGCGGCCAGAGCGGCATCCTCGATGCCCAGCATCTGGATCGCCAGCAGAGCGGCGTTGGCGGCTCCGTTGATGGCCACGGTGGCTACGGGCACGCCCGTGGGCATCTGGACGGTGGAGAGCAAAGCGTCCATGCCGTCAAGATTGGTAGACTTACAGGGGATACCGATAACGGGAAGGCTGGTGCGGGCGGCGATGGCGCCTGCCAGATGGGCGGCCATGCCGGCGGCACAAATAAGGACACCGAAGCCGTCCTCTCTGGCTCTCGCGGCAAACACGCCCGCCTCGTCGGGGGTGCGGTGCGCCGAATAGATGTGTACCTCGAAGGGTACGCCAAAGGCGGTCAAGGTGTCCATAGCCTTGCGGACGATGGGGAGATCGCTGTCACTTCCCATGATGATTCCGACTTTTTTCATGAACGAGTTACCTCCAAAATAAATTCAGGGAGCCTTGGAAAATGGGATCGTGGGCAGGGCCGCGAGGGATTTTTGCGGTAGCCGAGGCGAATTCTCGCGCGCGTAGTTGAAACCTACGCGAAGAGGATTCGTAAAGGATACCGTGAAAAGCACCGCGGAGCTGCCTGCGAGCGCATTTGGAAAGGCGACTAAAACAAGAGGGCACACTTATGCTCATGACGAGATAAGTGTGCCCAGACGGTCGGCAATATACGGAGTAGGGCGGGGGCCCAACGCTCCCTTGCAGATTTCTGTTCCACTGTGGTTCATCCACAATCGGGAACCGGAGAACATTCATCGTGCGGAGAGCGGCGAGAAGATGTTTCGTCAGTCTAAACAAAAGCCCGCGCGCGTAGTTTCCCCTACGCGAAGGGTTTTTGTAACGAATGACGGAAAAGATTCCGCCGATCTCTGTGCGAGGAATTTCGGAGGTGCCCGTTTATCCGTCAGTCGCAGAAATCAAATTCCTTGATTAGTATACCACAAAACCGTGATTTTGTCAAGGGATGGCGGAAGATTGTAATGGGATCAGACATGTAAAAAATCATCGAAAAATGCGGGGAATTCTTGTGGGGTTTTACAAATCTGCGGGATCAGGGCTCGCCCAACTCACAGCCGCCCCACTCCACCACGGTAAAGCCCACCCGCTCGAAGGGAGTGAAGCTCTGCGCCTCCATCTCCACAGCCTCCTCCGAGGGATACCAGGCCATGAACACGCGGAGGAGAGAATCGGGATCCGGCTGAATATCCAGCACCGCGCCCTCGGTGTAGGCCTCGGTCTGGAAGGAGATCACGTTGTAGGGGTTCCCCTCCATGCGGGGGAGCCAGTAGATGATGAACTCGTTGGCCTCCCGGGGGGTCAGGCCCTGCTCGGTGAG
>JAZNJA010000065.1:0-6116 GCA_045577755.1 Eubacteriales bacterium
ATTAAAGGGTCATCCTGAGCGGAGCCGCTTGCGGCGGAGTCGAAGGATCTCCTTTGCCGACAAGAGATCCTTCGACTCCGGGCTTCGCCCTCCGCTCAGGATGACCACATCAACAACTCACCGACAAACCCAAATTTGAAAAACCGCAACAAAATACGCAAAACCCGTTGCAATTTTTCTGAAGATAAGGTATAATAAAAACTGGATCTGTATGTCGAGCGGAACGGGGGGAAGGACCTCGTCTGCTGTCAGTATATGCGGAATACCGACGGTCTGCGACGGCGGCCGTCATCGGAAAGGAACACCTATGAGCGAAAGATTCATCATAAACGACCGCCCCGAGACCAACCTGCGGACGGCGGATTTCTTCTACCACCTCCCCGAGGAGCTGATCGCTCAGCATCCCATGGAGCAGCGGGACCACTCCCGCCTCATGGTGCTGGATCGGGGGGAAAAGACCATTGACCACAAGCACTTTTTCGATATCCTTGACTACATCCGACCCGAGGACGTGCTGGTCATCAACAACTCCAAGGTCATCCCCGCCCGCCTGTACGGTCACGCCGAAGGCAGACCCGAAGCGGGGATTGAGCTGCTGCTTTTGCGCCAGCGGGCCGCCGACACCTGGGAGTGTCTGGTCAAGCCCGGTAAGCGGGCCAGACTGGGTCACCGCATGGTCTTCGGCGAGGGGATACTGACGGGCGAGGTGGTGGACATGGTGGAGGAGGGCAACCGCCTCATCAAGTTCGACTTCGACCGCGAGAAGTACGAGAACATCTACAACATTCTCCACGAGATCGGGCTGATGCCCCTGCCCCCCTACATCACCGAGCGGCTGGCCGACCGCGACCGCTACCAGACGGTCTACGCCAAGACCGAGGGCTCGGCGGCGGCTCCCACGGCGGGACTTCACTTCACCCCTGAGCTTCTGCAAGCCCTCCGCGACAAGGGTGTGGCCATCGCTCCCGTCATGCTCCACGTGGGCCTGGGTACCTTCCGACCCGTGAAGGAGGACGCCATCACCGACCACGTCATGCACACCGAGTTCTTCTCGGTGCCCGCCGAGTCCGCCCGTATCATCAATGAGCGCAGAGCCGCGGGGGGACGGGTCATCTGCGTGGGCACCACCTCCTGCCGTACGCTGGAAAGTGCCTCCGACGAGCAGGGAACCGTCCACGCCATGGACGCGGATACGGGGATCTTCATTTACCCCGGGTATAAGTTCAAGGCGGTGGACGCCCTGATCACCAATTTCCATCTGCCCGAGTCCACTCTGCTCATGCTGGTGTCGGCGTTCTACGATCGAGAGAACGTCATGAAGGCCTATGAGGAGGCGGTGAGGGAGAGGTATCGGTTCTTCTCCTTTGGGGACGCGATGTTTATCCAATGAGAATCATTCGGGTATTTCTGCTTTTCGTCCCGCTCCTGTTACTTTTTTATGCGGTCGGCTGTACCGAGGAGCCGTCTGCCGAAAGCTTCGTCAACGCCATGGAGCGCGGCGTATCCCCCGAGAACACGGGGGAGGAAAACAGCCGCGCTTTGCAGGCCTTACTGGATGAGCTGACCGAGACGGGCGGTACGGTCTACCTGCCCGCGGGGGAGTACGAGTTCGCCGAAAACGGCCGTCAAACCATCGGCTCCCACTGCATCAAAATGCGCTCCAATATCCGCCTGGTAGGGGACGGGGAGACCACGGTTCTCAAGCCCGTGGGACGCACGCCCCAGGGGCTGGATATGTTCTACTTCAACGAGTACCTGGACACGGGCGAGGCAGTCTATCTGGAGAACTGCTCCTTTGAAGGCTTTGTCATTGACGCCGCGGGGACCTCCTGCGACACCTACACCTCGGCGGGCAAGGGCTTCATGTTCAACCTGTTCCGGGGTTGTCATTGGAAAAACGTCACCGTGAAATATACCGACGGGACGGGCTTTGGGGTGGACTGCCCCATAGACAGCACCATGCAGGGCTGTACCGCCATCGGGTGCGGTAAGGCGGCAACCGAGGACAGCGGCGGGGCATCGGGCTTTGGCATCGGTTTCGGCTATTGCGAGGACGAGAGCATGAGCATCACCGACTGCGGGGCCTACGGGAATCGGAAATTCGGCTTTTTCTTTGAGCATCAGGGACGGTTCAACGGGGAGATGTATGCCGCTTCGGTGAAGGGGACCTTTACGGTCAATAATTGCCGCGCGGCGGAAAATCTCTTTGGCTTCGGCGGGATCCGCGCCGTGAATACGGTGTACGAGGAGTGTGTGGCCGAGGACTCGTCCCGATACGGGTTCTGCTTTGAGGATTCCTCGGACTGTCGGGTGGATGCCTGCCAAAGCAAAAACGGCGGAGAGGCCGCCTTTGCCTTGATACAGAAGGAAACTGACGGCTCGCGGCGGGTGACCGACGTGGCGATCTCGGGGTGCTTGGGAGCAGACTCGCCCATCGGGGTGCTTTTGCTCTGCGAGGACACGACCGACTCTATGGGGGACAACCGCGTGGAGAATTGCCAATTTGTGGGTGTCGAGGTGGCGGCGCGGACCGCGGGACGGATGGAGAGTCTGGTCTTGACAGGGAACCGATCCGACATCCAGGAAACCGCCTTTGAGGCTGATATTACGGATTTTCAGAACAGCGGGAACAGCTGGAATTGAGGGCGTGTTCCCAATTGACTTGAAAGGAGCCATTATGATCTTCCGCTTCGGAAACTACACCCTTGACGTGGACGTAGAACGCACCCGCGCCTTCTACGCCCGAGACGACAGATGGCAGTGCGATTGTCAGGACTGCCAAAATTACGATAAAGCCATTTTGACCGCCCCCGAAGCCGTGTTGGATTTTTTGCGGAGCTTAGGCATTGATCCCCGCAAGCCCGCCGAGGTCTTTAACGTGACGGGAACCCTTGGGGAGGACGGAACCATTTGGTATAACGGCTGGTTTCATGTCTGCGGTACGCTTGTAGAGTCTCCCGAAACCGTGAACGAGACTCTGCACGAGAACGGTTCACGCAGTCTGTCCTATCGGTGGGAGCTTGCTTACTGTCCCGATCCCGAGTACCCCTTCGCCCTTCTCCCCGTGCGGGAGATCGACCTGCTTCCGGAGGGCTTTCCCGCCCCTGCTCTCGAATTGGAGATCGACACCCACCTGCCGTGGGTCCTCCCCATTTCCTACGAAGACTGATCTATTATCCATAAAGCGAGGTAATCACCATGAAAAACTCCATCCATATGCTGGCCAGTGTAGACGGCGGCCAGATGAACAGCTTCATCATCACCACCGAGGGCGGCCATGTCATCGTCATTGACGGCGGTGAGAACAGCGACGCGGCCAACCTGATCGGCCATCTGAAGACCCTGACGGGGAAGGAGATCCCCCACATTGACGCGTGGATTTTGAGCCACCCCCACGCCGACCACATCTGCGCCTTCCTCCAGACCATGGAGACCATGCCCGAGGCTGTGACGGTGGGGAAGGTCTACTACAATTTCCCCTCGGCGGATTTCATCGCGGGACTGCAGCCCTGGCCGGATGGGAGTCCCGCCCGCTTCTACCGCGATCTGCCTTTGTTCGCGGATAAACTGGTGGTGGTCACCCGTACCGATACCTTTGGCGTGGGGGAGGCCCACTTTGAGTGCCTCTACTCCCCCAATCCCGAGATCACCGAGAACGTCTGCAACAACTCCTCTCTGGTGCTGATGATGACCCTGGGCGGGAAAAAGACCCTCTGGCTGGGGGATGCCGGGGAGGAGGAGGGCGACCGCATCCTGGCTCTTTGCGGTGATCCTTCTGCTCTGAAGGCTGACTACGTCCAGATGGCTCACCACGGACAATGCGGCGTGAAGAAGGACTTCTACGAGGCCGTCTCCCCCGTGGGCTGCTTCTGGAACACCCCCAAGTGGCTGTGGGAGAACGACGCAGGCCTGGGCTACAACACCCACGGCTGGAAGACCATTGAGGTACAGGGCTGGATGGCTGAGATCGGGGCTGCCGAGCATTACGTCATGATGAACGGCGACCAGAGCGTGGAGTGGTAAATTGGGGTTTATCGGTCTGTCTTTCGCCCACTTTTGGTTGTCATCCTGAGCGGAGCCGCTTGCGGCGGAGTCGAAGGATCTCCTTTGCCGACAAGAGATCCTTCGACTCCGGGCTACGCCCTCCGCTCAGGATGACAGCCCCAAAAACAGTTCGATAAACCCAAATTTGAACGCTCATATTACTCGAAAAACCAACGGAGGAGCAAACCATGAAAAACACCATCTACCAGTTGAATTCCGTGACCAACATCCAGATGAACAGCTACGTCGTCACCACCGCTGACGGCAAGGTCATCGCCATTGACGGCGGCTTCCGTCAGGATGCCGAGAATATGCTGAACTATCTCCGTGACATCACGGGGCAGGAGGTCCCCCACGTGGACGCGTGGTTCTTCTCCCACGCCCACCTGGATCACATCTCCTGCTTCAACGAGATCGTGGAGAAGCACTGGGACAAGGTCTCGGTGGATCACGTCTACTACAACTTCCCCTCGGTGCAGTACTGCATGCAGGAGGGGCGGGGCTACGACAGCGCGGTGGAGGATTTTCAGAAGAATCTCCCCCTGTTCGCCGACAAGGTGGTGACGGTCTACGGCTTTGACACCTACGACTTCGGCGAGGCGCATATCGAGATCCTCTACTCCCCCAACCCCGAGATCCGCGGGAACTGGGTGAACAATTCCTCTATCGTTTTCATGCTGACCCTGGGGGGCAAGAAGATCCTGTTCCCGGGTGACGCGGGGGTCGAGGAGGGTGACCGCATCCTCGCGCTCTACGCGGGAACCGACAAGCTGAAGGCCGACTACGTCCAGATGGCTCACCACGGCCAGAACGGCGTGACCAAGGAGTTTTACGCCGCCGTGGCCCCCACGGGGTGCTTCTGGTGCGCCCCCGACTGGCTCTGGAACAACGACGCGGGGCTGGGGTACAACACCCATTGCTTCAAGACGATCGAGGTCCGGGGCTGGATGGAGGAGCTGGGGGTCAAGGAGCATTATATCCTGATGAACGGAACCCAAATTGTCGAGCTGTAAAGGGAGGAAAACAGGATGAAGAACACCATCTGTCAGCTGAATTCGGTCACGGGCGGTCAGATGAACAGCTACGTCATCACCACCGCCGACGGCAAGATCATCGTGGTGGACGGCGGCTATACCGAGGACGCGCTGAACCTCCTTGCCTATCTGAAGGAGGTCACGGGGCAAACGATCCCCCGCGTGGACGCGTGGCTTCTGACCCACGCCCACGGGGATCACATTTGCGCCTTCGACGAGATCATGGACAAGTATCCCGACGCGTTGGAACTGGGGAAGGTGTACTACAATTTCCCCTCGGCCCAGTACTGTATGCGGGAGCCCGGATACGGAGGGGAGATCCTGCATTTCAATGCCCTTCTGCCGCGCTTCGCCGACAAGGCGGAGACCGTCTACACGGGGGACGAGTACGACGTCGGGGAGGCTCACATCGAGGTGCTGTACGTGCCCAACGGGGAGATCCGCAGCTATATCAACAACACGTCGGTGGTGTTCCTGCTGACTCTGGGCGGGAAGCGCATCCTGTTTTTGGGGGATGCCGAGCCTGCCGAGGGTGACCGTCTGCTGGCTCTCTACAAGGGCACGGGCAAGCTGAAGGCCGACTACGTCCAGATGGCCCATCACGGACAGGGCGGCGTGACCTTTGCCGTCTACGAGGAGATCGCCCCCAAGGCCTGCCTCTGGGGGACACCCAAGTGGCTTTGGGATAACGACGCCGGCTTGGGCTTTAACACCCATGTCTTCAAGACGGTAGAGGTGCGGGGCTGGATGGAGACGCTGGGGGTCAAGGAGCATTACGTTTTGATGGATGGGAAGCAGACTGTGGAACTGTGAATTGCAGTTTATCGGTCTGACGGAACAGAGTGGAATTGGGTAGGGTGACACCTCATCACCCGCTTCGCGGGAGCTTCTCCTCAAGGAGAAGCCTAGGTTACCACGACCCCAAAGACCCATGTATATCAAGGGTTGCGGTTACCGAAGCCTTCTCCTTGAGGAGAAGGTGTCGGCGAAGCCGACGGATGAGGTGGCCCCCTGAAACATACTGATCTGTTCCTTCAA
>JAZNJA010000066.1:0-6662 GCA_045577755.1 Eubacteriales bacterium
GGCTGCTCCGCGCGCACGCGGTTGGCTTTATCCACGTCGGCCTTGTCCATCTGCCGAAGCATACCGAGCATGACGCGGCGGAGAATTTCCACATTCTGCGGCTCAAGGCGGCCGGAATCGGGCTTCACCTCGTCGGTATCCTTGACGATGCGGCCGGAGTGATCGGCATACTGCTCCGCAAGATAACCGGCGGCCTGCTTCATGCGCTGATACTCGGCGAGCATGGCGGCGAGCTTTTCGCGGGGATCTTCGGTTTCGGTCTCGGCTTTTGGCAGGAGCATCTTCGATTTGATGAGCATCAGCTCGCTCGCCATGACGATGAATTCCGAGGCCAGATCCATATCCAGCCGCTCGGCCTCGGTGATGTAGGCCATATACTGGTCGCAGATCAGGGAAATGGGGATATCGGAGATCTCCACCTTGTTCTTCTGGATCAGGGAGAGCAGAAGATCAAGGGGGCCTTCGAAGGCTTCAAGTCGGTAAGTCAGCGCTTCCACTTCCGCGCTCCTTTCTTAAGAATTCTATCCGAGCAGAAGATTGGCCAGGTAGGCGTTCAGGTAGTTGAAGACCCCCAGCTCGGTGGTGCCTTTACCCATGCCCGTGACGGTGAACAGGCCGTTGATGACCAACCCCTCAAACCGCCCCAAGGGATTCAGTCCCGTGCGGTTGAGAACGAAGAACAGGATGATGCACCCCAGCATGATGTAGCGCTCGTACTTCATGACCCCGAAGTACCACTTGGGTGGCAGGAAGGCGTAGAAGATGCGGGAGCCGTCGAAGGGGGGGATGGGAATGAGGTTGAAGATGGCCAGAATGACGTTCATGGCTACGCCCATATAGAGCATATAGACCACGAGGGCCAGAACCGTCAGCCATACTCCCTCGGAAAGGCTGTCGTTCAGCGCGGCACGGACAGCAAGGGCTATGACCAGGCGCAGAGCCAACAGATGGATCAGCGCGAGGCAGACGTTGGACAGGGGACCCGCCGCGCCCACGATGGCGAAATCCCTGCGAGGCTTCTTGAAGTAGCGGGCGTTGACGGGGACGGGCTTGGCCCAGCCGATGTGGAAGATCAGCATGGACAGAAAGCCGAAAAGGTCAAAGTGCTTAACGGGATTGAGGGTGATCCGCCCTAAACTGTGGGCGGTGGGATCTCCCAGCCTGTAGGCCGCGTAGCCATGGGCGGATTCGTGCGCCGAAAGGGCCATGAGCATGACGGGCAGGGAGAGGAGCATCATGAGAATATCGGAAAGAAAAGGCATGAGATACCTCCTTTCGAGGTAGGGGAAGGGAGAAGGCGGAATAATTCGCAATTCGCAATTCGTAATTCGCAATTCGTAATGAATGGAGCATTTTGCCTTTGGCAAGATATGATTGCATGGTAGGGGTGAGTTCATCCATCCCCATTTGCAACGATTTCCTTGGGGGCAGTATGTTTTCCAACCGTAAAGCTCTCATGAACTGCCATGAGATCGGCTTTCGCTTTGGCGAAAGGCTTCCGTAATTACGCATTACGCATTACGAATTACGCATTTTTTTCAGATCACGTCATTTTTGACCAGATCCTCGTAGGTCTCCCGCTTCACCGCCACTCTTGCCTCGCCGTCCTTGACCAGGATCACGGGAGGACGGGGCAGACGGTTGTAGTTGGAGGCCATGGCGTAGTTGTAGGCGCCCGTGGTCAGAACCGCCAGGATATCCCCGCGGTGAGCCTCCTGGAGGGGCATATCCTCACCGATGAGGTCCCCCGACTCACAGCAGCGGCCCGCGACGGTCACGCGGCAGACTCGGGGATCGTCAGGACGGTTGGCGATGAGAGCGGTGTATGTAGACTGGTACAGAGCGTAGCGGGGGTTATCGGGCATACCGCCGTCCACCGACACGTAGGTGCGGAAGCCGGGGATGGTCTTGACCGAGCCAACGGTGTACAGGGTGATACCCGCGGCGGCTACCAGGGAGCGGCCGGGCTCCAGAATGACCTTGGGCATCTTCACGCCGTGCGTGTCGCAATGGCCGTGGACGATGGCGGCCATGTCCTTGATGGCGGCGGCGTAGTCCACGGGACGGTCGTACTCGGTGTAGGGCACGCCCAGTCCGCCGCCCAGATTCAGCTCCTCCACCTCATATCCGCACGCGGCCTTGACGGAGGCGATGAACTTTACCATAATGTCGGCCGCCTCGGAGAAGGGATCGGTATCAAAGATCTGGGAGCCGATGTGGCAATGGAAGCCCGACAGATGGATGTGAGGCCGGGAGAGCGCCAGCTTGACGATCTCCATAGCCTGCCCTGTTTCGATAGCCGAGCCGAACTTGGAGTCCACCGAGCCCGTCACGATGGCCTTGTGGGTGTGGGGATCAATGCCGGGGGTGATGCGGAGCAGGATGCGCTGGGTGATGCCCCTCGCGGCGGCGTGGGACTCCACCGACAGAAGCTCGTCGGTATTGTCCACCACGAAGGTGCCAACGCCCATATCCATGGCGTCGTCGATATCCCGCTCGGTCTTGTTGTTGCCGTGGAAGTAGATCCGCTCGGCAGGGAAGCCCGCTCTCTTGGCGGTGTACAGCTCGCCCCCCGACACGCAGTCCACCCCCATGCCCTCCTCGGCGGCGATCCTGTAGATCCCCGTGAAGCACAGAGCCTTGGAGGCGTAGAGAGGCAGAGCGTCGGCACCGAAATAGGTGTGAGCGGCGTCCAGATAGGTGCGCATCATGGCGCGGATCGCGTTCTCATCCATGATATAGGCGGGGGTGCCGAACTCGCGGGCCAGCTCAATGGTATCCAGCCCGCCGATGGCGAGATGGCCGTCGGAATTGACGGAAAGATGGTTATACAGAAGGTTCATGGTTACTCCTTGCAAAACTCCAAGACGGGGGGGCTGCTCAAGGAACAGACTCCCTCACCCGCTTCGCGGGAGCTCCCTCGGGGAGGGAGCCGTTTCTCCGCGCCCAAGGCTCCCTCTTTGAGGGGGCTCCGCCCGCAGGCGGTGGTGGAGTGAAAAAAACGATGTAGAAGATGGTTTTACTTGCTCATTCTGATACCCGTCATCATACCGATCTGCTTGAGCACCTCCTCCCGTCCCTCGTTCTTGAGGGAGGAGAAGGGAATGATCACGGTGTCCTTATCCAGGGCGGGATCGGCGGCGATGGCGGCCAGGTTATTCTTTCGCTCGGTGGCGTTGAGCTTGTCAGTCTTGGTAGCGATGATAAAGTAGGGGATCCCCGCGGCGCGGAGGTAGTCCACCATGGCGCGGTCGTCTTCGGTCAGCCCGATGCGGCTGTCCACCAGTTGGGCCACGGCGGCGAGACGGTCGATGTTGGGATTCTTGGTGAAGAACCCGTCGGTCAGCATCTGCCACTTGATCTGATCCTCCTTGGGGCGCTTGGCAAAGCCGTAGCCGGGGAGGTCCACCAGAAAGATCTTCTTATCGATCTCGTAGAAGTTGATGGTGATGGTCTTGCCGGGGGCAGAGCTGACCCGCGCCAGGGACTTGCGCCCCAGGAGCGTGTTGATCAGAGAGCTTTTGCCCACGTTGGACCGCCCCGACAGCGCGATCTGGGGGATGGGATCAGAGGGGAACTGACGGATCTCTCCCGCGGTCATGCGGAGGTTGACGTTCTGAAGATTGATGGGGGATGCCATGAAAAGGCCCTCCTTAGTATAGTAGAGAGTGGAACAGGGGAGAAAGGGACTCTTTTCAGATACAAGATACGCGCCGAGCAAGCCTGAGCAAAGCTCGGCAGATACAAGATACAAGATATGGGTCAACTTATCTTGTATCTTTGTATCTTGTATCTTTGTATCTCACAAGGGTCAGATACTCAATGCTGTTTTACAGATTTGCCGTGGGCCGCACCGTCACCTCGGGGGTCACGATGACCTCGGGGGCCTCGGGGGTCTGTGCCTTCACGGAGGCCTTGGCCTCGGGCAGCACCAGGGCGGCGGCCAGCACCTCGCTTGCCTTGCGGCAGGGAATGAAGGTGAGATTTTCACGGACGACGGGGTCGATCTCGTCCAGATCGCCCATATTGTCAGCGGGAATGCAGACCGTGGTGATCCCCGCGGCGTAGGCGGCCATGGTCTTCTCCTTCAGCCCGCCAATGGCGAGGACGTTACCGCGGAGGGTGACCTCACCCGTCATGGCGATATCGCGGCGGACGGGAATTCCCGCCAGAGCCGACACCAGAGCGGTGGTCATGGTGACACCCGCCGAGGGGCCGTCCTTGGGTACCGCGCCCTCGGGAACGTGGATGTGGATATCCTTCTTCTGGTAGAAGTCGGTGGGGATGCTATAGCGGGCGGCGATACTGCGCACGAAGGTCAGAGCGGCATGGGCGGACTCCTTCATGACGTCGCCCAGGGAGCCGGTCAGCTCCAGCTTGCCGGTGCCGTCCAGTACGGCCACCTCCACCCGGAGCATATCGCCTCCTACCTCAGTGTAGGCCAGTCCGTTGACAACGCCAACCTCGTCCTCCACGGCGATGCGCTCGGGCAGGAGCTTGCGGGCGCCCAGGTAGACCTTGACATCCGCGGCGTCGATGGTGACCCGCTTGGTCTCGGTCTCCTCCACCAATCTCTTGGCGGCCTTACGGCAGAGGGAGGCGATGGAGCGCTCCAGATTACGCACGCCCGCCTCGCGGGTGTAGTAGTCGATGATCTCGGCCACAGCCCCCTCGGTGATCTTGAGGGTACGGCGGGTCAGGCCGTGCTTCTTGAGCTGCTTGGGAACCAGATGGTTCATGGCAATGGAGATCTTCTCGTTCTTGGTGTAGGAGGGAAGCTGGATGACCTCCATACGGTCAAGCAAAGGCTTGGGGATGGTATCCAGGGAGTTGGCGGTGCAGATGAAGAGAGTATCCGAGAGGTCGAAGGGCATCTCCACGAAGTGGTCGCGGAAGAACTTGTTCTGCTCGGGATCCAGCACCTCCAGAAGGGCGGAGGAGGGATCGCCGTGGCTGTCGCGGGTCAGCTTGTCGATCTCGTCCAGGAGCATGAGGGGGTTACGCACACCCACCTGGGTCAGAGCCGTGACGATACGGCCGGGCATGGCGCCGATGTAGGTCTTTCGGTGACCGCGTATATCCGACTCGTCCCGCACACCGCCCAGAGACACGCGGACGTACTTGCGCTTCATGGCGCGGGCGATGGAGGAGGCGATGGAGGTCTTACCCACACCGGGAGGGCCGACGAGACAGATGATCTGGTTCTTCAGCTCGGGAGCGATCTGCTTCACCGCGAGGAACTCCAGGATGCGCTCCTTGACCTTCTCCATGCCGTCGTGGTCCGCGTCCAGCACCTTGCGGGCGGCGGCCACGTCCACGCGGTCGCGGGTGGACTTGGTCCAGGGCAGCTCCAGGCAGGTCTCCAGATAATTGGTGATGACCGAGGACTCAGCCGAGCCGAAGGGGAGTCTGGCCAGCTTGGCGTTCTCCTTCAGGAGCTTTTCCTCAATCTCGGTGGGCAGATGGGCCTCCAGGATACGCCCGTAGAACTCATCGGGGTCTCCCCCGCCCTCGCCCAGCTCGTCCTGGATGACCTTCATCTCCTCGCGGAGGTAGTATTCTCTTTGGTTGCGGTTGATGCGGGCGCGGACGCGACGGTTGATCTCGTTCTCGGTGGCCAGCAGGTCGCCCTCGTGCTTGAGGATGAGGATCAGGGTATCGATCCGCACCATGGGCTCAAAGCATTCCAGGATGGCCTGCTTGTCCTCGTAGCGGGTCAGGATGTTGGCGGCCACGAAATCGGCGTAGAGGCCGGGATTCTTGATGGTGGAGACGTGGGTCATGATGTCGTCGGCCACGGCGGGAATGAAGCGCACCACGCTCTGGAGGACCTTACCGGCCTCGCGGATGTAGGCCTCTCCCTCCAGGCCGCCGTTGTCATCGGTGACGACGGTCTTGGAGATGACGTTGGCTACGGTGAAGCGACCCAGCTCGATGATGGAGGTCAGCTGTGCGCGGCAGAGTCCCTCGGCAATGAGACGGGTGTCGCCGTCGGGGGTACGGATGAGCTGCTTGATGCGGGCAACGGTACCCACGGGGCAGAGCTTCTTGATGTCGGCCTCGCCGCTGTCGGGCTCGGAAATATCGAGGAGGGAAGCCAGCACCACAAGCTCCCCGCCCGTAGCGGCGGACTGAGCGGCGGCGGGAGAATGGAAGCTGTCCTTCTGGACGTCGCAATTCACGGTCATCCCGGGGAAGGCCACCACGCCCCGCAGCACGACAAGAGGCAGGGTCTGATTCTCGGCTTTTTCAATATACTTGGACATAACTGATGGGAAATCCTTTCAAAAGTACGGTCAGCAAAAGCAATAGCTGACAGAATATGGTAAAACTCGGCGGTTTTTCAGATGATACTGGTATCCGAGTATAGTTTTCTACTCATTATATCATACTTTTAAGAAAATTTCCATAGGTATTGAAGAATTTTTACAAAATTATTTATTGTTCATAATTGGGGCGGGGTTTGTTCAAATTTGGGTTTGTCGCTCTGACGGAACAGAGTGGAGTGGGGCAGGGGGACCCTCACCCACCGCCGCGCGGTCCCCCTTCCCCCGAGGGGAAGGTATTCGGCTCGTGCTTGTCGTTATCCCTGAAAAGCTATTGGTATCAGTATGTTTTTGGGTATCAGCCAAGGAAACGGCTGACGCATTGACCTTCCCCTC
>JAZNJA010000067.1:0-1768 GCA_045577755.1 Eubacteriales bacterium
CGAGTCCCGAAGGGACATATCGACTCAGAGTTTTTGTCGATATACACCCTTCGGGTGTTCGATATGCCTCCGGCATAGGCCTTCGGCTCGATATGCCGCTTTCGCGGCTCGATATGCGCCTTTGGCGCAAGAACTCACCGACAAACCCAAATTTGAAACCATACCATACGCAACAAGCAATAAGGAGATTCACCTATGATCCAATTCGGCACCGGCGGTTGGCGCGCCGTCATCGGCTCTGATTTCATTGAAAGAAACATCTGCCTCGTCACCGAGGGCATCTGCGCCCTGATGCGAGAGGAGGGCAAGACCGACAAGCCCGTCATCGTGGGCTACGATCATCGCTTCCTGTCCGACTCGGCGGCCAAGTGGATGGCCGAGGTCTTCGCGGCCTACGGGGTCACCGTGTGGTTCATGAACCGCTCGGCGCCCACTCCTCTGGTCATGCACACCGTCAAGCGGCAGAATCTTTACTACGGCGTGGAGATCACCGCCAGCCACAACCCCTCCCACTACAACGGCATCAAGCTCATCGTGGAGGAGGGCCGCGATGCCCCCCTGGAGACCACCGCCCTGCTGGAAAAGCTGATCGCCGAGGCGGAGGAGAGGGGTGTCCCCTCCCCCCGTATTCCCTTTGAGGAGGCCTGCGGGAAGGGTCTGGTGGTCTACCGCAAGAATCCCTTCAACGATTTCATTGACGATATTCTGGACGTACTGGACGTGGACGTGATCCGCGACCACGGCGCGCGAGTGCTGTTCGATCCCATGTACGGCTCGGGCACCTACCCCCTGCTGGTCATCCTCTGCACCGCCCGCTGTACCGTGGATATGATCCACAACACCCGCGACGCCCACTTCGGAGGCAACCTCCCCGCTCCCTCGGTCAGCGGTCTGGAGGAGCTTCGCACCCGCGTGGTGGCGGGCAAGTACGAGCTGGGTATTGCCTTTGACGGCGACGGCGACCGCCTGGGTATCATCGACGGCAACGGCCGCTACCTCAATGCCAACGAGATCCTGGTCATGCTCTACTGGTATCTCCACGAGATCAAGGGCTGGAGAGGTCCCGTGGTCCGCAATCTGGCCACCACCCATATGCTGGATATCATGGCCGCCGACTTTGGCGAAACCTGCTACGAGGTCCCCGTGGGCTTCAAGTACATCTCCTCCAAAATCGACGAGGTGGACGCCGTCCTGGGCGGCGAGTCCTCGGGCGGTCTGACCGTCCGAGGCCACATCCACGGCAAGGACTCCATCTACGCCGCCTCCCTCTTCGTGGAGATGATTTCGGCGGTGGGCAAGTCTCCCTCCGAGATCATGAACGATCTGGAGCGCAGGTACGGCCACCTCGAGATGGTGGAGGACAACATCGCCTTTACCTTTGAGCAGAAATCCACCGTCAACCGCATCATTTTCGAGGAAAAGAAGATCCCCTTCTTCGGCGCTCCCGTCACCCGTGTCAGCTACGAGGATGGCTGCAAGGTCTACTTCGCTGACGGCGGCTTCGTCATCTGCCGTTTCTCGGGCACCGAGCCTCTCCTCCGCATCTTCGCTGAGGCGGGGGACGGGAAGACCGCCAGAGGGTATATCGAGGCGTTCAGAGACCTCTTGGCGCTGGAGTGAGAAAGGTAAATTGCAGTTTATCGTTCCGATAAACTGCAATAGTGAAATACGCCTTACGGCGTGTGAAATGCCTTCGGCGTGAAATACGCGCGTCGCGCGTGTGAAATTCGCCCGTTGGGCGAGTTGAGGAAAGAAACCCTACGGGTTT
>JAZNJA010000068.1:0-5669 GCA_045577755.1 Eubacteriales bacterium
GAGGGCACCGCTCCCTACAAAAGACAGGTATAACCGTCTCCCGGAAAGGAGCCCACCATGACCCCCACCCTCATCCAAAAAATCTTCACCGACACCGCCTTTGTCCGCACCGGCGGCTCCCCCGAGGAGCTCAAGGCCGCCGAGTACATCCGCGATATCTGCGCCTCTTTCGGCGCAACCGCTACCATCGAGGAGTTCGACGTCCAGATGGCCACCATGCACGAGGACACGCTGACGATTGACGGCGTCTCCATCCCCTGCAAGGGCTACCTCAACGCCGGCTCCCACGAGGTGGAGGCTCCCCTCTACTACCTGGCAGGGAAGGACAAGTACGCCCTGGAGGGCTGTCGCGGCAAGATCGTCCTGTTTGACGGCTACCTGGGCTACTGGCGCTACCGCGATCTGCTGGAGAACGGTGCCGTGGGCATCATCACCTACGACGGAAGCGTCAACTACGCCGACCGCAACGTCGACCGCCGCGAGCTCCGCGCCATGGTATCCGAGGGCGTGGACAAGCTCCCCTGCGTCAATATCAACGCCAAGGACGCGGTGGCTCTGATCAAGGGGAACGCCAAGACCGCCAAGATTACCTTGAAGCAGGACGAGTATGTGGGCAAGTCCCGCAACGTGGTCCTCGACCTCCCCAGCGAGTCCGACGAAACGTCCGACGAGGTGATCGTCTTCACCGCCCACTACGATTCCACCTCTCTCTCCGAGGGTGCCTATGACAATATGTCGGGCTCGGTGGGCCTTCTGGCGCTGGCGGAGTACTTCACCACCCATCCCCATAAGCGCACCTTGCGCTTCGTCTGGTGCGGCAGCGAGGAGCGGGGACTTCTCGGCTCCAAGGCCTACTGCGCCGCCCATGAGGACGCCCTTCCCGCCATCAAGCTTTGCATCAATCTGGACATGATCGGCTGTACCATGGGCCACCTCATCGCCTGCTGTACCTCCGAGGAGGCCGCCGTCTCCTACGTCAGCTACCTGGGCCGCGAGCTGGGCACCCTCATCGACCCCTACCAGGAGGTCTACTCCAGCGACTCCACCCCCTTCGCCGACCGTGGCATCCCCGCCATCTCCTTCGCCCGCGTCTCCCCCCGCGAGGCGGCCACCATCCACAACAGCTACGATACCGCCGAGATCATCAAGGTGGAGAACATGGAGACGGATATTGAGTTAATTACCGTTTTCGCCGAGCGCATGGCCAACGCCGTGTTCTGCCCCATCCGCAAGGAGATCCCCGATAATATCAAGGAGAAGATCGACGAGTATCTTTGCCGTAAGCGCAAGAAGTAACGGAATCATTGTAGGGAGCGGTGCCCTCACCGCTCCGCCACATAAAACATACCCATTATCGTCCGTCAGACAATTTCGAAAAAGTTTTTTGACAAAAGAAATATGTAATTTTCAGGTTGCGGAGCGGTGAGGGCACCGCTCCCTACATAAGTTGATGATACCAACAAACCCAAATTTGAAAACACCCCCCACTACATAAAAGGAAACCACAAAAGCCATGCACATTTCCGATAAAATCAAAACCCTCACCGCCGAGGCCGAGATCGCCCTCGCCCCCTACTTCGCCGAGATCGACCGTATCTCCTTTGAGAACACCGAGCGGGTCATGGACGCCTTCCGCGAGCATCGCGTGGCCATGACCAACTTCGACGGCACCAGCGGCTACGGCTACGACGACCGCGGCCGCGACGTCCTGGACGAGATCTGGGCCGAGGTCATGGGAGCGGAATCCGCCATTGTCCGCCACCAGATCGTCAGCGGTACCCACGCCCTTACCATCGGCCTCTTCGGCATCCTGCGCCCTGGCGACACCATGCTCTCGGTGGCGGGGAAGCCTTACGACACCCTGGAGGAGGTCATCGGCCTGTGCGGCACCCCCGGCAACGGCTCCCTCAAGGACTTCGGAGTGGACTACGACCAGGTGGACCTCACCGCCGACGGCCACTTTGACTACGCCACCATCGAAAAGAAGCTGGCCGAGCTGGGAGACCGCGCCAAGATGGTCTTCGTCCAGCGCTCCAAGGGCTACCTCAACCGCAAGACTCTGTCGGTTCCCGAGATCGGTGAGCTGGCCGACTTCGTCCACCGTGTCTCCCCTCACAGCTTCGTGGTGGTGGACAACTGCTACGGCGAGTTCGTGGAGACCGTGGAGCCTACGGCCGTGGGCGCCGACCTCATCATCGGCTCCCTCATCAAGAACCCCGGCGGCGGCATGGCCGAGACCGGCGGCTACCTGGCGGGCACCAAGCGGGCCGTGGAGCTGTGCTCCTACCGCCTCACCTCCGTAGGCGTGGGCGGCGAGGTGGGCGCCACCTTCGGCCACAATAAGTCCTTCTACAAGGGCCTCTTCTACGCCCCCCATACCACCGCCCAGGCCCTCAAGACCGCTCACCTGGCGGCCTACGTCTTCAACGCCCTGGGCTACGCCGTGGAGCCCGCCTGGAACGAGGTGCGCCACGATATCATCCAGTCGGTGATCACAGGCTCCGCCGAGGGCCTCTGCGCCTTCTGCCGCGGCATCCAGGCAGGCTCCCCCGTGGATTCCCACGTCACCCCCGAGCCCTGGGCCATGCCCGGCTACAACGATCCCGTCATCATGGCGGCAGGCGCCTTTACCCAAGGCTCCTCCATCGAGCTGTCCGCCGACGGCCCCATCCGCCCCCCCTATACCGCCTTCTTCCAAGGCGGGCTGACTTATGAGAGCGGGAAGCTGGCTATCATGTCGGCGGCGGATGCCGTGATCGGCGGGTAAGAGGGAAACTCTATACTCAATCTTACAGATCGGGAGGTCATTATGAAAAAGATTACATGGAAACTGATCGCCTGCTTTATGGCGGTACTGCTGCTCTGCATGCCTGTGTTGACGGGATGCGATAAGCCCGAGGATCCTGAAACGACAGAAGAGGAAACCACCGCAAAAGACTCCGATGGCTTGGAATTCACATCAAACGGCGACGGTACCTGCTATGTCCGCAGTATCGGTGAATGTACGGATACGGATGTGGTGATTCCTTCTATGAGTCCCTATGGCGACAGCGTGACGAGTATCGTAATGTTTGCGTTCTACGGTTGCACCGGCCTTACGAGCATCACCATCCCCGACAGCGTGACGAGTATCGGACAGTCTGCGTTCTCCGGTTGCACCGGCCTGACGAGCATCATCATCCCCGACAGCGTGACGAGTATCGACCGTAGTGCGTTCTACGGTTGTACCGGTCTTACGAATATTGTGGTTCAAGAGGGAAATCCTGTATATCACAGCGACGGAAACTGTTTGATTGAAACCCAGAGCAAAAACCTGATTGCCGGCTGTCAGAATAGTACGATTCCCTCCGACGGGAGCGTGACGAGCATCGGAAATTCTGCGTTCTCCGGTTGCACCGGCCTGACGAGCATCACCATCCCCGATAGCGTGACGAGCATCAAAAGTAGTGCGTACGTCAATTGCACCGGCCTGACGAGCATCACCATTCCCGATAGCGTGACGAGCATCGGAAACGATGCGTTCTCCTATTGCACCGGTCTTACGAATATTGTGGTTCAAGAGGGGAATCCTGCGTATCACAGCGATGGAAATTGTTTGATTGAAACTCAAAGCAAAACGCTGATTACCGGCTGTCAGAATAGTACGATTCCCTCCGACGGGAGCGTGACGAGCATTGGACATTTTGCGTTCTACGGTTGCACCGTCCTGACGAGCATCACCATCCCCGACAGCGTGACGAGCATCGGAGGTCGTGCGTTCTTCGGTTGCACCGGCCTTACGAGCATCACCATCCCCGACAGCGTGACGAGTATCGGAGAGCAGGCGTTCTCCGGTTGCACCGGCCTGACGAGCATCACCATCCCCGACAGCGTGACGAGCATCGGAAAGTATGCGTTCGACGGTTGCACCGGACTGACGAGCATCACCATTCCCGACAGCGTGACGAGCATCGGCGATTGGGCGTTCTACGGTTGCACCGGACTGACGAGCATCACCATCCCCGACAGCGTGACGAGCATCGGATGGGATGCGTTCCTGGGTTGCACCGGACTGACGAGCATCACCATCCCCGACAGCGTGACGAGCATCGGAAATAGTGCGTTCTGGACTTGCACCGGCCTCACTGATGTCCACTTCTCAGGCACAAAAGAGCAGTGGCAGGCTATTGAGATTGGGAGCAACAACGACCCCTTGTCCACCGCCACCATCCACTGCACCGACGGCGACATAACCCCCGAGCAGTAATAATCATCCCCCAGAGGATGCCCCACCCCGGAGCATCCTCTATTTTCTATTCTCCAAAAGAAAATTCCGGTTTACTCTTGCAGAAAATGCGACTTTGTGATATAATAAAATAGATTGTAGCCATTTTGGTTCAAATCCGCTTAATCCGGTTCGTGTATCATATATCCGTACCATAGAAACATAGGAGATCAACCATGAAACACCCCACCCTAACCCGCCTCATCTGCACCCTGCTGGCCCTCTGCCTGCTGGGTGGTGCCCTCGTCGCCTGCTCCAAGGACAGCGAGCTCCCCGACGGCTACCAGTACGCCACCTGTAAGGGAGAGTATTTCCGCCTGTTCATCCCGACCCAATGGACGGTGAACACCGAGAGCGGCATTTCGGGGGGATGCTACGCCCTCCTGGAGGGGACGGCGGTCTCCATGACTGAGGTGTCCTTCGACAAGCCCGCCGCCGAGGGAGAGAGCGACACCACCGCCACCCTGGCGGACTTCTACGCCGCCCACGTAGCCGAGATCTCGGCGCTGAAGGGCTACCGTGCCGAGAAGGAGTTCGACGCCACCCTGGGTGCCTATAAGGCCAAGGATATCACCTACGCCGCGACGGTCGGGGAGGACGAGTACCGCTTCCGCCAGGTACTGACCAAGGTAGAGGGACGGTTCTACCTGTTCACCTACACCTCCAAGGCGGATTCCTTCGAGAAGTGGCTGGATACCGTGGACGAAATATTGGAGAACGTCATCTTTTCGGCCTATCCCTTTGAGGGAAGCGAGGACACGAAGAAGATCCCCGCCGTGGAGCCCCCCGTGGGCATGAAGCTGGTGACGGGCAACGACGTGGCCTACCGCTTCTTCGCCCCCGATTCCTGGATCATGGGAGAAGCCACCGCGGCCTCCCTGGTCTACGCTTCGGAGGAGGATCGCTCCAACGTGACCGTTATCGGCTATGCCGCTCCCGACGGCTACAGCGTAGCCAATTATTGGGAGGACACCGAAAAGTACTATAAGGCCACCCTCCGCGACTATACCCTGACCGCCGAGCCCGCCGAATCCGAGATGGGCGGCAAGAAGGCCACGGTCTACGAGTACACCTACTCCCTGGACGGTGCGACCTACAAGTGCCGCCAATCCATCTGCGTCTACTCCTACATGATCGTGATCATGACCTACACCGCCCTGCCCGAGAATTACGACGTCCACTTGGCTGAGGTGGAGAAGATGCAGGGGGAGCTGACCTTCAGACGGTAAATTGGGGTTTTTCGGGCGAAGCCCGACACGCCCCCGCAGGGGGCATATCGAATCCCGAAGGGATATATCGAGTGCCGCAAGGCACATATCGAGTCCCGAAGGGACATATCGACCCGGAGTTTTTGTCGATATACACCCTTCGGGTGTTCGATATGCCTCCGGCATAGGCCTTCGGC
>JAZNJA010000069.1:0-8827 GCA_045577755.1 Eubacteriales bacterium
CCTTGGGGAAGAAGCCGAAGGGATTGAGGAAATACTCGTGGCCGAAGGCGGAGTCCTTGGGCTCGGGGAGGGTGACGGGATAGACCGTCAGCTTCCAGTCGATGCCGTAGTCCCCCAGGCTGGTGCGGACCGTCACCGTCACGGTGTGGGTACCCACGGGGGCGTCGTAGCCCACGCGGAAGCAGACCCACAGGCTCTGGGCGACGTGGAGGGGGACGTGGACGGCGGTTTTAGAGGACACGATATCGGGGTAGGGGACTCCGTCGTTGTAGACGCCGTAGTCGGCGAGGTGAGCGTCGGCGGTGACAGCGGCGGGGAGGCCCGAGACCTCGATGCCCGTAATGTCAAAGGCGGTCTCCACGTCCCGCAGGCAGACCTGACCGGCTACCAGCATGTTGCGGGCGGTGTGGAGCGTGAGAGCGGTAGAGTCCTCGGGCCACTGGCGGGTGTGCTTGAACACCTGCTCCGAGGAGGGGGTACACCAGATGTACATGGGGGGCTCCTTTCGGGGATGGGATGTGATTGTGGTCTTATTATACAAGAAAGGAGGGGGAGTGTCAAGGGATTTGGGCAAATTGCTTGGAAAGATTTTGGAAAGGTGGAAACAGGCTGCGGAGATCCGAGGATTGTTGCTTTGCAGAATGTACAAAAATGTGGATTTAATTTGTCTATTCTGTCAATATGCGAAAACCGGAAAATAGTGGTATAATTGTACTACTGTAGTAATTACCGGAGGATTCAATCATGATTACAGATATTCTTATACATCGTACAGAGGGAGACATTAGTATCCGTACTGCGACGGAAGTTGATAAAGACGATTATATTGCATTGGAATTGGACGGTGATTATATGCAATCTCTCGCGAAAGTGGGAACGGAAGAAGGGATAGATGTTGGGGACATTTTTTGGAACGAACGCTGTCAGATTGATTGCATTATGTTTGCCATCATGGAAAATAAAAGCGGAAAAACCGTTGGATTTTGCACAATAGAACAGGTTTCGTCTGAAGAACCCACAATAGGTATAACTCTTGCTGAACCTTATAGAGGAAAAGGATATGGATATCTTGCTGCAAAAATGATGATTGAAGAAGGGTGGAAGATTTTTGATCATCCATACTTTGTTTGGGAACTCAATCAAGACAATATAGTAAGTAGGAGGCTTGTATTGAAGCTCGGCGGGAAATTAATCAATAACCGCTGTGTTTTATCCGAGAATATGATAAAAGTGATGCGAGAGAATGGCATAGAGATCAACCCGGAAATTTACTCTGCCTCTGTTGAAAGATACAAACTTGAAAGGCCAGTAAGCGAAGGGTAGCGCCCTTCAATCCCCTTATCCCCAATACTATCCTCAAATAAAAACGCTGGCCTTAAACGAAAAAACATAGTTTTAATAACCAAGCAAAAAACATGAGGAAGTGCTCTCCCTAAATAAGCTTAAGGGGCTGAGTCAAATTGAATTATTTGACTTATCATCTGTAAAATAGCAACAAAAAGCCAAGGTCAATCGACTGATTTGACCTTGTCTTTTTGTTATGGTTGCACATAGCGTTCACAATTTGTTAATGCTATGAAGTAGCCCCTCTTTTCTTATCAATATCCGATGATCAAATCCCTTTTTTATACCCCTTGACTCCCCTCCCATTTTGTGCTACAATATACCAAAACCAATTCCTACACGGAGGACATACATATGCTGAACAAAACCTACGCCGAATACGCCACCGAAAAAGCCGTCTCCCTCCTGGCCATTGACAGCCCCACGGGCTACACCAAGGCCGCCGCCGAGTGGGTCAAGGCCGAGTTCGCCGCCCTGGGCTACCCCGCCGAGCTGACCGTCAAGGGCGGCGTTCTAATCGACCTGGGCGGAGAAGATTCCCCCGAGGGCGGGCTGCTCCTGGCGGCCCACGCCGACACCCTGGGCGGTATGGTCGCCGAGATCAAGGGCAACGGCCGCCTGCGCCTCACCAATCTGGGCGGCATGAAGGCCGACAACGGCGAGACCGAAAACCTTCGCGTCCACACCCGTAGCGGCCGTATCATCGAGGGTACCCTCCAGCTCTGCAACGCGTCCGTCCACGTCAACGGCGGGTATAGCTCCACCAACCGCAATTTCGACACCACCGAGGTGGTGCTGGACGAGGACGTAAGCTCCGCTGCCGACACCCGCGCCCTGGGCATCGAGGTGGGGGACATCGTGGCCTTCGAGCCCCGCACCCGCGTCACCGAGTCGGGCTACATCAAGAGCCGATTCCTGGACGATAAGCTGTCGGTGGCCATCCTCCTGGGCCTGGCCAAGTATATCAAGGACGAAACCATCACCCTCCCCCGCCACACCTATATCCACATCACGGTCTACGAGGAGGTAGGCCACGGCTGTGCGGCCTCCTGCCCCGCGGGGGTCACCGAGGGCATCAGCGTGGACATGGGCTGTGTGGGAGGCGGCCTGTCCTGCACCGAGCGCACCGTCTCCATCTGCGCCAAGGACTCCCACGGCCCCTACTCCTACGAGGTGGTAGGCAAGCTCATCGACGCCGCCCGCGCCGAGGGTGCCGACTACGCCGTGGATATCTACCCCTTCTACGGCTCCGACGTGGAGGCCGCCCTCTCGGCGGGGGCGGATATCCGCCACGGACTGATCGGTCCCGGTGTCTACGCCAGCCACGGCTATGAGAGAAGCCACATCGACGGCGTCTGGAATACCCTGAAGGTGCTGAAGGGCTACCTGCATATCTGATCCAACCGTGAAAGAGCCGCTTACCGATCCCACCCACAGGAGGCTACCCCCATGAAGCTCGCCACCACCACTGCCGACTTCGCATCCTACGCCAAGACCCCCGCCGCCGCCCTGGAGCTGTGCGGTCAAAGCCCCTTCCGTTACGTCGACCTGAACCTCCCCCACCGCTACATGGGGGAGGACTGGGAGCGGATCACCCACGACGCAGGGGAGACCGCCGCGCGGCTGGGCCTAACCCTCATCCAAGCCCACGCCGGCGACTTCCTTTCGGGCGGTGACCCAAACCCCCGCATCCCCGAGCTGACCCGCGCCATCCGCGCCTGCGGTAGGCTGGGCATCCCTCAGATCGTCGTCCACGCCCAATGGGATACCGCGATACCCTATCCCACGGAAATGGAGCAGTTCTTTACCTATAATAAAGGCCTTTACGAGCTTCTGTTTCCCGTGATGGAGGAAACGGGGGTCAAGGTGCTGATCGAGAACTCCTGCGAGGCCAACATGGGCCCCGCCTGCTACTTCATGACGGGGCGGGAGATGGTAGACTTTCTGGACTTCGTCGGCCACCCCCTCCTGGGCGCTGTCTGGGATACGGGCCACGCCAACTGCCGGGGGAACCGCCAGTACGAGGATCTCACCGCCCTGCGCGGCCGCCTGGACGGGGTCCACATCCATGACAACGACGGCCGCTGTGACGGTCATACCGCCCCCTTCATGGGGATCTTGGACTGGGATAGCGTCCTGCGGGGCCTGATCGACACGGACTACAAGGGCTACTTCACCTTTGAGTGCGACAACTTTCCCATGCGGGGCGGCGGGTGGCCCTACCTGCGGCGCAACGACGCGCCCGAGACGGCGCGGTTGCAGGATCCCTCTCTGGAGCTGAAGCTCATGGCGGAGAATTACCTGTATGAGACGGGGAAGTACCTGCTTTCCCAATACGGGGCGTTTGAAGCCTGATTTGAACACGGAAAAAGATGAATATATACAACAATATTCACAAATTTATGCATAACCGCCCCCGAAAACCGCATAAACCCCCAAACATGGGGAATTATTATGCAAAATGCTCAAAATATCGATCCAATTGTTTACAAATTACACACAAATCACTATTGACAAAACCCTAACAAACTGGTATAATAGTCGCATATTTCATTTTTGACCGCATGAATATTCAAGGTTCATGCAAAACGGAGGCACACCATGATCAACAAGGAAACCATCAAGAAAGTCGTTCTCGCCTACTCGGGCGGTCTGGATACGTCCATCATCATTCCGTGGCTGAAGGAAAACTACAACAACTGCGAGGTCATCGCGGTCTCGGGTAACGTGGGTCAGGCCGACGAGCTGGAGGGCCTGGAGGAAAAGGCTCTTAAGACCGGCGCGTCCAAACTCTACGTCCTGGACCTCACCGAGGAGTACGTGGACGAGTACATTATCCCCTGCATGAAGGCAGGCGCCATCTACGAGGAGTACCTGCTGGGTACCTCCCACGCCCGTCCCTGCATCGCCAAGGGTCTGGCCGAGATCGCCATCAAGGAGGGCGCCGACGCCATCTGCCACGGCTGTACCGGTAAGGGCAACGATCAGGTCCGCTTCGAGCTGACCCTCAAGCACTTCTGCCCCGATATGCCCATCATCGCTCCCTGGAGAGAGTGGGATATCAAGTCCCGCGAGGAGGAGATCGACTACGCCGAGGCACACAACGTTCCTCTGAAGATCAACCGCGAGACCAACTACTCCAAGGATAAGAACCTCTGGCACCTGTCCCACGAGGGTCTGGATCTGGAGGACACCGGCAATGAGCCCCAGTACGAGAAGCCCGGCTTCCTGGAGATGGGCGTTTCCCCCATCCAGGCGCCCGACGTGCCCACCTACATCGAGCTGGAGTTTGACAAGGGTGTTCCCGTGGCTCTGGACGGCAAGAAGATGTCCGCCAAGGACATCATCCTGGCCCTCAACGAGCTGGGCGGCAAGAACGGTATCGGTCTTCTGGATATCGTGGAGAACCGTCTGGTCGGCATGAAGTGCCGCGGCGTCTACGAGACCCCCGGCGGAACCATCCTCTATAAGGCCCACTCCGTCCTGGAGAGCATCTGCCTGGACAAGATGACCCTCCACGAGAAGCAGAAGCTGGCCATCACCTATGCCGAGCTGGTCTACAACGGTCAGTGGTTCACCCCCCTGCGCGAGGCTCTGGCCGCCTTCGTGGACAAGACCCAGGAGACCGTCACCGGTAAGGTGCGCCTGAAGCTCTACAAGGGCAACATGATCAACGCGGGTGTCTGGTCCGACTACTCCCTCTACTCCGAGGAGATCGCCACCTTCGGCGAGTCCGACTACAACCAGGCCGATTCCGCGGGCTTCATCAACCTCTACGGCCTGCCCATCAAGGTCAAGGCTATGGTGGACGCCAAGAATAAGAACAAGTAATTCCCATACGCATACACGCCGCGTGGCGGCGCGCCGCCTCAAGGATCCGGTGCGCCGCCCGCAGTGTTTGGAGGACATGATGGATGTGAAAGATATTCGGCCGAATCCCGAACAGGTGGAGTGGGCAAACTGCGAGATCGGGGTGCTGATCCACTACGATCTCACGGTCTTTGAGGCCCCCTACGACTGCCGTCAGCACTTCGGAGATCCCATTCCCGCCTCGGCCTTCGATCCCAAAAGGCTGGATACCGACCAATGGCTGGCGGCGGCCAAGTCCCTGGGGGCGAGGTACGCGATCCTGGTGGCGAAGCACGGCACAGGCTTTTCCCTGTGGCCTACCCAAGCCCACGGATACAGCGTGAAAAACACGCCCTACAAGGACGGGCAAGGAGATATCGTGGGGGAGTTCATCGACTCCTGTAAGAAGTACGGCCTTCGTCCCGGCCTCTATTGCAGTGCTTCCTTCAACCAGTATTTCAGCGTGGAGAACCCCGGGCTGGTGCTGGACGGGGATCCCGTGAAGCAAAAGGCCTACAACGACATGGTCGAACAGCAGCTCACCGAGCTGTGGACCAACTACGGCGATCTGTTTGAGATCTGGTTTGATGGCGGTGTGATCCCCGTCAGCGAGGGCGGGCCCGACGTGGCGGGGCTGCTTCACAGGCTCCAGCCCAACGCCGTGGTGTTCCAGGGGCCCGTTGGGACGAGATCACTTCTGCGCTGGGTGGGCAACGAGCGGGGCGTGGCGCCCGAGGATTGCTCGGCTCTGTACGATGCCCGCGTCCAGGCGGATACGGGAGACGTGGAGCGGGAGGACGGCTGTGAGGCTCCGCTGATCTGGTGTCCCGCCGAATCGGATTTCCCCAATCGCTACGCTCACCGCTCCTATCAGGGCGGCTGGTTCTGGCGGGAAGGGGAGGAGGACACGGTCCTGCCCGCCGACGAGCTGTTCGGGTGCTATCTCACCAGCGTCGGTCGGAACACCAATATGCTGGTGGGCATGGTCATCGACACGGATGGCCGCTTCCCCGATACCGACGCCGCCGTCTTTGCCGAGACCGGGGAGAGGATCCGTCGGGTCTTCGGCGCCCCCATCGCCGTCGGCAAGGACGGCGAGACCGAGCTGATCCTGCCCGAGGAGCCCGCCGCGCCCCCTGCCTATGCGGTCCTGCGTGAGGACATCACCATGGGCGAGCGGGTCACGGGCTATACCCTGCGGGCCTATGACCGAGAGGGGAATGATATCTTCTCACATAGCGGTAAGGTCATCTCCCACAAGCGTATCTTGAAGATCCCCGCCGCGACGGCGCGGGTGAAGCTGGACGTCACCGACAGCCGTGACGATCCCGTTCTGCTGCCCTTGGAGATCTGCTCCGAGAGGTAAGCGATCCGTACCACACACGACTATACTGTATACACGGAGGATTTATCCATCCGATCCCTGAAAAATAACCATTTTCTGAAGCTCCTGGATCTCACCTCCGCCGAGATCACCTACCTGCTGGACCTGGCCGATTTTCTCACCGTCCGCGAGCATTTCGGCACCCTGAACGGTGTCAAGCTGGTCTACATGGGCGACGCCCGCTACAACATGGGCAACTCCCTCGTGGTGGGCTGTGCCAAGATGGGCATGCACTTCGTGGCCTGTGCCCCCAAAAAGTATTTCCCCAACCCCGAGCTGGTGGCCCGGTGCCGGGCCATCGCCGCCATGCGGTCTGTTTTGCGCTTGGAAAAACCCCGTAAAGGAAGATAAACCATGAAACTCTACGTCGTGCGACACGGCCAGTCCGAATGGAATGCCCTCCATAAGGTCTGCGGCGCTACGGACGCGCCCTTGACCGAGAAAGGAAGAGCCCAGGCCGCCGAGACCGCCGCCCTCATCGCCGAGATGACCCGCGACGAGCCCCTCGACCTCATTATCGCCTCTCCCCTCTCCCGCGCCCTGGAAACGGGAAAGGCCATCCGGGCCGCCTGCGGTGACGTCCCTCTCATCACCGACGACCGCATCCGCGAGATCGACTTCGGAGACAACGAGGGAAGGGACACCCGCGACCCTGCCTTCCAGGCCGAAAAACGCATCTTCCCCCGCCGCCACCCAAACGGGGAGTCCATGCTGATGTTCACTCACCGTATCTACGGCTTCCTGGAGGATATCCGCGCCCGCTACCCCGACAAGGTCATCCTGCTGGCCTGCCACAACGGCATCTGCCGTACCGCCCATTCCTATTTCAACGACATGACCAACGAGGAGTTCATGAGCTACGTCGTCAAGAACGCCGCGGTCAGCATCTACGAATTCTGAGGAGACTCCAATATGAAAAAGCTTTTGATCATCTTCCTGCTTATGGCCGCCCTGCTCCTGCTCCTCGCGGCCTGTGACAGTGGTGTCCCCGCCGATACCACCACCGAGGATACCACGATAGCGGCAGAGGTCACCGATGCCCCCGCCGAGACCCCGGCCGAGACCCCTACCGAAGCCCCCACCGAGCCTGAGACCGAGGAGGAGACCACCGTGAAGGTCATCTACGAGACGATCCAAAACCCCGTTGCTCCCGCGGGCGCCGACCCCTGGGTGGTACGCCACGGGGATAAGTACTACTACTGCTACTCCAGCCCCGTCTGGTTCTTCGGCGGCGTAGGCGTGAATGAGATCCCCTCCCTCGACAAGGTCACCACCGAGGGCGGCAGTCAGGTCTATACCGCCCCCGCCGAGGAGGGCGCCGACCTGTCCCATTCCTTTGAGTACTGGGCCCCCGAGCTGCACTACATTCAGGGGGAGTGGTACATCTACGTAGCCTGTGACGACGGTCACAACGAGACCCACCGTATGTACGTCCTCAAGGGTACCACCCAGAACCCCACCGATCCCTTCGAGTACGTAGGCCAGATCACCGACCCCTCCAATAAATGGGCCATTGACGGCTCGGTCATGGAGATCGGCGGAGAGCTGTACTTCGTCTGGTCGGGTTGGGAGGGAGACGTCAACGTCGCCCAGCACATCTACATCGCCCACATGAGCAACCCCTGGACCATCGACAGCGAGCGGGTCATGATCTCCACTCCCGAGTATTTCTGGGAAAAGATCGGCGAGCCCCTCATCAACGAGGGCCCCACGGTGCTACAGCACGGCGGCAAGACCTTCCTGACCTACTCCGCCTCGGGCAGCTGGACCGACGACTACTGTATCGGCATGCTGACCCTCACGGGAGAGGATCCCATGGACCCCGCCTCTTGGAAGAAGTCCGAAAGCCCCGTGTTTGAGAAGAGATGGGCCGTCTGCTACGGACCCGGCCACGCCTCCTTCACCACCGCCGTAGACGGTAGCGTCTGGATGATCTTCCACGGCAACCTGCAGATGGGGACCGGCTGGGAAGGCCGCTCCATCTGGATTGCCCCCGTGACCTTTGACGAGGACGGCAACCCCGATTTCGGGAGGCCCTCCAAGGAAGTTCGGTTCCCTGTGCGCGTGGAGACCAAATGAGCGGTTCCACGGTTGATTGCTTAATAAGAGAAATTGCAGTTTATCGGGCTGTGCCCGAAAACTGCAAAGTTATGAGTGTCGCGTTTGAACCGCGACACGTTATGAGTTATGAACGCCGCCGCAGTCGGCGTGTTATGATTGCCCTTCGGGCAAGTTTTGAAAAGCGCGACG
>JAZNJA010000070.1:0-26476 GCA_045577755.1 Eubacteriales bacterium
GGTCGAATCTCTGCCAGTTGCGGGCGCGGGCAGAGCCTTCACCCAAGTACTCCTTGTAGTAGGTACCGCCGATGGAGACCTTATTGGAGGGAGAATCGTCGAAGCGGGCGAAGGAGCGGCCCAGCATGACGAAGTCGGCACCCATGGCCAGGGACAGGGTGATGTGGTGATCGTAAACGATACCGCCGTCGGAGCAGACGGGGATGTAGATGCCGGTCTCCTCGTAGTAGCGGTCTCTCTCCTGGCAGACCTCGATCAGCGCGGTAGCTTGACCGCGGCCGATGCCCTTGGTCTCACGGGTGATGCAGATGGAGCCGCCGCCGATACCCACCTTGATGAAGTCGGCACCGCAGTCAGCCAGGAAGCGGAAGCCCGCGGCATCCACCACGTTGCCCGCGCCCACCTTCACGGTGTCGCCGTAACGCTCGCGGATCCAGGCGATGGTGCGCTTCTGCCACTCGGAAAAGCCCTCGGAGGAGTCGATGCACAGCACGTCCACACCGGCCTCCACCAGAGCGGGGACACGGTCGGCGTAGTCACGGGTGTTGGTGCCCGCGCCCACCACGTAGCGCTTGGAGGCGTCCAGCAGCTCGTTGGGGTTCTGCTTGTGGGTGTCGTAGTCCTTGCGGAAGACGAAGTAGCAGAGCTTGCCGTCAGCGGACACGATGGGCAGGGAGTTGAGCTTGTGATCCCAGATGATGTCGTTGGCCTCCTTCAGGGTGGTGCCCTCGGGAGCGGTGATGAGCTTGTCCAGGGGAGTCATGAACTCGGCGACCTTGGTGGCGGGATCCATACGGCTGACGCGGTAGTCGCGGCCGGTGACGATGCCCACCAGCTTGCCGTCGGCAGTGCCGTCGTCGGTGACGGCCATGGTGTTGTGGCCGGTCTTTGCCTTGAGTGCCACCACGTCGGCCATGGTCATGTCGGGGGAGAGGTTGGAGTCGCTCTTGACAAAGCCTGCCTTGTGGGACTTGGCGCGCTTGACCATAGCGGCCTCGTCCTCGATGGTCTGGGAGCCGTAGATGAAGGACACGCCGCCCTCGGTGGCCAGAGCCACGGCCAGACGGTCACCCGAGACGGCCTGCATGATGGCGGAGACCATGGGGATGTTCATCTCAATGGCGGGCTTCTCACCGGCCTTCTTGTTGTACTTGACCAGAGGGGTCTTCAGGGAAACGTTGGCAGGGACGCACTCGGCAGAGGAGTACCCGGGGATGAGCAGGTACTCGTTAAAGGTATGGGAGGGCTCGTTGATAAACTTAGCCATGTCTTTATTCTCCTTTTTTTGTTGTTTTAGGTAATGGATGTTCAAATTTGGGTTTGTCGAACTGTTTTTTGGGGGCTGTCATCCTGAGCGGAGGGCGTAGCCCGGAGTCGAAGGATCTCTTGTCGGCAAAGGAGATCTTTCGACTCCGCCGCAAGCGGCTCCGCTCAGGATGACAGCCCAAAAGTGGGCGAAAGACAGACCGATAAACTGCAATTAGAATGCTTCTCAATCGGTGTTTTTTTACTCTCGTATGGTGGGGGAGGTGTCTCAAAGGACACCTCGAGGGAGGTCAATTCTCGATATATTTGGCCTTTTCCTCGCAGTATAGACAGCGGTAGATGCCGTGCTCGGGATTGACGGGGTAGTACACCTGGTCCAGCTCCTGCTCCACGTTAGTGATGCAACGAGGATTCTTGCATTGGATGACGTTCACCAGGTAGTCGGCGGGATGGATCTTGGAGGGAGAGGGCCGATCCGTCTCCTGCAGGAGCTTGTAGATCAGGGCCATGCGGATGTACTTACCGCAGAGAGCCTGGCGGAAGTAGCAGGCGCGGGGATCGTCGTCCACGCGGACGCTGATCTCGTTGACGCGGGGCAGGGGATGGAGGATGGCCATATCGGCCTTGGCGCGCTCCAGCTTCTCGGGGGTCAGCACGTAGCTGTCCTTGAGCCGCTCATACTCGTAGGGGTCAGCGAAGCGCTCGCGCTGGATGCGGGTCATGTAGAGGATATCCAGCTCGGGGAGAGCGGCCTCCAGATCCACGGTCTCCTCGTAGGGGATACCGTCCTTGTCCATGACCTCGTACTTGATGTAGTCGGGGACCTTCAGCTCCTCGGGGGAGATGAGGACGAAGCGGACACCCTCGTAGCGGGACATGGCCTCGATGAGGGAGTGGACGGTGCGGCCGTACTTCAGGTCACCGCACAGACCGATGGTCAGGTGATCCAGCCTTCCCTTCTCGCGGGAGATGGTGAGCAGGTCGGTGAGGGTCTGGGTGGGGTGGTTGTGACCGCCGTCCCCCGCGTTGATGACGGGGATGGTGGCGTTCTGGGCGGCCACGAAGGGAGCACCGTCACGGGGATGGCGCATGGCGATAATGTCGGCGTAGCAGCTGATGACCTTGGCGGTATCGGCCACGCTCTCACCCTTGGAGGCCGAGGAGCTGTTGGCCTCAGAGAATCCCAGCACCGATCCGCCCAGCTCCAGCATGGCCGCCTCAAAGGAGAGGCGGGTGCGGGTGGAGGGCTCGAAGAACAGGGTGGCCAGCTTCTTGCCCTTGCAGACCTCGGCGTACTTGGCGGGGTTCTCGATAATATCGTTGGCTGTAGCGATCAGATCGTCCAGCTCGGGGATGGACAGATCCAGGATGCTGATGAGACTTCTTGGCATAAGAGTTCCTTTCTCAAAGCCACAAGAACGGGCTTTGATCTCCATATTTCTTTTTTGAAAGTTCTTGGAGGTCACGGAACCTTCTTTCAAGAAGGTTCCGTGCGGGTCCGGGGCAGAGCCCCGGCGTTCCTTATGCCTTCGCGCCGTAGACGGCCAGGTAGTTCTTGATGCGGGTGACGTTCTCCTCGTTGGCGGGATCGGCCTCCAGGTACTCGATGATGTCGTAGACGTCCACAATGGAGTACACGGGGAAGCCGAACTGCTCCTCGATCTCCTGCATGGCGCCCTTGTCGGTCTGGCCCTTCTCCTTGCGGTCTACCATGATGAAGGTAGCGGCCACCTTGGTGCCCTCCACGTGGGAGAGGATCTCCATGCTCTCGCGGATGGCGGTGCCGGCGGTGATGACGTCCTCGATGATGACGATCTCCTCACCGGGGGTGGGCACGTAGCCCACGAAGGTACCGCCCTCGCCGTGATCCTTGACCTCCTTGCGGTTGAAGAAGAAGGGGACGTTCAGACCGTTCTTGGACAGAGCCACGGCGGCGGACACGGACAGGGAGATGCCCTTGTAGGCAGGACCGTAGAGGACGGCCTGCTTGGCGCCCAGCTTCTCGAAGTAAGCCTTGGCGTAGAACTCACCCAGACGGGCGATGTCGTTACCGGTCTTGATCATACCGGCGTTGATGAAGTAAGGGATCTTGCGGCCGCTCTTGGCGGTGAAGTCACCGAACTTCAAGACCCCCGCGGACTGGAGGAACTCGATAAATTCTCTCTTGTAGCTTTCCATTTTGTATATCTCCTTGTGTTTTATTTCAAAAGCAACGCGCGAAGGGCGTCCACGCTCTCGGCGATGGCATCCGCTCCCGCGGCCTCGTGCTCGGCTCTGTCGCCGTAGCCGTACAGCACACCGATGGAAGGGAGTCCCACGGTCTTAGCACCGTCGATATCGTGATGCCGATCCCCCACCATAATGGCGCTATTGAGATCGGTCACGCCTGCTCTGTCCAGAGCCTCGCGGATGACGTCGGCCTTGCTGTACCCGCGGGGGGCTTGGAGGGCCACACCGCAGATATGGGTGAAGTAGCGCGCCAGACCGAAATGATGCAGGATGCGCTCGGCGAAGATCTGAGGCTTGGAGGTGGCCACCAGCAGGGTCTTTCCCGCGGCGGTCAGCTCGGCCAGCAGGATCTCAATGCCCTCGTAGACGGTGTTCTCCGCCCAGCCCCGGTCGGCGAAATACTCGCGGTAGACCCGAACCGCCTCCGTGGCTTGCTCCTCGGTAAAGCCGTAGTATTCCATGAAGGAATCCATCAGCGGCGGGCCGATGAAGCGGTACAACTCGGCGCGGTCGGTCACGGTGATGCCGAAATGGGCCAGAGCGTAGGCCACCGAATTGGTGATGCCCAGGCCGGGGTCGGTCAAGGTGCCATCCAGATCGAACAGAATGTGCGTCTTGTTCATAGGTTCTTCCCTATTGTTTTTTTAAGTTTTTGGGAGATTCTTAAGAACCCTTTTTTCAAAAAGGGTTCTTAAGCCGCCGGAGGCCGTTCCCCCGTTCTCAGTCGCAGAACTCGGCCACGCAGCGCTGATATGCGGCCACGGGATCGGCGGCGGCGGTGATGGGACGGCCCACCACGATGTAGTCGGAGCCGACCTTCTTGGCCTCCTCGGGGGTCATGACACGCTTCTGGTCGCCCTTGTCGCCGTCAGCGAAACGGACACCGGGGGTCACGGTCACGAAGCCCTCGCCGCATCTCTCGTGGACCTTACCTGCCTCCAGAGGAGAGCAGACCACGCCGTCCAGACCGGCGAGCTTGGCGTTGTGGGCGTAGTGCATGACCACGTCAGCCACGGGATGGTCGATGAGCAGGTCGTTCGTCATATGCTCCTGGTCGGTGGAGGTGAGCTGGGTCACGGCGACCAGGATGGGGCGGGTACCGTCGGGACGGGTCAGGCCCTCCAGAGCGGCCTCCATCATGGGGATGGTACCGCCGGCGTGGAGGTTGGTCATGTCCACGTCGAGACGGGAGAGAACGGCCATGGACTTCTTGACGGTGTTGGGGATATCGTGGAGCTTGAGGTCGAGGAAGATCTTGTGGCCGCGAGCCTTGATCTCACGGACGATGGCGGGGCCCTCGGCGTAGTACAGCTCCATGCCGATCTTCACGAAGGGCTTTCTGTCCAGGCCCTCGAAGAGATCGAGGAATGCGAATACCTTTTCTGCGCTGTCAAAATCACAGGCTACGATGACGTCTTTTCCCATTTTTGGTTTCTCCTTGTATATACTGTTATTTTTTACTTTGTCGGTAGGGTCACTTACAGGTATGCTCCGCCCAGTAAGCCGCCATCTCCACCCATCTGGCGATCATGGGATCGTTCCAGTTGGGGTTGCCCATGTCGGTAATGGCGTTGCCCAAAGCGCAGCCGTGCTGGGCGTGGGGGAAGATGTGAAGCTCGTAGGGAACCCCCGCGCCCGCGTAGGCCATGGCGAAGTCCAACGAGTTGCGGGCATCCACCAGCTCGTCGTCGGCACTGTGGACGATGAACACGGGGGAGCTGTCGGCACTCACGTGCTGATCCACGCTGACGTAATCCGTCTCTTCCTTGGTGGGGGCGTCCTTGCAGAGCAGATTCTTGATGCTGAAGCCGTGTCCCTTCATGCTGATGACGGGGTAGATGGGCATGATGCCCCGGGGCTTGTTGTAGCCGTAGGGCACGTCCAGACCTTCGGTGGCCTCGGGTCTGTTCCAGAACACGCCCGCGCAGGCGGTCAGATGGCCGCCCGCCGAGAAGCCCGTCACGAAGAGCTGATCGGGATCAATACCGTACTTGTCGGCGTTGTCCTTGATGTGCTTGATGGCCAGGGTGACCTCGCGGAGCTGGGCGGGATAAGGCTCCTTGCGCCCCACGGTGTAGTGGAGCACGAAGCCGTTGTAGCCGTAGGGCATGAAGGCCATGGCGATGGGCTCGCCCTCGCGGTCGGCGCAGACACCGCCGTAGCCGCCGCCGGGGATCACCAGGATAGCCTTCCGCTTCTTGGCGCCCACAGGCTCGGCGATATAGGTCTCCAGGAACACGTCGGGGTGTCCCTCGCGGAGGTAGATCTTATCGTATGTCATGCCGTCACCTCACGCCTGACCGATGATCTCGGAAAGGCTACTAATGCGGTACTTCTCCATGACGCGGGGCAGATCGTTGATAATATCGCGGCAAGCGAAGGGGTTGACCAGGTTGGCCGCGCCCACTTCAACGGCAGTTGCGCCCGCCAGCATGAGTTCGATCACGTCCTCGGCGGAGGATACGCCGCCCATGCCCACCACGGGGATGGACACCGCGTGGGCCACCTGATAGACCATCCGCACCGCCCCGGGGAAGATGGCGGGGCCCGAGAAGCCGCCCATCTTGTTGGCGATCACGGGCTTGCGGGTGTTCAGGTTGATGCGCATACCCAGAAGGGTATTGATGAGGCTGATGCCGTCAGCCCCCGCCTCCTCGCAGGCCTTGGCGATGGAGACGATATCGGTGACGTTGGGGGAGAGCTTAATAATAACAGGCTTCTTGGTCACGGCCTTGACCGCGCGGGTCACGGCCGCCGCAGCCTCGGGCTGAGTGCCGAAGCTCATACCGCCGCCGTGGACGTTGGGGCAGGAGACGTTGACCTCCAGCCAGCCTACCTGATCCTCCTTATCCAAAAGCTCACAGGTGTAGGCGTAGTCCTCAATGGCAAAGCCGCTGACGTTGGCCATGACGGGCTTGTGGAAGCACTGGGCCAGACGGGGCAGCTCCTCCGAGATGACCTTCTCCACGCCGGGATTCTGAAGCCCCACGGCGTTGATCATACCCGCGTAGCACTCGGCGATACGGGGGGTGGGGTTGCCGAAGCGGGGATCCTTGGTGGTACCCTTGAAGGAGAAGGTACCCAGGCAGTTGATATCGTACAGCTCGGCGAACTCGTAGCCGAAGCCGAAGGTGCCGCTGGCGGGGATGACGGGGTTGTCCATCTCGATGCCGCAGAGGGTCACTTTGGTGTTTACGCTTCCCATATGATGTCCTCCTTTGTCAGCACGGGGCCTTCCTTGCAGATGCGCTTGTTGCCCGTGACGGTCTTGCAGGAGCAGCCCATGCAGGCGCCGAAGCCACAGCCCATGCGCTCCTCAAAGCTGAACTGACCGTCGGTGACGGTGGCCTTGTAGACCGCCTTCAGCATAGGCTCGGGACCGCAGGTGTAGAAGTGGGTGTAGCTCTCGGGGAGGGCGTTGGTCACAAATCCCTTGACGCCGTAGGAGCCGTCCACGGTGGTGACGGTCACATCACAGCCCAGGGCTTTGAAGTCCTCCTCGGAGAAAACCTCGTCCTTGGTGTTGAAGCCGAGGATGACGCTGACCTCCTTCCCCGCCTCCCGGAGCTGACGCGCCAGCATATACAGGGGAGGCACGCCCACGCCGCCGCCGATGAGCAGGGGGCGGTCGCCGGCCTTGGACAGATCGTAGCCGTTGCCCAAGCCCGTCAGCACGTCGAGAGTCTGACCCGCGGTCATTTTGGCCATCTGCTCGGTGCCCTTGCCGACTATCTTGTAGATGAGGGTCAGTTCACTATCGACGCAGTCATTGACCGAGATGGGTCTGCGGAGAAAGAGGCCGTCCAGAAGGATGTTGACGAACTGGCCGGGGCAGGTGATGGCCGAGGTGTCGCCCACAAGCACCATCTTGTAAACGGTGGCGGTCAGAGCGACGTTGCTCCTTATCTCAAAAATTCCTTGTTTCATATCAAAAATGTCTCCAAAACTACTTTTTTGAAAGTTTTTGGGATTCTCAAACCCTTTTTTCAAAAAGGGTTTGAGCGGGTTCCAAGGGCAGAGCCCTTGGTGGGGCGTGGAGCAAAGCCCCACATTACGAATCGATCGTAGAGATGGTGAGGGTAGTCTCCTCCAGCACGTCCAGCAGCACGCGGACGGTGTCCAGGGAGGTCATGATGGTGACGTTGTTCTCGATGGCGAAGCGGCGGATGAGAGCGCCGTCATTGGCGGAGCCCATGGAATCCACGGCGCGGGTGTTGATGACGTAGGCGATGTGGCCCTGGGCCAGCTTCTCGCGGATCTCGTCGCTGTCCTCGTCCAGCTTGGCCACCACGTGGGTGCGGATGCCGTTCTCCTTGAGGAAGCGGGCGGTGCCGCTGGTGGCCTCGATGTTGAAGCCCAGATTGTAGAAGCGGCGGATCAGGGGCAGGCACTCGGGCTTGTCCTTGTCGGCGATGGTGGCAAAGACGGTGCCGTAGTTCTGGAGCTTGATGCCCGAGGCCTGGAGGGCCTTGTAGAGGGCGCGGTAGAGCTTGTCGTCGTAGCCGATGGCCTCACCCGTGGACTTCATCTCAGGGGAGAGGTAGGCATCCAGGCCCCGGAGCTTGTTGAAGGAGAACACGGGGACCTTGACGTACCAGCGCTTCTTCTCCTCGGGGTAGATATCGAAAATACCCAGCTCCTTGAGGGACTTGCCCAGGATCACCTCGGTGGCGATGTCGGCCAGGCTGTAGCCCGTGGCCTTGGACAGGAAGGGGACGGTACGGGAGGAGCGGGGGTTGACCTCGATGATGTAAACGTCCTCGTGCTCATCCACGATGAACTGGATGTTGTACAGACCCACGATGCCGATGCCCAGACCCAGAGCCTTGGCGTACTGCAGAATGGTGCCCTTCACCTTGTCGGAGATGGAGAAGGGAGGATAGACCGAGATGGAGTCACCCGAGTGGACACCGGTGCGCTCCACCAGCTCCATGATACCGGGAACGAAGACGTTGCGGCCGTCGCAGATGGCATCTACCTCCACCTCCTTGCCGCTGATGTACTTGTCCACCAGCACAGGCTTGTCCTCGTCGATCTCAACGGCGGTCTTGAGGTAGTGGCGCAGCTGCTCCTCGTTGCCCACGATCTGCATGGCGCGGCCGCCCAGCACGAAGGAGGGACGGACCAGCACGGGGTAGCCGATCTCACGGGCGGCGGCGATGCCGTCCTCAAGCTTGGTAACGGCCTTACCCTTGGCGCGGGGAATGTTCAGCTCATTGAGAAGGTTCTCAAAGGCGTTCCTGTCCTCGGCGCGGTCGATGGCCTGGCAGTCGGTGCCGATGATCTTGACGCCGCGGTCGTAGAGGGGCTGGGCCAGGTTGATGGCAGTCTGACCGCCCAGGGAGGCGATGACGCCCTCGGGCTTCTCGAACTCAATGATGTTCATGACGTCCTCGGGGGTCAGGGGCTCAAAGTAGAGCTTGTCCGCGGTGGTGTAGTCGGTGGAGACGGTCTCGGGGTTGTTGTTGATGATGATGGCCTCGTAGCCGGAATTCTTGATGGTGGTGACGGCGTGAACGGTGGAGTAGTCGAACTCAACGCCCTGGCCGATACGGATGGGACCCGCGCCCAGCACCACGATCTTCTTCTTGTCGGTCAGCACCGAGGTGTTCTCCCCGGTGTAGGAGGAGTAGAAGTAGGGGATGTAGGCGCCGGTATGGCAGGTGTCCACCATGCGGAACACGGGGAACAGGTTATGCTCCTTGCGGAAGCCGAAGACGTCCAGCTCGCCGCACTTCCACATTCTGGCCACGTACTTATCCGAGAAGCCCATCTTCTTGGCGGCGGTGAGGATCTCCAGGTCATAAGGATGAGCCTTCAGGGTCTCCTCCATGTCCACGATGCGCTTGATGGCCTCCAGGAAGTAGGGGGTGATCATGGTGATCTCGTGGAGCTTCTCGATGGTCACACCGCGGTAGACCAGCTCGGCGATGGCGAAGATGTTGTCGTCGCGGAACTCCTTGATATAATCCAGGATGTCCTCGGTGGACATATTGTCGAACTTGTGGTGGTAGATATGGTTGACGCCTACCTCCAGGGAGCGCATGCCCTTCAGGAGGCACTCCTCCAAGGTAGAGCCGATGCCCATGACCTCACCCGTGGCCTTCATCTGGGTGCCCAGGGTGTTGGAGGCGGTGGTGAACTTGTCGAAGGGGAAGCGGGGGAGCTTGGCGATGCAGTAGTCCAGCACAGGCTCAAAGGCGGCGTTGGTGTTGGCGATCTTGATCTCCTCCAGGGTCATGCCCACGGCGATCTTGGCGGTGACGCGGGCGATGGGGTAGCCCGAGGCCTTGGAGGCCAGAGCCGAGGAGCGGGACACGCGGGGGTTGACCTCGATGAGGTAGTACTCGCTGGTGTGGGGGTTCAGAGCGAACTGGACGTTACAGCCGCCCTCGATCTTCAGCTCGCGGATGAGCTTGATGGCGGAATCGTTGAGCATCTTTTGGTCGTGCTCGGACAGGGTCATGATGGGAGCCACCACGATGGAGTCGCCGGTGTGGACGCCCACGGGGTCGATGTTCTCCATGCCGCAGATGGTGATGGCATGGTCGGTGGAGTCGCGCATGACCTCAAACTCGATCTCCTTGTAGCCCTTGACGCTCTTCTCGATCAGCACCTGATGGACAGGGGAGAGCTTGAAGGCGTTGATACCGATCTCCACAAGCTCGGATTCGTTGTTGGCGAAGCCGCCGCCGGTGCCGCCCAGGGTGAAGGCGGGACGGAGCACCACGGGATAGCCGATGCGGTCAGCCGCCGCCTTGGCCTCCTCCAGATCGTAGGTGATCTCGGAGGGAATGACGGGCTCGCCGATGGACTGGCAAAGCTCCTTGAACAGCTCTCGGTCCTCGGCCCGCTCGATAGACTCGCTGGAGGTACCCAAAAGCTCGGTATGGCACTCCTTCAGAACACCCTTCTTCTCCAGCTGCATAGCCAGGTTCAGACCCGTCTGACCGCCGATACCGGGGACGATGGCGTCGGGGCGCTCGTAGCGCAGGATCTTGGCCACGTACTCCAGAGGCAGAGGCTCCATGTATACCTTGTCGGCGATGGTGGTGTCGGTCATGATGGTGGCGGGGTTGGAGTTCACCAGCACCACCTCGTAGCCCTCCTCCTTGAGGGCGAGGCAGGCCTGGGTGCCCGCGTAGTCGAACTCGGCGGCCTGTCCGATGACGATGGGGCCGGAGCCGATGATCAGAATCTTTTTCAGGTCAGTTCTTTTTGCCATTGTTTTGATCCTCCTGCGATCTATATGGAATGAAATTGAAACGAATTTGTGGATTTGCCCTCTCCGTCTCGCCTCGCGGCCGAGCCTGCTCGGAGGACATCTCTCCCAAAGGGAGAGGCTTCCGAAAGGCTCTCCCCTTGGGAGAGCTCCCGCGCAGCGGGTGAGAGGGCAGCCCCCCTCGGAGGCTTTTCTTTACGCCTGGTATACGACCTCGCCGTCCACCACGGTCAGAAGGCACTTGCCTCTGAGGGTATGCCCCGCGAAAGGAGTCGCCCGACCCATGGTGACGAAGCTTTCGGGATCCACGGTGTAGACCTCCCCCAGATCCCAGATGGCGAAGTCATTGCCCTGAGGGATACCAAACCTCTTGCGGGGGTTGATACACATGGTCTCCACCAGCTTTTCCATGGTGAGCACCCCCGCCTGCACCATGTAGGTGTACAGCACGGGGAAGGCGGTCTCCAGGCCCACGATGCCGAAGGCGGACTTTTCCAGTCCCCTTCCCTTCTCCTCAGCGGAGTGGGGGGCGTGGTCGGTGGCGATCATGTCGATGGTGCCGTCCAGAATGCCCTCGATGAGGGCCTCGCGGGCGGCGGGGGAGCGGAGGGGGGGATTCATTTTGAAGCGGCCATCCTCCTGTAGGTCTCCGTCGTCCAACACCAGGTAGTGGGGGCCGGTCTCGCAGGTCACGTCAAGCCCCTCGGCCTTGGCGTTGCGGATCAGCTCCACGCTCTCCTTGGTGGAAATGTGGCAGACGTGGTAGGCGCACCCGATCTCGCGGACCAGCTCCAGGTCGCGCTTGATCTGGGCGTACTCGCTCTCGGAGCAGATGCCTCGGTGGCCGTGGGCCTTCGCGTACTCGCCGTCGTGGATGTAGCCGCCGCGCAGGAGGTCGTTGACCTCGCAGTGGGCGACGATCATCTTGCCCAGAGCCTTGGCCTTCACCATGGCCGCCCGCATCATATCGTCGCTCTGCACGCCCCGTCCGTCGTCGGAGAAGGCGATACAGTCGGGTGCCATACCCTCCATGTCGGACAGCTCTTTCCCCGCCTGGCCCACCGTAATGGAGGCGTAGGGGTAGACGTTGATGACGGCGTCCTTCTCAATAATGGCGGTCTGCTCACGGAGATGCTCCGCCGAATCGGGGACGGGGTTCAGGTTGGGCATGGTACACACGGCGGTGTAGCCGCCTGCCGCCGCCGAGCGGGAGCCCGTGGCGATGGTCTCCTTATAAGAAAAGCCCGGCTCACGAAAATGCACATGCACATCGCAAAAACCGGGCAAAACAACAACATTCCCGCGGTCGAACTGAGTGAGGTCCACAGCAGTACCACCGCAAAAAACAGAGCCGTCAAAAACAGAGGAGGAAGCCGACGAAACAGCCGACAGATGGGCAATATTCGCTTTCTTCATAGCCAGTACGTTCTCCATTTTGACTCCTTTTTCGCTATTCAGTTATTTGTATTATTATATCATAATGGAGGGAAATCGTCAAGTGGCAAAGTGTAGAATTCTGAAAAGGTTTGGGGAGAATTTTGTTAAAAATGTTGGGAGGGGGTGGGGAGAGGAATTCAAATTGGGGTTTAGCGGTTTGTTGGGTGTGAATGCCTTCTCTGTGTGGCAAACTCCCCCACCCGCTTCGCGGGAGCCCCCTCGGAGAGGGAGCCTCTTGCTAACCCCCGCGGAAAACCCTTGCCCGAAAAGTGATTTCTCCCCGCGCCCCAAGGCTCCCTCCGGGAGGGAGCTCCCGCCCGCAGGCGGGTGAAGGAGTACGCATGCATAAGGGTTTCCGCTTTCTGCGGTTACAAAACTCACCGCCAAATCCAAATTTGAAATACCACAAAGCACCGCCCGACAAAATGCCAAGCGGTGCCTGTGTGTATTCCGTTAATCCTGATACTCGTAATGAACCGTAGCAAAATCCAGCTCGTGATTTGCCTCCTCCACGGTCACAGCCGCCCACTGGGCCTCGGTGCCCGCGAAGTAGATATCCATCAGACGGGTATTGTACAAGGCCTCGATGCGAATGACCTTGAGGTTTCGGGGAAGGGTCAGAGACGTCAAGGACGTACATCCCTCAAAGAGCTGGATCGAGATCTCGGTCACTCTTTTGGGGATCACGACGCTGGTGAGTCCGGTGCATTCCCGAAACGCGCTCTGCTCGATCCTATTGACTGTTGAGGGGATGGAGATAGAGGTCATCTGCGAACATCCCCGAAACGCCTCGTAGCCGATGGCCGTGACGGGCTTGCCGTTATAGGTGTCCAGTACGATCTCGGTCTCGGTGCAGGTGCCGATGCCCGTACAGGTATAGCCCCTCCCGTCGCTGTTCAGGGTGTAGGTCAACCCCTTACTGCCTGTCGTGGGGACAGTCGGCTCGGCGGTGGTCTCCGGGGCAGGTTCGGTGGCGGGCTCCGTCGGAGCGGGTGTATCCGCCACCGTATCGGCCTGCGTATCGGTCTCGGGCTCATATTCCGGCTCACCGCACGCGGCGCACATACCGGCCGTCAGAATGACCGCCAGCAACAGCACCGCGATCTTTCGTAGTTTCATGCTGAATCTCCTGTTTTCTTCGTGATCCGATCAGAACAGCCCCGAAATCTTTCCATCCTCATCCACGTCGATCTTCAGCGCGGCGGGAGCCTTGGGAAGGCCGGGCATGGTCATGATGTCACCCGTCAGCGCCACGATGAAGCCCGCGCCGGCGGAGACCTTGACGTTGCGGACGGTGACGGTGAAGCCCTCGGGAGCGCCCAGCTTGGTCATGTCGTCCGAGAAGCTGTACTGGGTCTTGGCCATGCAGACGGGGATCTTGTCGTAGCCCAGAGAAGTGAGTCTGGCGATCTCCTTCTTGGCGGCGGGGGTGAAGTTCACGGCGTCGCCGCGGTAGACACGGCGGACGATGGCCTCGATCTTCTCCTCGATGGTGCCGTCCAGCTCGTAGCTGAAGGAGAAGTCATTGGGCTGCTCGCAGAGACGGACAACCTCCTCGGCCAGAGCCATACCGCCCTTGCCGCCCTCGGCCCAGACGGTGGACAGGACCACGTTCACGCCCAGAGCCTTGCACTTCTCGATAACCAGATCGATCTCGGCATCAGTGTCGGTGGGGAAACGGTTGACAGCCACCACGCAGGGCAGCTTGTACACGTCCTTGATGTTGGACACGTGGCGGAGCAGGTTGGGGATACCGGCCTCCAGAGCCACCAGGTTCTCGTTACCCAGCTCGGTCTTGGCCATGCCGCCGTGCATCTTCAGAGCGCGGACGGTGGCGACCATGACCACGGCGTCGGGGTTCAGTCCTGCCATGCGGCACTTGATGTCCAGGAACTTCTCGGCACCCAGATCCGCGCCAAAGCCTGCCTCGGTGACGGCGTAGTCACCCAGCTTCATGGCCATCTTGGTGGCGATGACCGAATTACAGCCGTGGGCGATGTTGGCGAAGGGACCGCCGTGGACGAAGGCGGGAGTACCCTCCAGGGTCTGCACCAGGTTGGGCTTCAGAGCGTCCTTCAGGAGGGCGGCCATGGCGCCAACGGCACCCAGATCCCCTGCGGTGACGGGCTTCTCGTCGTAGGTGTAGCCCACCACGATGCGGGAGAGCCTTGCCTTCAGATCGGTGATGGAGGAGGCCAGGCAGAACACGGCCATGATCTCGGAGGCCACGGTGATGTCGTAGCCGTCCTCACGGGGCACGCCGTTGACCCGGCCGCCCAGACCGTCGGTGACAAAGCGAAGCTGGCGGTCGTTCATGTCCACGCAACGCTTCCAGGTGATGCGGCGGGGGTCGATGTTGAGGGCGTTGCCCTGGTAGATGTGGTTGTCCAGCATGGCGGCCAGAAGGTTATTGGCGGCACCGATGGCGTGGAAGTCACCGGTGAAGGGGAGGTTGATGTCCTCCATGGGGACGACCTGGGCATAACCGCCGCCGGCCGCGCCGCCCTTGACGCCGAACACGGGACCCAGAGAGGGCTCGCGGAGGGCGACCACCACGTTCTTGCCGATCTTCTTCAGACCGTCGGAAAGCCCGATGGTAGTGGTGGTCTTACCCTCGCCCGCGGGGGTGGGGGTGATGGCGGTAACCAGGATCAGCTTACCGTTACCCCGGTCGGAATCCTTCAGGAGCGCGTAGTCGACCTTTGCCTTGTAGCGGCCGTACTGCTCCATATACTTGTCGTCCACACCGGCGACCTTGGCGATCTCGGTAATGGGCTGCATGGGGGTGGACTGGGCGATCTCAATGTCGGATAAATAGGCCATGGTGGTAGTCTCCTTTATCTTTTCATATTTTTTGGTGTAGGGGAGGCGTTTCGCCCCCCGCTTTTCTTGGGATCTTCAGGTGTTCGGCGGAAGGGGAGACCCCTCCCCTACAATTCAGAATCAGCAGATCAAAAAGTTTTTCGGAATCCAAAACCCTTTTTTCAAAAAGGGTTTTGCCGGGGGTCAGGGGCAGAGCCCCTCGTTCCTTTAACCCTTGAAATACTTCACAGCCGACTCGAACAGCTGCATATCGTACTCGCCGATGACGTTGCGGTAGAGGTTCTTACCGATACGCTCGGAGTGACCCATCTTACCCAGCACACGGCCGTCGGGGGAGGTGATGCCCTCGATGGCACAGACCGAGCCGTTGGGGTTGAAGGCGGTGTCCATGGAAGGATTGCCTGCAAGGTCAACGTACTGAGTAGCGATCTGACCGTTCTCGGCCAGCTTCTTCACCAACTCGTCGGAGCAGAGGAAGCGACCCTCGCCGTGGGAGATCGGCACGGTGTAAATGTCACCGACGCTGGTGCCTGCCAGCCAAGGCGACTTGTTGGTGCAAACGCGGGTGCGCACCAGCTTGGACTGGTGGCGGCCGATGACGTTGTAGGTCAGGGTGGGACAGGACTCGTCGGTGTCGATGATCTTACCGAAGGGCACCAGACCCAGCTTGATGAGGGCCTGGAAGCCGTTGCAGATACCCAGCATCAGACCGTCGCGGTTATCCAGCAGGTCAGCCACCTGAGCCTTGATGGCGGGGTTGCGGAAGAAGGCGGTGATGAACTTGGCGGAGCCGTCGGGCTCGTCGCCGCCCGAGAAGCCGCCGGGGATAAAGACCATGTTGGACTCTGCCAGCTTGGCGGCCACGGTCTCCACGCTCCTCGCCACGTCGTCAGCGGTGAGGTTGCGGATGACCACGATCTCGGGATCGGCACCTGCCCGCTCCAGCGCCTTGGCGGAATCGTACTCGCAGTTGGTGCCGGGGAACACGGGGATCAGGGCCTTGGGACGGGCACACTTCACGGCGGGAGCGGCGTTGCATCCGCCGTTGTAGGCGAAGACGGGGAGATCGCCCGTAGCGGGTACGGTAGTGGGGTAGACCCCCTCCAGAGTGGCCTCGTTGAGGGTCATCAGCTCGGCGACGGTAGCCTTGTCCTTGCCCAGCTCGATCACGGGCTCGGCGGTGGTCATACCCAGCTTCAGGGTGCCGCGGAGGGTCACGTCCTCGGTCAGCTCTGCCACGATGAAGCCGTAGAAGGGCAGATGCCAGTCGCTTGCGCTGAGCTTGGCGGTGGCCTTGAAGCCGATCTCGTTACCGAAGGCCATCTTCATGACGGCCTCGGAAAGCCCGTTCTCCACGGCCCAAGCGGCCTTGACCTTCCCTTCCCCGCAGAGGGTGTGGAAGGTCTCCCAGGTCGCCTTGACGGACTCGGCGGTCTCGTCCACGGGAGCGAAGAGATACACGGGGTGGCCTGCCTCCTTGAACTCGGGGGTCAGTACCTCGCCCGCCTTGATGGGAGCAATGGCGAAGGAGATCAGCGTAGGAGGCACGTCCTTATCCAGGAAGGTACCCGACATGGAGTCCTTACCGCCGATAGCGGCGGTGCCCAGCTCGTTCTGGGCATCCATAGCGCCGAGAAGTGCGGCGAAGGGCTTACCCCAGCGGGCGGGCTCGTTCTTCAGCTTCTCGAAGAACTCCTGGAGGGTCAGGTACGCCAGCTTGTAATCGGCACCCGCGGCCACCAGCTTGGCCATGGAGTTGTAGACGGCGGCGTGAGCGCCGCTGTAGGGGTCAATGCACATGGCGTCGGGATCCAGGCCCCATGCCATGACGCTGGCCTGGTCGGTGGACTGACCGGGCAGGGTGGGCAGGAGGGCGGCCATAGCCTGGGCGGGGGTCTTCTGGGTCTTACCGCCGAAGGGCATGAGCACTGAGCCCGCGCCGATGGAGCCATCGAAGCGCTCCACCAGACCCCTGCGGGAAGCGGTCTTGAGGTCGGAAGCCATGTCGCGGAGATCCTTGTAGAGAGGCTTGGAGAAGGCGGACAGATCCTTCTCGGTGACCTCCACCTTGGTGTGCTTGTCGGCGCCGTTGGTGTTGAGGAAGGCGCGGGAGAGGTTGGCGATGGTCTGCCCCTTCCAGGACATGACCATACGGGCCTCCTTTGTGACCACGGCCACGCGGTAGGCCTCCAGGTTCTCGGACTGGGCAAACTCAATGAACTGATCGGCATCCTCGGCGGCCACCACCACGGCCATGCGCTCCTGAGACTCGGAGATGGCCAGCTCGGTGCCGTCCAGACCGTCGTACTTCTTGCGGACTGCGTCGAGGTCGATCTTCAAGCCGTCAGCCAGCTCACCAATGGCAACCGAAACACCGCCTGCGCCGAAATCGTTACAGCGCTTGATGAGGCGGGTGACCCCGGGGTTGCGGAACAGTCTCTGGATCTTGCGCTCCTCGGGAACGTTGCCCTTCTGGACCTCGGAGGCCATGGTGGTCAGAGACTTCATGTTGTGGGACTTGGAGGAGCCGGTTGCACCGCCGATACCGTCACGGCCGGTGCGGCCGCCCAGCAGGATGACCACGTCCCCTGCCTCGGGACGCTCACGACGGACGTTGTAGGCGGGAGCGGCGGCCACTACGGCACCGCACTCCAGACGCTTGGCTACGTAGCCCTCGTGGTAGACCTCGGCAACGTGACCCGTTGCCAGACCGATCTGGTTGCCGTAGGAGGAGTAGCCCGCGGCGGCGGTCTGTGCCAGCTTTCTCTGGGGAAGCTTACCGGGGAGCGTCTCGGCCAGGGTCTTGCGGGGGTCGCCGCCGCCCGTCACGCGCATAGCCTGATGGACGTAAGCGCGCCCCGACAGAGGATCGCGGATACAGCCGCCGATACAGGTGGCCGCGCCGCCGAAGGGCTCGATCTCGGTGGGGTGGTTGTGGGTCTCGTTCTTGAACATGAGGAGCCAATCCTGCTCCTCGCCATTGATCTCGGCGGTGACGTGGATGGAGCAGGCGTTGATCTCCTCAGACTCGTCCAGCTCGGGGAGCAGCCCCCGCTTCTTCAGCACCTTGGCACCGATGGTGGCGATGTCCATGAGGGTCTGGGGTCTCTTGGCGGCCTTCTCCTCGCCGTAGACCTCGATGCGGTTGGCGAGATAACGCTCATAGGCGTCGGCCACGGCGGGATCGTCGATCACCACGTTGTCGATGTGGGTGGAGAAGGTGGTATGACGGCAGTGGTCAGACCAGTAGGTGTCCACCACGCGGATCTCGGTGATGGTGGGATCACGCCCCTCCTCGTCGCGGAAGTAGGCCTGCAGGAACTTCAGATCGTCCAGATCCATGGCCAGGCCGAGGGAATCCAGCAGAGCGGAAAGTCCTGCCGCATCAAGGGAAATGAATCCCTCAACGGTTGCGACGGTCTCGGGGATGGCGTACTCGATGGCCAGAGTCTCAGGCTTGTCCATGGAGGCCTCGCGGCTCTCCACGGCGTTGATGACGTACTTCTTGATGGCGATGAGGTCGTCCTCGGAAAGCTCCCCCTCCAGGACGTAGACCTTGGCGGAGCGAACCGTGGGGCGGTCACCCCGGCTCTGGAGCTGGATGCACTGGGCGGCGGAGTCGGCCCGCTGGTCGAACTGACCGGGCAGAGGCTCCACGGCGAAGACGGTGGCGCCCTCGGCGTAGGCCAGGGTGTCGGTGACGGTGTCCAGCTGAGGCTCGGAGAAGACGGTGCGGACGGCCTGGGCGAAGAGGTCGGCCTCGATGTTCTCCACGTCGTAGCGGTTGAGGACGCGAACGCTCTTGAGGGCGGTGATGCCCACGAGGTTCTTCAGCTCGTTCAGAAGGCCGTTTGCCTCATGGGCGAGGGCGGGCTTCTTTTCAACAAATATGCGATAAACCATAACAGTTTTTCCTTTCGTCATGATTCAAAAATGGTGGAGGTATCGGGCGGACACCGCTGAGCCGGCTCAACACAGTGCGCCCTACCCTGTATATGAAACGATCGGTAGAGGCGCACCCACGTGTGCGCCCTCCACCACAAGGGAAACGGCTTATTCCTTCATTGCCTTCAAGGCTCTCTGTCCAATATCCTTGCGGCAGAAAGCATTGTCGAAGTGAATGGTCTCCACCTTGGCGTAGGAGGCGGCAATGGCCTCGGACAGGGTATTCGCCACCGAGGTCACACCCAGCACGCGACCGCCCGAGGTGACCAGCTTGCCGTCCTTGATGGCGGCGCCGGCCACGTAGACGCTGTCGGCCGCCTCGGCGGGAATGGTGATCTCAAATCCCTTCTCATAGCTCTGAGGGTAGCCCTCGGAGGCCATGATCACACAGCAGGCAGCCTTGTTCTCGGCGAATTTTACGGGCACCTCGTAGAGCTTGCCCGCGGTGACGGCCTGCATAACCGTCAGCAGATCGGTCTCCATAAGAGGCAGCACCACCTGGGTCTCGGGATCGCCGAAGCGGCAATTGTACTCAATGACCTTGGGGCCGTTCGGGGTCAGCATCAGACCGAAGTAGAGACAGCCCTTAAAGGTACGGCGCTCCATACGCATAGCCGCCACGGTGGGGATAAAGATCTTCTTCATGCACTCGGCGGCGATCTCGGGGGTATAGTAGGGGTTGGGCGCGACCGTGCCCATACCGCCGGTATTCAGTCCCTCGTCGCCGTCGTGAGCGCGCTTGTGATCCATGGAGGAGACCATAGGCACAATGGTGTTGCCATCGGTAAAGGCCAGCACCGACACCTCGGGGCCCGTAAGGAACTCCTCGATGACCACGTGATCTCCGCTGGCGCCGAAGACCTTGTCCGCCATCATGGAGCGGACCGCCTCCACAGCCTCCTCGCGGTTCTGAGCGATGATAACGCCCTTACCCAGAGCCAACCCGTCCGCCTTAATGACGGTAGGATAGGACACGGTATCCAGGTAGGCGATGGCCTTGTCCATGTCCGAGAAGATCTCGTAGGCCGCGGTGGGAATACCGTACTTCTTCATCAGCCCCTTGGCAAAGGCCTTGGAGCCCTCGATGATGGCGGCCTTTCTGTCGGGACCGAAGCAGGGAATGCCCGCGTTGGTCAGGGCGTCCACGCACCCCAGCACCAGGGGATCGTCGGGGGTGACCACGGCGTAGTCGATCTTGTTCTCGGAAGCAAACTTGACGATGCCGTCGATGTCCTTGGCCCCGATGTTCACGCAGGTCGCGTCGGCGGCGATACCGCCGTTACCGGGGAGACAGTAAATGGTCTCCACAGTGGGATTTTTCTTAATGGCCTTAATAACGGCGTGCTCGCGGCCGCCGCTGCCAATAACCAGAATGTTCATACGTTCTCCTTTTATCGCAGGTAGATACAAGTTACAAGTTACAAGATACAAGATACAAGATACAAGATATATCAGTCCTCGCACGACTTGATACTTGCCGATAACATAGCCATAAGCTCAATACAGTCTTTTTTCATAGAATCGAACTGTTTTTCTGTCAAATAAGAACAACTGTACGGTTATTCCAGCCAATATGCAGTTTCAGCGGCTTCCTTGCGGGCGATCTGTAGTTTGAAAACAAAATCTTTACGACTACTACCATAGACAGCCTCGGCAATATTTGCGCCAATGCTGGTACCACTTCTCAAAATCTGTTTAGACAAAACAGTTTCGTGACACTCCTTCGCCAAGTAACGGTATAAATTCACGATTCGTTTAGCGAAGGACATACTTTTTTCTTTCAAAACACTTTCGATAGACATAAGCCGTACTATATCTTGTATCTGCCGAGCTTGCTCGGCGTGTATCTTATATCTTTGTATCTGAATCAGTGATGGAAGAGTCTCATGCCCGTGAACGCCATGGCCATACCGTACTTGTCACAGCACTCAATGACCAGATCGTCACGGATGGAGCCGCCGGGCTCGGCGATGTACTTGACGCCCGACTTCTTGGCGCGCTCGATGTTGTCGCTGAAGGGGAAGAAGGCATCCGAGCCGAGAGCCACGCCGTCGATGGTGTCGAGGTAAGCTCTCTGCTCCTCGCGGGTGAAGGGAGCGGGCTGGACGGTGAAGTACTTCTGCCAGTTGCCGTCGGCGGTGACGTCCTCCTCGTTCTGGTTGATGTAGCCGTCGATGACGTTGTCGCGGTCGGGGCGGCCGAGGGTGTCCTTGAAGGGCAGGTTCAGCACCTTCTCGTGCTGGCGGAGGAACCAGGTGTCGGCCTTACCGCCTGCCAGTCTGGTGCAATGCACGCGGGACTGCTGACCGGCGCCCACACCGATGGCCTGACCGTCCACGGCGAAGCAGACGGAGTTGGACTGGGTGTACTTCAGAGTAATGAGCGCCACGATGAGGTCGCGGATAGCCGACTCGGGCATATCCTTGTTGGCGGTCACGATATTGGTGAGCAGCTCGCGGTCGATCTTAAAGTTGTTCCGTCCCTGCTCAAAGGTGATGCCATAGACCTGCTTGCGCTCGATGGGATCGGGCACGAAGTCGGGGTCGATCTTGACGATGTTGTAGTTGCCCTTGCGCTTGGACTTGAGGATCTCCAGAGCCTCGGGCTCGTAGCCGGGGGCGATGATACCGTCCGAGACCTCACGCTTGATCATGAGGGCGGTGGTGATGTCGCAGACGTCGGAGAGAGCCACCCAGTCACCGAAGGAGCACATTCTGTCGGTTCCGCGGGCGCGGGCGTAGGCGCAGGCCAGAGGGGACTCGTCCAGACCGGGGATATCGTCCACGAAGCAGGCCTTCTTCAGGGTCTCGGACAGGGGAATGCCCACGGCGGCGGAGGTGGGGGAGACGTGCTTGAAGGAGGTGACGGCGGGGAGACCCAGGGCGGCCTTCAGCTCCTTGACCAACTGCCAGGAGTTGAACGCGTCCAGGAAGTTGATGTAGCCGGGACGGCCGCAGAGGATCTCGATGGGCAGCTCGGACCCGTCGTGCATGTAGATCTTGGAGGGCTTCTGGTTGGGGTTACAGCCGTATTTCAGCTCGAATTCTTTCATGTCGGTATATCTCCTTTTGTTTGATACTTTTTCATTCCTCCGCCGTAGGGGAGGGGCTTGCGTTACACCAGCTTGCGCCAGATCTCATAGATCATGCAGTAGGCGTGGTGCTCCTCGGGGGCTTCCTCCACCAGCGCAAGCTGTGCCAGAACGGCATCCTTGTAGGTGGGGAGCAGGCCGAACTCGGTGAGTTTTTCGTAGGGGATAGAGGTAAATTCACCTCCGCAGTTGGTAATGGCACTAATGGACGAGCCATCCTCAACGAGATCGTAGCCGCAGAAGGTAAAGCCGCGCTTTTCCATATACTCCAAGGGGTCGATCTCGGGACGCAGCATCACAGCCACGATCTGCCGGGTGTCGGGGCGCAGAGGAGAATCGGGAGATTCCAGCTCGTATAGATCCATGAGACAGCAATCAAAGGACACGATCTCGTTGCGGTCGATCTTTCCTTCGGTGAACTCTCTGTATTTGTCGCTTGGAAAGAAGCGATCCGCCCCGAAATATCGCAGATTCCCTTCCCAAAACTCATGCAGAAGCTCAACGCTCATGTCAATATCCTCAAACGTTCTTGTTGACGATCCTGGTCTCAGCCTCGCCCGTAGCCAGATCAATGTAGCGGACGAACAGGGACACCTTGTTGTCCTCGTTGAGGTTGGTCCAGATCAGGTCGGTCAGGGTGTCGATATCCACGTCGGGCAGCTCCAGGGTCTTGGGCTCACCCTCAAAGGAGGGCAGGGGGTTGCCGTCACCGTTGTAGGTGTGGATGAACTTGGCGCGGCCGCAGAGGGGATCGGAGTAGGCGTAGGTGAAGCGCTCGCAGGAGGAATCGTCGCCCTCGGCGGACTTGAGGATGGACAGAGCGAAGTTCATGTCGCCGTCGGCCTCCCGGCGGATGATGCCCGAGATGCGGGGGGTGAAGTTGGGCTTGTCGTCCTCGAACTCACGGGTGCGGAGAGCCTGCTCGAAGGTCATCTGCTTGTCCATGAGATCGTAGATGGTGTCGGTCTGGTCGCCGTTGGTGACGATGGTCTTGTTGCCCAGCACGCGGACGGGGTAGTAGATGATGAGGTGGGGATCCACCATCTTGGACTCGTCGAATGCCTTGGTACGCATGGCGTCGCCCTCGGCCACGAACACGCGGTTGCGGCTGTTGACGCTGCGGCCCATGATGAAGTAGGCGGTGACGGCCTTACTACCGTCGGCGGACTTACCGATGATGATGCCGCGGCCGTGGTAGGCCAGGGAGTTGAGCTCGTTTGCAATGGTATTGACCTTCATGTTTATGCTCCTTTTTTTGAAAATCATGATTACCGACGGGGCAATTCACAGATCACCCACGGGCGCACCTATGTGTGCGCCCACGTCAGGGGGATACCTTACTCTTGAATGTACACTTTGTTATTCTCAACCGTGATCTTATCCTCACAGAACAGCCTCACCGCCTCGGGGAGGATCCTCCACTCGGCCTCCTCCATGATGCGGCGTTGCAGGACCTCGGGGGTGTCGTCCTGCTTGACCTCCACGGCCTTTTGCAGGATGATGGGGCCCGCGTCGCACTCGGGGGTGACGATGTGGACGGTGGCGCCCGAGACCTTGACGCCCTTTTCCAGAGCCGCCTCGTGGACGTGGAGCCCGTAGAAGCCCTTACCGCAGAAGGAGGGGATCAGAGCGGGGTGGACGTTGAGGATCTTATTGGGGAAGGCCTCGTAGACCTGCTCGTCGATGATGGTGAGGAAGCCTGCCAGCACCACCAGGTCGATGCCCGCGGCGGTCATTTCGTCCGCCAGAGCCCCCGAGTAGGCGGCGATGCTGCCGTAGTCCTTCCGCGCCAGCACACGGCCCTCGATGCCCGCGTTGGCGGCTCTCTCAAGGGCGTACACACCGGGCTTGGAGGCGATCACCAGGGTAATTTTTCCGTTCCCCAGCTCGCCCCGCTTTTCGGCGTCAATGAGGGCCTGGAGGTTGGTGCCGCCGCCCGAGACAAGGACGGCGATCTTCTTTTGTTCAGCCATGGAAACATATCCTTTCTGAAAGATTCGTAGGGGGCGGCGCCTCGACGCCCCGCATCATTCATGGTCATCGTTCGGTAACGGGACGTCGAGGGCGCCGTCCCCTACGGATCACGCTTCCTTGGGCTTGAGCATAGCCAGCAGAGGCATGAGCATACCGCCAATGGTATTGCCCAGCACCACGATGGCCAGATAGATGATGGAATCCACCGAGAAGAACATCCCCGCCGCGCCGAAGTAGAACATATTGGCCACCGAGTGCTCAAAGCCCGCCAGAATGAAGACGGGGACGCAGAACAGGATGCCCGAGATGGTCTGCTTGTCGCGGTAGATGCTCACCGCCATGTACATGAGGATGCCGCAGAAGATACCGCGGATCAGAGTCTGCCACCAGACCTGGGTCAGGCGGGCGGTGCAGAGGACCTCGGCCACGCCCCCGATGGCGGGGATGGCGGCGCGGAGGGCGTACCCCAGGGCCACGGTGGCGATGAGGTTGCCCAGAAGTCCCCAAAGAAGGACCGAGAATGCTTCCCCGTCGTGCTTTTCGGGGATGAAGCCGATCTTGCCCGTGTAGAGGGAGTAGCCCTTGCAGCAGATGGAGAGCAGGGCGATGGAGAAGAAGAAGGCACCGATGGTCTTATTCACCATGGAGCCGTCGCCGAAGCAGGCCAGGAACACCGTCCCGCCCACGGCGATCATGATACCGGCCAGCAGGCCGTTTACGAGATTCCAGATGATCTTCTTCATGGGCGTCAGACGATCTCGATCTGCTCACCGCCCAGCTCGGCGGCGTTCACGATCTCACCGATGAGGTAAGCGTCCTCACCGTTTGCGCGGAGGATCTCCAGGGCGGTATCCACGTCCTCGGGGGAGACCACGATGCTCATACCCACGCCCATGTTGTAGGTGTTGAACATATCACGCTCGGGGATATTGCCCGTCTTGGCGATGAGGTCGAAAATAGGAAGCACCTTGACGTCGGCGCGGCGGACGCGGGCGCCCAGGCCCTCGGGGATGCTTCTCGGGATGTTCTCGTAGAAGCCGCCGCCCGTGATGTGGGAGATGCCCTTGACGTTGACCTTCTCCAGCAGAGCCAGCACCGACTTGACGTAGATGCGGGTAGGGGTCAGCAGGGTCTCGCCGATGGACTTACCGCCCAGAGCCTCGCAGGGCTCGTACAGGGAGGGGGGATTGTTGTCGATGTCGAAGACCTTACGGCAGAGGGAGAAGCCGTTGGAGTGAACGCCCGTGGAGGCCAGAGCGATGACGATATCCCCCGCCTTCATGGTGGTATTGTCGATGATCTTCTTCTTGTCCACGATACCCACCGAGAAGCCGGCCAGATCGTACTCCTCTGCGGGCATCATGCCGGGATGCTCGGCGGTCTCGCCGCCGATGAGCGCGGCACCCGACTGAACACAGCCCTCGGCCACACCGCCCACGATGGCGGCGATCTTCTCGGGGATGTTCTTCCCGCAGGCGATGTAGTCCAGGAAGAACAGGGGCTTGGCGCCCACGCAGATGATGTCGTTGACGCACATGGCCACGGCGTCGATGCCGATGGTGTCGTGCTTGTCCATGAGCATGGCCATCTTGACCTTGGTGCCGCAGCCGTCGGTACCCGAGACCAGCACGGGCTCGGACATACCCGCCACGTTCAGGCCAAAGCAGCCACCAAAGCCGCCCACGTCGTCCACGCAGCCCTCGTTCTTGGTGCGGGCGATGTGCCCCTTCATGAGCTCGACCGCCTTGTAGCCGGCGGTAATGTCTACGCCCGCGGCGGCGTAGCTCTCGGACTTGGAATTAGAATGCATGATGTTGATTCCTTTCTTTGTGTGGTGGGATCCTGTATGATCATGGAATGCGGTCTGTAGGGGCGCACCTATGTGTGCGCTCTCGAAGGTCGTATCGGGCGCACACGCAGGTGCGCCCCTACCGTGAGAAACATTACTCTTTTCCGTTCCAGCAGTAGGTACAAAGCTTATCGGGAGGGAGCCCGATGGACTTGATGACACCGCCCAGGGACTGGAACTCCAGGGAGGCGAAGCCGAACTTGGCGCAGATGCTCTTGCGGAGGGCCTTGCCTCTTTCGGTGGTGCCGTCGCTGTACTCGTCGATGTGGTTGAAGCCCTCGGTGCCCTCCAGCTCCAGAATGGTGCGGCGGGTGATCAGCTCCATGTCGCTGGTGGCGCGGGAGAAGTTGAGGTACTTACAGCCGTACATGATGGGAGGACAGGCGGAGCGCATATGCACCTCCTTGGCACCGTTGGAGTAGAGGAAGTCCACCGTCTCCTTGAGCTGGGTGCCTCTTACGATGGAATCGTCCACGAAGAGGAGCTTCTTGCCCTCGATCAGCTCGTGAATGGGCACCTGCTTCATGCGGGCCACCTTGGAGCGGTCAGACTGCTTCTGGGGGGTGAAGCTCCGCGACCAAGTGGGGGTGTACTTGATATAGGAAGTCGGAGGCCAAGCGGTCTTAGGAAGACAACCCAG
>JAZNJA010000071.1:0-7397 GCA_045577755.1 Eubacteriales bacterium
GCCTTTCGTACTAAACCCAGCGAAATCCCGTTTCCCGACAAGTGTTTTCCCGCCGTTCTGAGGCTCCCCCTCTGGGGGAGCTCCGCGAAGCGGTGAGAGGGCAAATATCGCGGGCAAGCCGCAAACAAACAGCCCGCCAAACCCAAATTTGAAGTATTGACTTAACCTCCCCCCATGAACCGAATCCCAAACGCAAAAAAAGAACGGCCTACCAAAATCGGTAGGCCGTCTTTCTTTCAGCTTTTGCGGGGATCAGCCGAGCTTCTCAACCTTGAACTCGGTGTAGGACACGCCGGGAACCTCACAGCGGAGACCGTAGCGGACGCCCTCGGCGATGAAATCCCAGTCGTAGTGGCTGATGAGCCACTCGCCGTTGGCGTAGCAGTCAATGCAGCCCTCTCCGTCGAACTCAACCGAAATGGTGATCTGGTCGCCGTGCTTGTAGCCGGGGATGGGGGCATTGGTGATGGACAGCTCGGTCCAGGCCTGGCCGTTGAAGGAGGCCTTAGCCAGGTAGAGGTGGCAGATATCCGAGACGAACAGGAAGTAGTAGGCAGGGCCGTCCTCCCAGAAATAGTACTGCTTGTAGACGTCCTTCTCCATGCCGAAGATGATACCGTTGTCGTTGACGTCACCCTCGGGGGCGGTGAAGGTGGCGGTGATGACACCGGCCTTCATGGTATCGTTGGTAACGATGAACATCGTGTTGCCTTCCTCAGAGTAGGCATCGCCATCCTCAAAGGTGAACTTACCGGAGGCGTGGTAGCCCTCCAGTTGCTTGTCGCCGTTGAAGCCGATGGGCAGAAGCTCGGGCTCATAGGGGACGTCAGCGTCCACCTCTTCCTCGGTCTCCTCGCCGACGGGGACGGTGATCTCGGGCTCCTCGGTAGGTGCCTCAGTGGGGGCCTCTGTGGGAGCTTCGGTGGGAGCCTCGGTGGGAGCCTCGGTGGGAGCCTCGGTAGGAGCCTCGGTCTTTGCAGCTACGGTGGTTTCTTCGGGGGTGCTTGCGTTGTCACAGGCGGCAAAGAAAGCCACGATCATGAGCATAGCCAGGATCAATGCTAGGGTCTTCTTCATGCTTGTACTCCTTGAATGAAATTTGCGGCACCCGGGACTTTTTCCCATGAATAAGCTGAGAAAACACCTTCAGCACCGCTTATTGAGCATATTATAGCATATGTTGAAAGTATTGTCAAGATTTTTTGTTAAACTCTTGCAATTTTTCCGGGATTATGGTAAAATGGATAGGTAAATCACATATTCGCGAAAGGACTTTACATGAATCACCGTCTCAAAGCCCGCATTCTTTTGCTTTTGGCCGCCTCGATCCTGTCGGCGTCCTTGATCGCCTGTCAGCCCGCGCCGCCTGCCTCGGGGGACGGGTCCACCGAGGAGATCATGATCCCGCAGGTCGCCGATACAAGCCCCGAAACCCCAAACAACACGGATGAGACTCAGCCCTCACCCGAATCTCCCGGAGTGCCTATGGAATCCATTCAGACTTACAAAAATCCCATCCTCACCTCATCCGACGAGAACGCCTGGCCCGGCTACGGCTTTGGCGATCCCTTCGTCATGCGCTACAACGGCACGTACTATCTGTACTCCAGCACGAAGGACGGCTCCAACGGCGTGCGGTGCTGGTCCTCCCTGAATCTCCGTGACTGGCAGTTCGAGGGCTACTGTACCACCGACCCCCGCACCAAGGGTGCCTACGCCCCCGAGGTCTACTACTACAACGGCTATTTCTATATGTACACATCCCCCGCGGGCAACGGTCACTACGTACTGCGCAGTACCTCCCCCACCAAGGGCTTTACGGTGGTTACCGACAACCTGGGTATGTCCATCGACGGCTCGGTCTTCGTGGACAACGACGGAAAATGGTACTTCTACACGGCGGGCGGCGGGAGCATGATGGCATACGAGATGGAATCCCCCACCGCCATGAAGAATGGCCGCCCCCTGGGTACCGTCTCGGTCAACGGAGGCTGGACCGAGGGGCCTATGGTGGTATTCCACGACGGGTACTACTACATGACCTACACAGGCAACCACGTGCTGAGTCCCTCCTACCGCATCCTGTACGCCTCCTCGGCCTCCTCCCCTCTGGAATTTGACCGCCACAGCGAACCCCCTCTGCTCGTCAACACCACCGACGAGGTATTGGGCATCGGCCATAGCTCCACGGTCAAGGGCCCCGATCTGGACGGCTACTACATCGTGTATCACTCCCTGGTCAACAAGGTACCCAATCGGAATATGAATATCGACCGTCTGGTCTTTGACGGGGATCGGATGGCCGTTATGGGGCCCACGGTCTCGGAGGTCCAGGCTCCCGATATGCCCGACGTGTATCATCATTTCGCCCCGGGATCCTCTCTCAAGGGGTGGGTCCTGACGGGCGAGCTTACGGCGGGGAGCGGTCTCAGCCTTACCGCCGGCAGCCGTATCCTGTCCAAAACTCCCTTTACCGGTGATTTTACCGCTGAGTACAACGTATTGAACATCGAGGAGTGCGGTCGCGCCGGTGCTCTGTTCGCCTACACCGACGAGGAGAGCTTCGGCTCCTGTGTCTTCGATCCCGCCGCCCAGAAGGTGCTGATCTCCATAACCGTCGGAGGCAAGACCGAGGTCATCGAGGTGGATACGGTACGCTCCTTTGGGGAGGATACCCGCTTCGACTGCCTCCAGTCCCTCCAGATCGAGCGGAGCGGACGGGATTACACCTTCTACATGAATGACCGACTCCTGTACGTTCTGAAGGACTGTGATCTGGCGGGCGGAGCCATTGGCTACACGACCGAGGGGGGCGAGGCCTCCTTCGGCTTCATTGGCGGTACCGCCGCCGTTGGCGGTCGGGGGATCGCTGACGATTACAAGCCCGTATCCGACCTGTCGGGGCTGATCCCCGCGGTCTCTTGCACCGAGGCGGGCGCCGATCCCTCCCTTGTGAGCCGTGTCATGTGCTACGCCGCCGTGACCGCCGCCGAGGGGCGGACCTTAACCTACCGTGTACTGGCGGACGAAAGCGGGCGGTTCGATCTTTCGGTGCTGTACGCCGCCAAGGCTCACACCCAAATCGAGATCGCCGTGGACGGCACCGCTGCGGGTTCTCTGGCGCTTCCCAAGAGCGGACAGCTGACGACGGCGGTGTATCGCGGTATTCCCCTGTCCGCGGGACAGCATGAGGTGACCCTCACCGTGAGAAGCGGGGGTGCTTCCCTGTCCGAGCTGACTCTTCTGCGGGGCGAGACCGTCACAGAGCAGACCGTCTCCTTGAATGATCCCATCTACACCGACGGCCCTTGGCAGGAGTTGGGTGACGCCCTGGGCACTAGGTCCAACTCCTCCACAGCCAAACGGATCTACGGCCACCGCAACTGGGGCGATTACGCTGTGGAGGCCACGGTCACCCTGCGGGGCGGCTCCAACGGTGGGCTTTTGGTGCGGATCACCGACCCCGGTGCGCCGACCTTCCTGAACGATACCCCCACCCAAGAGGACGCCAGAGGCGGCACCGACTGGGTGCAGGGCTACTATATCGGTCTGACCGATGATACCGTGGTCCTGGGTAAGCAGGCCTACAGCTGGCAACATCTGGAGACAGCCAACGTCAAGGTTGGCTACGGTACCTCTCATACTCTCCGCGTTGAGTGCGCGGGCGCCACCATCCGTGTCTATCTGGACGGCACATTCTGTCTGGAATACACCGATCCCCGTCCCTTCATCCAGGGGGGTGTAGGCGTGCGAGCCTTCGACTGCGGTATGGAATTCGAGGATCTGCGGGTCAGTCCTCTTTCGGAATAACGGGAAAACGGAGCGTTCCGCTTGGGAGCGCTCCGTTATTTTTGTTTTTTGTGTTTTCGGATATGGCGTGGGCACTCAGGATCCGGAGGGGTCTGCCTCCTCGTCGGCGTAGCCCCAGCCTGTGATCTCCAGGCCCCCGTCCGGGGTCTTTTCGAAGCGCACCAAGCAGGTACGGCCGTCCGGGAGGAGAAAGCCCACCTCCAAGCGGCTCAGCTCACGGTCGAACTCCTCGGCGGTGGCGGGGTACTTGGGCGTAAAGGAGAGGGACGGGTACTTTGCGGGGTCCTTGTACGCGTAGGACCAGCTTTTGGCCTCGGGAGTGACGGAATCCCCGTAGGCCTTTTGAAAGCCCTCGTCGGATTTGAGATACTCTACGGCGGTATCGCGGTAGGCCTCCAGGTAGGGGCGCAGGGCGGCTTGCGCCTTACGGTTTCCCGAGGACAGGATACCGAACACGGCTGTCAGCAGGATCAAAAGCCCCGCTATTGCGGCGTAAGGGAGGCGTGATCTTGGTTTATTTGCTTCCATGAGGTTTCCTTTCGGCTTTCTTTCGGCCCATCGTTATGAGAAGGGCGGCGGTCGGGAGGTACAAGAGGGGGAGGACGGGGATCACCGCCATACAGCCCCCGACGGGCTTGTCCGTCCCGACGGAGGTTTCAGAACGGGTTTCGGTGGGTGAGGTCTGGGTAGGAGCATGGGTCTCGGGGGCGGCATCGGAGGGAGCCTCGGCGGCGGACTCGGCGGGAGGCTCTGTCACGGACTCGGTGACGGCTTCGGTATCGGGTTCGGGAGCCGAGACAAGGAGATTCAGGGAGAAGACCGTGGCGTTGTGGGAGGTGCAGAACCTTCGGTTCTGTCCATTTTCATTGAATTGAAACCCGTAGGGTTTCTTTCCGCAACTCGCCCAACGGGCGAATTTCACACGCGCGACGCGCGTATTTCACGCTCGCTTGCGAGCGATTCACACGCCGTAAGGCGTATTTCACTATTGCAGTTTATCGGAACGATAAACTGCAATTTGGCGCCCCTAAGATCCTTTGTCACCGAAAATCAAAGGAGAACACTCGTGTCTCCCCGCTCCCGCCGTAATTCTCCAGGGGAATCAAACGGATCGCGGTGATATCGTCGCGGTCCACCTCCACGTGATAGGCGCGGAGGGCATTCCCATCCACGTCCAGAAGCACCTCGACTCCATCGGTGGTATCCACCTCCAGGCGGAAGGCCTTGCAGAGGGTCAGGGGGAGGTAGAATTGGGGGGAATCCAGGCGCACGTTGGCGCGGGTGGCGTGGTCTCTTTCGCACTTGTCCCCGGGAAGGGTGGTACGGTCCAGGTCGCTGTCAAAGGTCAGATGCACCGACTGCACCGCGCCGGGGGTGTCGAAGCGGTACTCCACTCCTTCACCGTTGGGGAGAGAGAGGCCGCAGGCCGTGGTGCCGTAATGGACGTTGGGTCGGTCCTGACCGTCCTTCAAGGCGTCTCCGCCGGCCACGGGAGTGCCGTATTTGTCCACAAGGACAGAGCGGCGGCAGGCATCTCCCACAGGACGGGTAAGCGCGGGGAGGAAGCAGTCGGCATCCATGAGGGCGGTTTGCAGCTCCTCCAGCCGTCGGGTGTAGACCTCATGTGGTGTCAGCCCGTACCGCGTGGCCAGCGCCGCCGCCGTGCCCACCGCCTGCCCCAGGAGGGCGCAGGTGGCCATGACCCGCATACTGGACATGGCAAAGTGGGTCATGCTGATGTTGCGTCCCGCGAAGAAGAGATTCTCCACATTTTTGGAGTAGAGGGCACGGTAGGGAACCGTATAGGGGCGCTCGGGAAGGATATTGGTGTTGGGACGGCCCTCGTGGTAGAAGCCGTCGGGGTAGTGGTCATCGATGGGCCAGCCGCCGTAGGCTACGGCGTCGGGGAATCGGGTGTTCTCCAGCAGGTCGTTGGCGGTGATGATGTACTCGCCCACCATGCGGCGGGACTCTCTTTTGCCGGGGAGAAATCCGAAAAACTCCAGCTCCCAGTTTTCGGCGTTGTAGTTTCCCGAGTTCTTGACGTAATCCCAGGTGCCCATGGCCAGAGCGCGGAGATTCCGGGCTACCTCCTCGGTGTCCCCGATGGCGTCGCGGTTTCCGCCCAGCTCCAGGTACCAGAAGTTCTCGTAGCTGCTGTCCATGCGGGGGGAGCGATGGCGGAAATCGCGATCGGTAAGCTTCAGCGCAAAGGGGGGCGGCGTGAAAGCCACGGGGCGGTCGGTCTCCCGTCCCTGGATGAGGCAGGACATACCCATGTGGAGCTTGTCGGGGGATTCCACGTAGGTGGGCTCGGAGAAATCATCCTTGCCCTCCCGTCCCTCGCGGTAGAGGGCACCCGTCAGAGGCGCCAGGATGCTGTCCCCCGAGCAATCCGCGTAGTTTGTGGCCCTGACCTCTATGAAGCGCTGGGTGGTCATTTGGTAGCCCGTCACCGAGGCGATGCGGCGGTCGCGGCCGTCGGCAAGGTCCCCCTCCTCCACGGTGGCGTCCATACAGGCGCAGTTGAGGAGCAGGGTAATATTCTTCTCCCGCAGGACGAAATCGTAAAGAACGGTGTCCCAGATATAGAAATTTTTGGTGGGGTTGCGGCGGAGATTCTCCAGGGCGATCTCCTCGATGATGCCGGTCTCACGGTTGTTCTCGCCGTGAGCGCCGCAGACCCACATACGGATCTCGGAGGAGGCGTTGCCGCCCAGCACGGGGCGCTCCTGCATGAGGACCACCGAAGCTCCCCCTCTCGCCGCCGCGACAGCCGCGCAGATGCCCGCCATACCTCCGCCGACGACGCAGAGGTCAGCCGTGATGCTTTTTCTTTCCAACATGGTGTTGCTCCTTTGCCTGGGAAATTGGTGGACGGATCGGGGGCTGTCGGGAATCGCCCCGCAGACTGCGACCCGACACCGAGGGGATCTCTTATTTCATTATAGCATATTCTTCGAGGGAAGTCAATCGGGAAGAGAGAATCGAGAAAAAATATTGTGTAGGTACTTGACTTTTCAGTAATTCTATGATACAATATAGCCGTTGCTCTGAGGGGCGGCGTACAATAGGCCGGTGTGATGGAATTGGCAGACGTGACGGACTCAAAATCCGTTGATGGCGACATCGTGTGGGTTCGAGTCCCACCACCGGCACCAAAATACGGGGTGCCCCAACGGGGTGCCCCGTATTTTGATGTTGGATGATGGGTGAAGAAACCACTTCAAGTTGCCGGAAAACGCTCCCGCTTTGACAATCGTAAAATCAGCGTAACGATTTAAGCTCAGCCAATAGTTCAAATTGGGGTTTAGCGGGCTGTTGGTTTGTGCTGACCCGTGGGTGTTGCCCTCTCACCCGCCTGCGGCGAGAGCTCCCCCAGAGGGGGATCCTTTCGTGCTAAACTCCAAAAAAACCGTTTCCCGACAAGTGTTTTCCCGCCGTAAAAAGGCTCCCCCTTTGGGGGAGCTCCGCGCAGCGGTGAGAGGGCAAATAACGCGGGCAAGGCACAAACAAACAGTTCGATAAACCCAAATTAGAAATCCCCCAAGGAGCCCTATATGAGCAAAAAACGCCGCCCCTACGAC
>JAZNJA010000072.1:0-1952 GCA_045577755.1 Eubacteriales bacterium
CCTGCTTCGCCAGAAAATGAAGTGCGGCTACTGCGGCGAGAATATGAGTGGTGAGTGCGGTACATCAAAACAGGGAGTTCGTACCTACTACTACAAATGCCATGGAAGAAAAAACTTGCGGAACGGGTGCAAGCAACAACCATACCGCAAGGAAATTCTTGAAAAATTCGTGCTGGATAGCATTATCGCCGAACTGAAAAAGCCGGGGCAAATGGATTACATCGTCCAAGGTCTTCTGGCATTACAAGACTCTCAGATCAAAGCCAACTCCACGTTGAGCATCCTTGAAAGGGAGCAGAAACAGAACGAAAGCGCGATGGAAAACATCATGAACGCCGTCGAGCGTGGCTTTTACACAGCCGCCGCCAATAAGCGCATGAAGGAGCTGGAAGACCGACAGGCAGAGCTGGAACGTCTGATCATTATTGAACGCAGCAAGATGCAGGTCAAGGTGAGTGAAAAGGAAATCCGCGCCTTTTATGAGTCAGCATTATTACAAGAGCCCCAGATGCTCATAAACTTCCTCATACGCGAGATCATCGTGTTCGACGACGAAATACACATCTACTTCAATAACCCCTTACAGACGGGTCCTGACGCAGGTCAGGGCCTTTCTGTTTGTGACAGGGAAACGACGATACCTGCGCATATTCAGAACTCGTATGAGTTGAGACGGAAGAACATACGGCTTACGATCACCATCTGAAAACGACTTGAAACAAAAAGAAAAACAACCTAAACCGAATAATTCGATTTAGGTTGTTAGTGGTGAGCCAATCCGGAATCGAATCCGTCAATTATGAGAACTGTTGCTGAACCCGCCCAAATGATACGGAATAATTGTTGTGTCAACCTATAGAGTTGATATATACAACGGGGGGTGAAAATGTGTGTTTCTGTAGCGGCTACTATGGAAAACCATTGACATAATAGCTTTTTGTGCTATAATACAGCCCGCCGGGGAGAAGAAACTGTTGTGTACATGAATGGCATTCCCCCATCTCCGCCAATAGAAAAGACACCGCTCGTCGGTGCCTTTTCTATTGGCGAAATGGGGAACCGCTTGAAGTCTCTGCAAGCCGCAAAAGTGGTCGATTGGAGAGAAGCCTCGGGGCGGCTTGCCCCGAGCGGAGCGAGGAGGTTCAATATCTCTCCGTGCCCGCCACAAAGGAGCAGAGTTTCCTGCATGGTATTAAGCAATGAGCTCAGCTCCCTTTCTCTATGCTATTAGACATTAGGTATATACGATATACACGTTCGTAACCGCTCCGCAACGTCGGAGACACGAAACTTGCATACCCCTATCCGAGAAAGCAATGAAAAAAGATCCGACGGGCATACAAGCTCCCGTCGGGTCTTTGCTTTCTTTCTCAACCTGCCGTATTGGTAAAGGCTCCTGAACAGGCATCATTTCTTGTCATGGAAGTTCAACAGCCTTTTCTTCCGTACCACTCCATGATCTCAAGATTGATCCTGCTAACCTCCTCTCCTGTCTTCGCCGCGCGGAGTTGATTCCGTATCCCGCAGAACTCGTCGTGCGTGAGGCTTGCGATATCCAGCTTTCTTTCCAGATACTCCGTAATATTCAACGTTCTCGAGAATTCCTGAAGGGCTTCGTAGTGTATCCCATCCGATTGCCCACGGTCTCATTACGATTTTCGGTTTTGTAGAATGCTCCAACTCTGTAATACATAGGTGGATGGTTTCCTTCCTGCGGTTTCGGGAGTTCCGCTTCCCATTCGGTTTTCAATGATCCTCGGGAGAGGGACTTGTGTCCGTCTCCACTCCTACATCATACCACAGATGAAAGCAAAGGGGCTGAGTCAAAAGCTTTTCAGAAAGCGAATGGCTCAGCCCTTTTCTATGTAAGCCAACACTTATAAGCCCCAACAAAAGAAAAAGCCTCCAAAAGAGGCCAAAATGAGTACGACAAAAAGAGGATCCCAAGATCC
>JAZNJA010000073.1:0-5662 GCA_045577755.1 Eubacteriales bacterium
ACAATATCTTATACTTATTTTGACAAATCAACTGATACACTCCGACTGACAATATTATTACACCATTAGTTGAATAAATTGAACCCCAACTACTGTCGCGCGGAAAAATTGCCAATGCAGAAGCTGCCAAAAAAGCTCCGAACGCAATCAGAACAACTCCTATAATTTTTCGCATCTTATAATACTGCATTTTCTTGTCTTCGTTAGTATACTCCGCAACTTTTACTAACGTATCTTTCATTTCTTCATTCATAGTCTCGCTTTTCCTTTCTCCGTCAATGATTTCGCGGATGTCTACATCATAGAAGTCCGCAAGTTCAATGAGCATATCCAAGTCCGGCATATTGCTGCCCGTTTCCCACCGAGATACGGTTCGGGAGGATACGTAAAAACGCTCTGCCAGTTGTTCTTGGGTCAGCCCCCTCTCTTTTCGCAAGTGCTTTAGAAACTCACCCGTTTTTTGTTGGTTCATCATGAGTCCCTCCTTTCATCCCAATCTTATCACGATCGGCGCTCAAATACCACGACACAAAGCGAGAAATGCGTGGTTTCGAGGTAGACGCGGTATGTCCCGTGTATTCTGTTCGCTGCATTCATGGGTTATCGAACTGATTATAGCATAAAAACGTGTTTTTTTCAATGCTTTTGGGTGGATCGATCGCATCGGTATGAGATAATTTCTCCCGTGCCGTTGTTTCGTCCAAAAGAGAGGGGCAAAAGCCCCCCTCAATGGGTATCAGATTCAGTCCTCTTTCCTCTTGCGCGCCACGGCGAACACACCAAGGCTCAGTAGGGAGACCATCACAGTCCCTCCCGCAAGTACAGAGCCGCAGCCCGTGTCGGCGGGAGTGGTCTCGGTGGCTTCCTCGGCGGGGGTGTCCGCGGAGGTGGCGGGATTGGTCTCGGCAGGCTTGTCCGTGACCTTCTCGGGCTCGGACTCCGCGGGATCAGCCTCGGTGGTCACCTCCTCGGCGGGAGTGTCGGTGGGCTGCTCGGTAGGCTCTTCGGTAGGAACCTCGGTAGGTGTCTCGGTAGGAGCTTCCGTAGGAGTTTCGGTAGGAGCCTCGGTAGGAGCTTCCGTGGGTGCCTCGGTAGGAGCCTCAGTAGGCTCCTCCGTAGGAGCCTCGGTCTCAGGCTCGGTGACAACGCTGCCGATGAATTCAATGGTATTGATCATACATCTCGAAGCCCCCGAAACGGTAGTCACCGTGACGGTCTTGGTCTCGGAGGTGTCAATGACCAGAGGGGTGTACACGCCGTCATTGGAGGCGGTCTCCAGGCCGTAGCGGGTACCGTTGACCGTGACCGCGCTCTTGTTGGCCTTGTACTGGGCGGCGTGGATCACCACTTCCTTTACGTCCTCGGGGACGGTGAAGCTGAACCCGCCCGTGGCCTTGCTGGAGCCTAGCTTGAGGCAGGAGTTGCCCTTGGCGTCTCGGGCCCCTCCGTAGAGCTTGGTGGGACCGGTCAGAGTCAACGTGTAGTCCCCGTCGGTGTAGGACTTGGTACCGGTGATCTCGATGCCGTCGTTGTGGGCCGCGCCGCCGTTGTCACCGAAATCGAAGGTGGCCACGGTGTCGGTGGGGCCTGCGGGGGCATCGGTCTCGGTCTCGCCAGGATCAATGGGATCGGTCTCGGTCTCGGGGGGATAGGTGGGGATCTCACCGTCCAGCGCGGACCCGGAGGGGGTGATCATGTCCTCGGGGACCTCGCGGCCGAACATCAGCCACGCCAGCTCGGGGTAGTCGATGAAGGTATTGCGGTTGCCCTGGATGCTCTCCACTACCTCGTTACGGCCCATCTCCCAGGTGTCCACGGGGTCCATCTCGCACCAGGCCAGGAGGATGTCCACGCTCTCGAACACCTTGGTCACGTCGGTGGCACCCCAGCTGGCGTCCCAGCGGACGTAGACGTAGAGGATAATGCGGGCCACGTCGCCCTTGACGTGATCGGCGGGCTCGTAGTAGCCACGGGAGGTGGTCTCGCCGTAGGGCTTGTTGCCTCTCGAGGAGTTCACCCCCGCCTCGGCAGGACGGATGTGGTGGAGGTCCGCACCGCCGCCGATGGTGTTGTTACCGCCCAGACTCTGGGGCCAGACGTGCTCGCGGTTGCAGGCCCAGGAGGGGGACCAATCCGACTTGGTCATGCTGTAGCTCGTGTACAGGGTGGTGGCGTGGGTGGTGTCGTTTCGCTCACAGTCCACGCGGAAGACGTAGTCGCGGCAGTCGGCGTAGGTGGTGATCATCTTGTGGGTGTCGGTCATGAGATCATGCAGGGAGGATTTCAACCCACTCGGCGACATGGCCGCCAGGCTGTCGAAGGTGTAGTCTCCCGTGTAGTAGGACTCCGCCCCCGTACCCTCCAGGGAGAGGCAGACCTCCCCCCGCTTGCCCGAGTTGGACTGGTCGGAATACGAGGCGGGCGCGGCGGTGACGACGACCCAGAAGGAGGACAGGAGCATCAGCGCGGCCAACGCCAGCGCGGTAAGCTTCATGGTTTTTTTATTCATGTCGGTTCTCCATTTTTGTTTTCGATCCCATTCAGTATACCATAAAGTTGGGGATTTGTAAACAGGTTTTGGGAAATTGGGGGGATATTCGCCACGGGGAGACCAAGATATAGCGAAAAATGGGGAGCCACGGCACCCCATTCTTTTATTCATCGCGTTCTTCGGGTTTGTTCAAGTAGGCGACCTCCACCCGAAAGGCGGGACACACCCCGTGGGAGGAGCCGCAAACGGGATCCTCGGAACGCTCGTGGCAGTTCGTGCAGGAAAACTCATCGCAAGGCTCGTTGCCGCAATGGACACAGAACCGCGCCTCCGTGGATACGAGTTCGCCGCATTCGGCGCATTTTTTGAGTGACATATTCTTTCTCCTTAACAACAAATTAACCTAATAAGGTTTCCTCTGCATTATACCACATCTTGGTCGGATTGTCAACCTAATAAGGTTTGCGCTTTTGGCATATCCTTTGTAAAATGATGTTAACCTTATAAAGTTAGGAGAAATATCATGACCATTGGTGAAGCCGTCCGCCAAAGAATATTGGATCTGTGTAGAAAGAATTTAATTACCGTCAATGGCTTGGCCTTGATATGTGGAATTACGCAATCCACATTGAGCAACATTGTGAGAGGCAATAACAAGAATCCCCAGATCAACACCATCAAAAAGATCTGCGACGGATTGGAAATTACCATCCAGGACTTCTTCAATTCACCGCTGTTTGAGAATTTGGATCAGGAGATCAAATAAGAAAGGAATACAGAATGAAGTTGAGGGTATTGGAACTGCTTGAAGAGAAGGGAAAGACCAAATACTGGCTGTATATTCAGCTGGGACTCAGCTACCAGAACTTCAACAAGATGGTCAACAATCAGACAAACGGGATCAAATTTGAGAATCTGCAGGCACTTTGCGACATTCTGGAGTGTACGCCCAACGATCTGTTCGTGGAGTACGCAGACCCGAAGAAGAAGGAGTAAGGCTGTGACGATTGGTGAAGCCGTTCGCTTACGCATATTGGAGCTCTGCCGAGAAAGACTGATCACCATTAACGGTCTGTCCTACATCTGTGGTATTACGCAATCCACGTTAAGCAACATCGTGAGGGGGCGCAACAAAAATGCCCAGATCAATACCATCAAAAAGATCTGCGATGGCTTGGAGATCACCATCCAGGACTTCTTCAATTCACCCCTGTTCGACAATTTGGAGCAAGAGATCAAATAAAAACCGCCACCCCTCACCATTCACGGTCAGGGGTGGCGTTCCTATATCAATCCGAAATTACATCAGGCTACGATACAGAGCCTCGATATCCTCCACGGAGGTCTCGCGGGGGTTGCCGGGGCGGCAGGCGTCGTTGTAGGCATCCACCGACATCTGGTGGATGTCCTCCTCGCGGGCGACACCCTTCAGGGAGGTGACGATGCCCACGTCCTCGGCCAACTGGCGGACGGCCTCCACGGCGGCGGCGCGGTATTCGGCCTGGGTCATGCTGTCCACGCCCTCGACGCCCATGGCGCGGGCGATCTCGCGGTACTTCTCCCCCGTAGCCTCGGCGTTGTAGGCCATGACGGCGGGCAGGAGGGTGGCGCAGGCCTTACCGTGAGGCATATCGTAGTAGGCCGACAGGGTGTGAGCCATGGAGTGATCCACGCCCAGACCCACGTTGGAGAAGCCCATACCGGCCACGTACTGGCCCAGAGCCATGCCCTCGCGCCCCTCAGGGGTGTTGGCCACGGCTCCGCGCAGGGAGGCGGCGATGATGCGGATGGCTTCGATGTGGAACATATCCGACAGAGCCCAGGCACCCTTGGTGATGTAGCCCTCAATGGCGTGGGTCAGAGCGTCCATACCCGTAGCGGCGGTGAGGGAGGCGGGCATGGAGGCCATCATGTCGGGATCCACCACGGCGACGATGGGGATATCGTGGGCGTCCACGCAGACAAACTTACGCTTCTTCTCCACGTCGGTGATGACGTAGTTGATGGTGACCTCGGCGGCGGTGCCGGCGGTGGTGGGGACGGCGATGATGGGCACGCAGGGATTCTTGGTGGGAGCCACGCCCTCCAGGGAGCGGACGTCGGCGAACTCGGGGTTGGTGATGATGATGCCGATGGCCTTGGCGGTATCCATGGAGGAGCCGCCGCCGATGGCCACGATGCAGTCAGCCTCGGCTGCCTTGAAGGCCGCGACACCGCTCCGGACGTTCTCAATGGTGGGGTTGGGCTTGATGTCCGAGAAGACGGCGTAGGGGATGGCGGCGGCATCCAGGAGGTCGGTGACCTTGGCGGCCACGCCGAACTTGATGAGGTCGGGGTCGGTGGCGACGAAGGCCTTGGCAAAGCCCCGGGCCTTGATCTCATCGACGACGGCGGTGATGGCACCCGCGCCGTGGTAGGAGGTCTCGTTGAGCATGAATTTGTTCATAGTGATATTTCCTTTCTGTGAAAAAAGATTGTCAGGGTTGATCCGCCAGGGCGCGGAGGGAGGTGAAGCTCCCCTCCTTCAGCTGAAAGCTGTGGACATGGGCGGTGATGAGGTTATCGCCGTACCACCCCGTGTCGTCGGGGAAGACCGTGTATACTCCGTAGAGGGTGGCGTTGGGGAGCTGGTAGGCGGGAATGGAGGTCTCGGGAGCGGTGCCGCCCATGCAGAAGATGAGCCGCAGACACCCCCCGCGATCGGGGATGGCCTCCACCGTGTCCGAGGACTCGTAGATCTTCTTGACAGCGGTGTACAGCTCGGCGGCCTTGTCTCCCGCGAGGGGGTATTCGGTGCCGTCGGGGAGCTTGACCCAGCATTGCAGGTCGGCGGGAAGGTCACCGTTTCCGTTTTCTCCGTCGGAGGGGGGGACGGCGGGATTAAAGTCCTTATTGCGGCAGGCGGCCAGGGAGAAAAACAGGAGGAGCACCGACAGACACAGGCACAAGGCTTTCGTGATGGGTCTCATGAGCGCTCCTCCTTTCGGTGGGTCATATTTGGGTGGTTTTTAAATTTGGGTTTATCGCTCTGCGCTAAACCCAAGTGAAATGCGCTTGCGCGCGTGAAATATGCGCTGAAGCGCATGTGAAATACTCGCAAGCGAGTGTGAAATTTGCCCTTCGGGCAAGTTGAGGTGCAGAACCTTCGGTTCTGTTCATTATATTTCAATA
>JAZNJA010000074.1:0-33569 GCA_045577755.1 Eubacteriales bacterium
TCTGTATCAACCATTTTGACGCATCTATCCATATGGTTGTAGGAACATAACTGTAATCCCAGTAAGTTGGGTTACAAATGCTCTCCTCATCCACCGCTTCGCGGTCCCCCTTCTCCGCTGGAGAAGGCAAAGGACGCGGCAGCTCACCGTTAAACTGCAATTTATTACCCCTTCATCTTAAACCCAATCCCCCACACCGCCTCGATATGCTCCTCGCCGTCGGCCTCCCGCAGCTTTTTGCGGAGGTTGCTGACGTGGATCTTGAGGGAGGATTCGGTGCAGTCGGGGGTATCCTCGCTGATGCGGTCCAGGAGATGGGACTTGGAAAGGACCTGACTGGGATTTTGCATGAGGAGCTTCAGGATGGCGTACTCGGTGCGGGTCAGCTTGACCTCGGCCTCCCCCGCCGTAACGGTGTGGGTCTCGGTGTCCAGCCGCAGACCGCCGTGGGTCAGCACAGGCCGCTCGGCCACCGCCACACGGCGAAGAGCCACCGTGATCCGCGCCAGCAGCTCGGAGATGTCGAAGGGCTTGGTGACATAGTCCGCCGCGCCCCCCAGGAGGAGATCCACCTTGTTCTGCTGGTCGATCTTGGCGCTGACCACAATGACGGGGATACCCTTGATCCTGGGCAGGACCTCCTCCCCCGCAAGCCCCGGGAGCATGAGATCCAACAGCACCAGATCGGGGGAGAAGGCCTTCACGGCCAGGAGTGCCTCGGTGCCCGAGTAAGCGCGGGAGACGCGGTAGCCCTCCCGGGTCAGTACCTCCTCCAGCATATCGCCAATGTGGACATCGTCGTCGATGATGAGAATGTGCTTCATGGGGACTCCTTTCGGGGGTGGGTGATCTTGGGGGGTCAAATTTGGGTTTGCCGGGGGCTTTTGTCTCGCGCAAAGCGCATATCGAGTCCCGCAGGGACATATCGAATGCTGAAAGGCATATATCGAGTCCCGTAGGGACATATCGACAGATGACCTTTTGTCGATATACCCCCTTCGGGGGGTTCGATATGCCTCCGGCATGGGCCTTCGGCTCGATATGCCGCTCTCGCGGCTCGATATGCACCCTTCGGGCGCGAGATAAACCCCAATTATCACAGCAGCTTCCGTCGGATATACCGCACCGTCTTCTCGGGGGTCTTCTTCTCAAACTCCACCAGGGGGTCGAAGTTGCTGAAGGTACCGCCCTCGGACCCCGACCAGCCGATGAGCCATTGGCCCTTCAGCTCGTCGTCCAGGTTGTCGCTGTCGGAGCGGTAGCGGAAGATGTGGAAGACCTCTCCCTTCTTCTTGGTCTGCCCGATGAACTCAATGGCGTCGGGGACCTTGCCCAGCTCGGTGGGGTAGGTGAGCCAGCGCACCATGTTGCTCTTGGCCAGATAGACGGGGTCCCGCAGAGCCTCGGGGAAGCGGTCAGCCATGCCGTGGCGGGAAAGGGCGTGGTAGGTGAGATCGGCAAACTCCGGATTCTCGGCCAGGGCGATAATGGGGGCATCGGCGATGGGGGCACCCACGGCCAGAAGGGTGGCCAGGGCGTAGTAGCTGACGGTGGGATCCTTGAGGACGAAGATGCAGTCCAGCAGACGCACCAGCTCACTGCCCAGAGGAGACGGGGGCATGATGTACAGAGCGGCGTCGCAGATGTACTCCAGATTGCCGTAGCCGTCCTTGTCGATGGTTCCCTCGCGCAACCCGTCGGCGTAGCGGTGCAGCTCGGACACGGCGTACTTCTCCAGGACTTCCTTGGCATCGGCGGGCATACGTCCCACCTGATCCTTGTAGTGGATCAGCCCCGCCCACAGCTCCCCCTTGTGGAACTCGTCCTTCAGGGGCGCCACCAGGCAGAGGATGCGCTCCATGTCGGAAGCGTCGGGCTGACGGTCGCGGAAGGCTTCGTCAATGGCGCACTCCAGGAACCGCTCGCGGTCGTAGCGGGCCATGACCGCCTTGACCGTCTCCATACGGGCGGGAGGCACAGCGGCGGGATTGGCATAGAGGAACATCATGAGATTCATGAGGGAATCCGTCAGTCCGTAGACCTCGTCCTTGGCGCGGTAGTTCTCGCAGGCATCCAGGAGGGCGGGGACCTTCTCCAGCTCGGACACGGCGAAGACGGACAGCTCCTCCCGCTCCTCGGGGGTGACCCGCTTCTTGGCGGCGGAGAGGGCGTTGCCCAGGTAGGTCAGGAATTGGGTCTTGTCCTTCAGGCTCTCGGCGGCGCGGACGCGGTCGAGGATGGGGGTGTAGGTTGACATAGCAATCTCCTTTCAAGCATCCGCGGACTCATCCCAGACGTAGGCGTCGGCGCGGTAGAGGCGGATGGGGCGGGTGGGCTTGGCGGCGAGGGTCACCACGTAGTACTCGTCTCCTACCTCGGCCAAGGCCAGCTCGGTTTGGCCGGGGTGGTAGGAGTCCAGCCCCTCAAAGATAAACAGGTAACGGGGAACGGCGCGGGCCTCGCCTCGGACGTGCTCGTAGGCGTTGGGATACCGATCCTGCTCGATGGCGTCCAGTCGGCGCTTCACCACCCGAATATGATCGGGGGTCAGGGGCTTGCGGGCGCGGACCAGCAGAGCGACGGCGTAGCCTACGACCACGGCGACGCAAAGCCAAAAGATCCCGCAGACCACCTTGCCCCCGACACCCGCCGAGGGGCTGACCAGCGCCATGATGGCGGTAAAGAGCAGGGCCACGGCAAGGCTGACAACGATCATGCCCACGGCCAGAGCCGACGCGCCCTTGTCCCCTTCCTTCAGATCCCGCAGGATCAGCTCATAGGTCAGGCGGTGCCTGCCGCTCTCTCTGTAACGGTACATGGGGTTTCCTTGCGGATCAGGGACGCAGACCCATACCGCCCTCGAGGGTCAGGGTCTCACCGTTCATATACTTGAAATCGGGGTGAGTCAGCAGCACGCAGGCGCGGCCGATTTCGGTCTCGGGGTCGCCGTAGTGACCCGCAGGAGGCATTTTGACGTTGGCCTTGAAGGCCTCGGGATAGGCTTGCTCGAACTTCTCCAGCTGGGCGGTCCAGGCCAGAGGGCAGACCACGTTGGTGTTGATGCCGTCCTTACCCCACTCGGTGGCGGCCACGCGGGACAGGCCGCGGATGCCCTCCTTGGCGGCGGCGTAGGCGCACTGACCGTAGTTTCCGAACAGACCCGCGCCCGAGGCGAAGTTGATGATGCTGCCCTTTGTTTCCTTGAGGTAGGGATAGCAGGCCTGCATATAGTAGAAGGTGGCGTACAGACCCGAGTAGATGGCCAGGTCGAACTGCTCGGTGGTGTGGTCCTGAATGGTCACTCCCGAGGCGGAGGCCTGAGCGTTGTTGATGAGCACGTCGATGCGGCCGAATTCCGCCATGGCGGCGTCCACCACGGCCTTGGCGGTGGCGGCGTTGTCCAAGCCCGCGGAAATGTCGGCGGGAATAGCGAGAACCTTCACGCCGTACAGGCGCTCCAGCTCCTCCTTAGCCTTCTCCAGCTTGGGCACCTGACGGCCCGTGATGACCAGATTCGCGCCCTCCTTGGCGAAGGCGGTGGCGATACCGTAGCCGATGGAGCCGCAACGGCCGTCGGACAGGGTGGCGTAGCCCGCGCCGGTGATGATGGCGGTCTTACCTTGCAGATGGTTGTTGTTCATGGTTGTTTCTCCTTTATATGGGTTGATATGTTTTCAAATTTGGGTTTGTCGAACTGTTTGAAAATGTGTGATTGTGCCTTGCCTGCGTTATTTGCCCTCTCACCGCTTCGCGGAGCTCCCCCAAAGGGGGAGCCTTAGTACGACGGAAAAAAGCTTGTCGGGGAAAGAGCTTTCGTGGGAATTTGCGCTAAAGGCTCCCCCTCTGGGGGAGCTCCCGCCGTAGGCGGGTGAGAGGGCAACACCCATGGGTCAGCACAAACTAACAGCCCGATAAACTACAATTTTCATTCATGCCAAATATACGCGTCCGCCCGATAGATGCGGATGGGATAGGTACTGCTTTGGGAGTAGGTCGCAATGTAGTACTCGTCACCCTCCTGGGCCAGGGCCACCTCGGTGGGAGAGGGGAAATATTTATCCATACCCGAAAAGTAGAATACGTCCCGCTCCACCGAGCCCTTGCCGGTGGTTCTCTGCCGCTCTCTGTAGGAGATGGTGTCCAGGGTGCGCTTGACGACGCAGATGTCGGCCGCGGTCAGCTTGCGGGAGGGCTTCAGCATCATGATGCCCAACGGCACAAGGAGAAGGGCAAGGAGCCAGAACAGGCCGCAGATTATGATCCCCACGACAAACTCCGGACCCTCTCCCCCGGTGACGAGGAGCATGAGAAACGTAGCCATCATGGCGCCAAGAGGCGGTAGGACCATCATAGGGATCGCTATGATCCTGTCCCCTCCCTGCCCCGACTCCATATCGCGGATGATCAGCTCCGGGGTCAGAATGTGCTTGTGATTGTATGCCATGGATTACCTCCTACTACAGGATGTAGCCGTCATCGCGCCGCGCCAGAACGGTGTCGATCTGCTTCTTCCATTCCTTGTTTTTGGAGACCGCGACCTCCAGTCCCGTACCGTCCTTCAGCACGATGACCAGCAGATTGCGGTTGAGTCGCACCTCGGCCAGTTGGGACAGGGGGATGGCGAAGTCCTTGCGGGCGGTGTTGAACTTGTGGGGGTAGAATTCCAGTCCCTCCTTTGTGAAGAACATCCACCCGCCGATGCCCTTCCAGGTGGCACCGCCCTCGCAGATGATGGGGCGGTCGGCGGAGATCTCGGCGCGGATCTTGGCGAATTTCTTTTCGGTACCGCGGGTGAACAGGGTCATGCCTCCCCCGAACAACAGCCCCGCGCAAAGGCCGCTGACAACCCCCGCCACAATGCCATATCGGATGATGAAGAACACTCCCATGGGGGCACCGAAGCTGATGGCAAGGATGAAAAACTCCCGCCAGCCGTTGCGATAGACCATACCGTACCTCCTTGTGGTTACATTCCATATCATTATAGCACACTTTCGTGCAAAAAACAACCCCTACTTATACAGACGAAAAAAACAGGCCGAATATTTCGGAACCAACGTCAAAAACCCGCCCATACGGGCGGTTTTTTGACGGAGTACCCCGTTTTCCTATAGGGATGGGCCGAGATCACAGCTCCCGTCCCAAAATCCGTGCCGAGGATACCAGCCGCTTGCATCGGATCCATTCGTCCTTACCGGGGCAAAGCCGATAGAAGCCCAGGGTAGACAGAATGTACCAGGCGGCGGTGGTGCCCGTATCCTCATCCCCGGGGAAGCCGTCGGAGGTAGGGCCAAAGGTCTCGCGGGCCAATCGCTCCACCCAGTAGTCAGTCTTCTCCTGCGCCCCTACGGCGGCGTAAAGGAAGGGCAGATGGAAGGAGGGCTGGTTGGAAATAGCCATTTGGCCAAAGTCGATGAGAGCCATTTCGGTCATCTCGTGGATCTCAAAGCCGTAGCCCATGACGCGGTAGCGGGGAGGCTCGGAGAACAGGGCGTCCAGCTTGGCCACAAAGGCGTCCTTGCCACCGTGAAGGGCGGCCAACCCCTCGGGATCGTGGGGGACGAAGAAGGAGTTCTGCCAGGCCGAGCCCTCGGTGTAGTCCCCGCCCCAGGTGCAGGGGTCAAAATTCTCGGGCATTTTTCCGTCCCGATCGCGAGGGCGCAAAAAGCCCGTGGAGGGATCGAAGAGATTCTTGTAGTACCCGGCGCGGCGGTCGTACTCCTCCACAAGCTCGGTTCTGCCCAGAGCCTCAGCCACCCGGGCGATACACCAGTCCCCGTAAGCGAAATCGGTAGTGAGGTTCACCGACTCGCGGAAGTCGCGGGGGACGTAGCCGTAGCGGAGGTACTCCTCCACACCCTCGCGGCCGTAGCGGCGGTCGGGTGCGTTATGATTGGCGTGGTGGAGCATCCCCTCCAGAGCCGTCTCCCAAACCTCGCGGGAGCCTATGCCATTGGTCACCGCTTCGGCGATGACCCCATCGATGAGGGTACTGGGCATACAGCCCACCTCCCCCATGTTGAGGCAACGGGGAAGCCAACCGCTGTCCCTGTAGTCGTTCACAAAGCCCGTGAGCATTTCAGCGAACTCCTCTCGTGCGACGAGGGTGAACAGGGGATAGACGGTGCGGGCGGTGTCCCAGAAGCAGTTGTCGATGTAGCGCACACCCGGCCGCACCTGCCCGTCGGCTGGGCAGTAGTGAACGGGAGAGCCCTCGGCAGTCAGCTCAAAGGCCTTGCGGGGAAAGAGGAAGAGCCGGTACATACAGGAGTAGAACGTCTTCATCTGCACCTCATCCGCGGTCTCGATCTCGATACGGGAGAGCTTTTCCTCCCAAGCGGCGGCGGCCTCGGCACGGATGGTCTCGAAAGACTTGTCATGACACTCGCGGTCTATGGCGGCCAGAGCCATGTCGGGGCTGATGTAGGACAGACCCATGCGTGCCTCCAGCACCTTCCCCGTCAGGGCAATATGGATGCAGGCATTCTCGCCCTCGCCCACGATATAGGTGCGGGCGGGATCCACCTGGCCCTCACCGAAGCGGACAACGATGTGGGTCCTGAAATCCACCGCCAGGCCGTCCCAGATGCCGTCGGTCTCGCAGTAGAGGGTGGAGGTGGCGGCATCGTAGCGGTATGTATAGTTTCCCATGGTGGGCAGGAAGGACAGGTAGGTGGGGCGATCGTCACCGCAGGTCACGCGGATGGCGGCGCAACGCTCGGTGGGGGTCAGCTCAAAGCGGCAGTTGGACCGCAAAAAGGTCACCGACAGATAATCGGGGGTCTCCACCGTATCCCCAAGACGGCGGCCCGACCAGGCGGCTCCCCCGCTGTTGCCCACGCAGTCGTTCTGGGGGATCATGAGGACGGTACCGAAATCCATCAGCCAAGGGCTGAACTGGTGGGTGAGGCGCACCCCCTCGGCGTACTCGTGCTCGGGGTGGTAAAACCACTTGGAGCCGCCGTCGGTCTGGATGCAGAAGGATGCCATACCGAATGGAACCTGGGTCAGGGGCAGGGTATTGCCGTGGGAACGGCGGGGAATGGACTTGGTGCCCATTTGGATATTTACGTAGGGGAGATAGCTCATGGTAGCCTCCTTAGTAGGGGATGGATTTTGGGGCGGATCATGAAATGCTTCAAATTCCGATGAATCGGTCTGTAAGTGGCATCGGCCGACCAAGGAGACAGAGGGGTTGGAGCAACCGATCTCCTTCGAAAGAGAGAACCTCATCGGGGCACGCCGGCGCATTCTTGCGGTTGCCGTTGCCCGATTCCCCATCCTCCTTGGCTCTTTTCTGCCTGTAAACCTCAAATTTCCGCCGTTATGCGTCATACAGGTTGGTAAGCCCAGTATAGCACATTTTCCGAGGGTTGTCAAGAGAAAAAGGAAGCGGACAGAGAATCCTCTCCGTGCCGCTTCCCCATAGGGGTGCTTGCCGTGCTATGACTCCTTGGCGTAAACCACCATGTTAACCGTATGTAATTAAGCTTCAAGAGCATCGAGCAGGTGGAGTATTCGATTTGAGGTTGCTCTGTTATCGATCCCGCTTGCCTTCTGTTTAAGTCTCTTTGCGTTGAGAGCGTCGATTGCAACTCGGAGTTCAAAGGGGGTGAGTTTAAGTCTGCGAACCGTGGTATATCCGTTTTTCATCTGTAAATCCTCGCTTTCCTTCTTTCTGTTTATATTATATCAGAAAAGAGCAGGTTCTTCAAATGTGCGAAAATGTCGCGGGTTCAAGTCCCGAAGGCTCGGAAAAAGTTGCAAAAAACAAAAGGTCAGAAATTTTGCCCTAAAAAACCGAAAAAACCTCGTAAAACAAGGCTTTTTGACATAGGTTGCATTTTTGACCTATGAGGATGGCTCCCCCTGTTGGACTTGAACCAACGACTCCCTGTAATAACCCACCCGCCTCCGCTACGCTTCGGACGGGTGCGCAAGTTTGCCCTCTCCGCAAGCTCCGAGGGACAAACGTTGCGGTCAGCCGCCCTTCGGGCTGCTATCTGTTAAGTATAAGGAGCCGTTGTTCGAATTCAAAAGAAGAAAATCAAAAAATGAGAGGCACGCTTCGCGTACCTCTCATTTTTTGGCTCCCCCTGTTGGACTTGAACCAACGACCCGTTGCTGCCACTAGTGTAACACCCGCGATCCTCGGTCAATCCTAAAAAGGGGATTCATTTGATAACGATAAATATTATAGCACCATCCATGAATTTTGTCAATAGCCTTTTGAGAGTATTTTCAAAATGTTTTGCGCACGTTTTTATGCAATATCCCCAATAAAACGATAACTGATGTGTATCTCCTGCTCGTTAATCCCATTGTTTTTGACTCTGTCTCCAATAACAATGGATTGAATCAATCTATTAAGAATCTCACCATCTAATTCCTTCAAAATGCTGTATTCCTCCGCCATTGCTATAAATTGCTCCACACCTTGTGCAGATGCTTGGGTTGAATTACGTCGTTTGGTCAGCATTTCAAGTTTGGCCTTCGCTTCATCCTGCTCCATTTCGCATTTAGAGGATAACTCTTTAAACTTTCGATCAGACAGAATTCCATTAAATCTATCGTCATACAACTGGTCAAATTTGCGACTCAAATCGGCGATTTTATTTTCAAGAGCCTTAATCTCCTTGTCGATCCTTGCGTCATCGTGGTCGCATCCGCGATCGAATTTTAAGAGAACCTTGGCAACAAATTCCTCTTTGTTTTCACGGATCATTTGCAGAATATCATTTATGTCCGACAATACAGCGTCATAAAGTTCACGATATAAGATGTAATGGCTTGAGCAACAGTTGGGTCCTTTCTTTTTATAAGTGTTACACAAGTAATAGTTGTTTCTACCTGAAGCATTTGCAATTCCCAAGGCATAACCACACTTGTCACACTTAATGAGCCCTGCGAAAATGTTATTAAAGCCCGTTGTTCCCGTTCTCTTTCGACTATCCAATTTCTCATGGGCATCATCCCATAGCTGCTGAGAAACGAGCTGAGGAACGACACCCGGAATCATGATCCAGTCTTCTTCGTCCTGTCTTACAATTCGCTTGCTTTTAAAAGAAGGCTTTCGCCGTCTACCGCTTATTAAAAAGCCCAAATAGGTTTTATCATTTAGTATCTTATAGACCGTAGTATGATTCCAATCAAATGGATCCTTATCATAAGGACGTTTCAAGTGTTGAGCTCGATATGCAGCAGGTGTAAGAGTCTTTTGTTCTTTCAGTACCAAGGCAATCTTATTGTATCCGTATCCTTGATAAGCTGCCATCTCAAACATCCCAATCACAACAGAAGAAGTTTCTTCATTGAATTCCAGAACGTGTTTGTCTGCTTGCGACTTCTGCAAGCCATATGCCGCAAAGGAACCAATAAATTCTCCATTCATAGCCTTGCTGATAAACGCCTGTTTGGTCTTTCTCGAACAATCTGCGGGATAGTACTCGTTAAATACATTTTTGATTGGCAACATCAAATCGTAATCGGTATCACCACGAACTGTATCAACATCGTCTCCGATAGCAATAAAGCGAACATTCATTTGGGGAAATATTTCGCTGATGTACGAACCCACCTGTAAGTAATTTCGTCCAAAACGAGATAGGTCTTTAACGACAACGACATTGACAAGTCCCTTTTTCACATCCTCCATCATCCGCTTAAAATCCGGCCGATTGAAGTTAGTTCCCGTATATCCGTCATCCTTATATATATCGTATATCGCAATACCGTGACTTTGACAGAAATCAGTCAGTATTTTTTCCTGCGTTTCGATGGAAACACTCGTACCATCTTTTTCATCGTCATCGCTTAATCTGCAATAACCAGCAGCTATTAGTCTACTTTGCTCTTTATACTTTTTCATTCTTTCCTCTCTTTCCGAGCAAAGCGTTGGTTTGTAACATTATTATACCACGATTAACTCGGTTTGACAAATGTGCGATTGATGTGTATTATACACATTCGTTCGCCACATCGACCTCTTCTGAATATGAGCCTTTTACACTTTCACGCATTTTTTTCACCACATATTCGGAATACAGGTCGCATAGATCTTGCGTCCCAAAAGTTCTCCTAACTGTTATTTTTGTTCTCTCAATCATTATTTCCCTTTTCTGGTTTCCCATGTTCTTATTCTGCATTGCCGTTCCTCCGCTTCATTCCAACACTTATGAGTAACGCCGATTCAATTCTCCTCATTTCCTCTTGCGACACCATACCGATATATTCTGCTAGACGACCTTTATCAATCGTTCTAAGTTGTTCAAGTAATATGATAGAATCCTTCGGCAAACACTCTAAATGAAGTTTTACATGGGTTGGTAAATTGTGTTTTCCTAGGCGACTCGTTATCGCCGTTACAACTACCGTGGGACTATGTTTGTTCCCAACATTATTTTGAAGAATAAGTACGGGACGATTCCCGCCCTGCTCCGATCCTATAACAGGGTCAAGGTCGGCCATGTAGATCTCACCGCGTCTAATTTTTCTATCCATATCTATGAACCTCCTTTGTTTTGCCGAAATCGGCTATGTACGGCAAGAACCGCCCTAACTGTTTGCTTGGGCGGTTCTTCTACCGGAAAGGAAAATAACAACGAAAAATGTCAGAATTTGACGCAAAGCGGATCACTGTTGTTTTCGGCATTGTAAACTTCAAGCAGCCAAGCAAGGGCTTCCTTCTTTCCACCGTCCTCGCCGATAGTTCTTGCCACTTTTACGATGTCATAGGGGTCTGTGAAAGACAGCTTCTTAATGAGCTTTCTCCGGTCATACTCACCGTAATAGGTGTTTACAAAGCTGCACATCGCGACAATGACTTCAGAAATGAAAGATGCAGATCTACCCTTCCAAGCCCCCACGATGATCTTCATCGCTTCTCTGTACTGCTTCTCACCGATCTTGCTGTACTCCCTACGAGCTGTATTGATACATCTGAGGCGGTACTTGCCAGGCACGTCGGAATAGCTCGGATGAATATCAAGATCTTCGTTCGCCTTGATAAAGGCAAGAGTTTCGGTATCGTTTCCGATCTTCTTGGCTCTGAGTGTAACACCCGGCGTAGGCTTGGAAGATACTCCCGTTTGCGCCGCAAACAGCAGTGCTTCTTCCTCCTCGGTCAGGTCGTAAAAGACCTTGCAAACGATATTCAAATCCTTGCCATTGTTCAGCTGTTTTCTTGCCGCGATCGTGTGTTGACCGTCGAATACGTAATAGATGCCATCGCGGTAGCTCAGCTTCGGCTCATTGGCGATTCTCTCGTTGAACTCTGCCACGATGCGATCAACCTTCTTCTTTTGGATCTTTCTCTGATATGTTGTAGTGTCTATATCGGCACTATTGACCACCTCCATCTTGTAAGGGGTCAGTTCTTCATAACTCTTAGGGTTGATTCTTTCTTTGGTATTGTAAGCTGTCATAGCAAATCTCCTTCTACATCATTTATATAATCTCTTGCCGCAACCATTATCTCTCTTGTTTGGCCGCGATACTTCGGATCTGTCCTCAAGCGCGGGAATCGCGACAGGTAGTTGTTGATACTGTCAATAAACATATTCACCGCGCCTATCATTGAATTGAGGATGCTTTCTTCTATTTCGTGTTCTTCTGCCTTGCTATCTTCTTTATCCGTCTCAGTACGGTCGGGAGTTTGAGCATTTGCAGGGATAGGAACGACTTTCTCTTTTTCTTGCGGTACTTCTTCCTCTATTTCCTGCTCTGTGCCATTGGCAAAAGCTTCTTCAATTTGACGGGCAATCTCTTTCGATTTATTACGTTCATCTTTGGGAACAAGAAGCAGTTCCACCGCTTCTTTACGTTCTTCTTTAGGAATCTTTGTAAGATCATATATTTCAGATTTTGCAGGAACTATTTCTCCCGTTAATATCTTGTTTCTGATACCCGGAAACACTTCTTCTGCAGCATCGACTCCGCGTGTGAAACGATCACAGTTTTTAATATACGAAACATTAGTGTTTGTCTCATCCGCAAGCTTTTGCCTCGTTTTGTGAGGTGAAATCAATGGTCCAATTTGGACCATTGATTTTTGATCCTCGCTTTTTCTGTCACCGCCTCGTATTTCTTTCTCAGCAGCATATCTTTTCCCTAACAGGTATTGACGATTGGCTTCTGTGATGTTCCTGCGACCAAGTTGAGCATTACACATCCACGCAATCGCTTCATACTCACTGTCGAAATCCAACTCATCCGTTGTATAAGGTATTTCCGGGTGCTTTTGAATAATCTTGTAACGGTGGTGTCCGTCAATAATAAAGCCGTTCCATATTTTGATCGAATCCGTTACCCTACCGAGTTTTAAGATGTTATCCTCAAGCTGTGTGAACTCATCCGCTGTCAGAGGAGGAATTATCTGCTCAAACTTGGGATTTATCTGTAAGGTCTCGTTCACATCAGCATTCCTCCCAGTCCTCATCCCGAACCGTACTGCGAGAAATGAGGAATGCCACATAATTCCGAAGATCCTCGCTGATCACTTCCTTTTCTGTAATCTTCTTACAGAAAATCAAGAAGTAATAGAGTGCTTCCCTATCGGGCCCGATGATGATTTCGATCCTCTGACCTGTCCTGTCACTCGTAAAGACACAGGACTTACCGTTGAGCCAACGGCGAATGTTCTGCTCCTTGTCCTTGAAGATCTTCTCAAGTTTGTGAAGCGCCCACTTACCATTATTGGTGAAGGTGATCTCTGCCTGTCCGTCAAGGTGGTTATGCTGTGCGTCGATTGCGTTAACGACCGTGTTCATGTAGTTGTTAAAAATTCTGAAGTTCATTTTTCTTTCCTCCGTTTTTCTTCCTATTGATCTGACAAATCCATACCCACAACCGCATGGGTCTTCCCATCAAAGGTATTGGTATGTATCCGAGCCGCCGTAGGCAGACCTATGTGGAAATTAGTCTGCCGTTTTACCTTTGGCTCTTAACACACCTATTTGTCCTCGACACCCCGGTGTGACCGAACATTGTTCGGCATGGGAAGTCATCAAGCGTCCGATTACGAATCGGCTCCATAGGAATCTCACCTCCCCCGGGTACTCCGCAGGCAGCGCCTTTCGGCTACTGAAGTATCATTATCCCTCACGTTTGTCATCGCCCTCTGTCGGTGGTAATCCGACTTCACTCAAAGTATCGTTTGATCGCTCCCTCCTTGAAGGGAGATCTTGGCGCACCTTTTGAGCTTGGCTTGTTTACTCATCGCAAAACTAACGTGGGTAACGTGCTTGATGAATGGTATTCAATTGTCGTTTTTTTCTGATTATCCTTTACTTGCCGGCAATCGGATTGGAGTACTTTTTGATGATACCTTGTAAAATAGCAAGATCCTCTCCTGCCAACGTTTCGGATAACCGTTTCAGCAAGTCGATTTGTACAGGACTCATGTACTTGAGGCCAAGAGAATACCCCTCTGCAATTTGTACACCGCCTCCTGTGCCCCTCGACGTTTCTATGGGGTATGAACACATGAGGATCTGCAAATCGCGATCCACAGTATTTTTCGACACGTTGAACTCCTGCATCAGTTTCGATCTCGTAGTCGATCTGACTTCACACAGATATTCAAGCATCTGCTGTCGTCTCTCTGTCGTAGCCCGCATGTGTTCACACCTCCTTTCTTTGCTTTGTGACAATATTCTACAAGGTCAACTCCCCACCTAATGGGGAGTTAGAAAAAATATTTTCGTTTTTTTTAATTTTTTAGCGGTTATTGGCATTTTATCAGCTAAGCCAACTGAAATTCAATGAAATTTACTGAAGATTACTGAAAACAACTGTTGACTACAAAACGACGGAGACAAAAAAAGAAGCCACCGACGCGACAGATCATCCTATGGATATTCCATAAGACTTTCTATCGTATCGGCGGCTTCACAACTTAGCGATTAGCATCGCAATTCTGGCATTACCAACCAATTTCAAGGCAGGACCTGAAGGACGACTTAACGTAGCACTATTTCAGCCAGGCATCCTCCGTCGTTTGCCGTATTCAATTTTCTTTCCGGGCGATATCAACCGCTCAACCGTTCTGTACCTTTGGGCAGGGTTACTTCGATCAGATCTTGACGTCTGCTCTTGTAGGACCGAACCATGGCCGCGCCGCACCGTTTGCATTGGAATTGATGCTTGCCGTTTTGATCCCGGTACCCGGTACTTAATGTTCCGCAATTAGGACAGTACATTTGCACGACCGTGCATGTATTCAATTCTCTTTGAACCATATGGTTACCTCCTTCAATACATCTTAATGCAGCTTACCAGCACGCCCTGGATCAAGCACTCCTCCGCATCCACAATGATATCCGACATAGTCCTATTTTCGGGATGCAGTACGATCTTCTTTCCTTTGTGGTAAATGCGCTTCAAGGTGCTTTCTCCATTGACCAATGCGGCTACGATCTCGCCGTCATTGGCGGTGTTCTGCTGCTTCAGAACGACGAAATCGTTTTCCCGTATTCCAACGTCGATCATGCTGTCACCATAGGCACGGAGAATAAACAGGTTTCCGTTACCAAACAATGCCGAGGGGAGAGCGTAACACTCCTCAATGTTCTCAATGGCCTCGGTAGGACTGCCGCAGGCAATATCGCCCACAAGGTATGCCATGGTTGTTTCACCGGGCTTTAACTGAGGGATCACCTCAATATTACCAAGCTTTGTCCTCGTGATCCTTCCCTCGTTCTCCAGAGCCTTGACATAGCGCTGGACCAAATTCAACGAGCTCATATTCATGGCGTGCATGATCTGGCGGTAAGTGGGGGCTTGGCCGTTTTCCTTTTGGTATTCAATGATATATTGCTCCATGGACAGCAGTCTTTCTTGGTTCAAGGTTCTCATATTCCTGCCTCCTCTTTATATTGAACTCTTTGTTCAATTCATTGCGTTCGTATTATATCATGACTTGTCCTCGGTGTCAATAGGAAAATTCGCGTAAAAAACGAGGTTGCAGTTTTGGTTACAACCTCGTATCATGTGATCATTGAATTGGATGCTTATAAGAACTTTTGGATCAGCTCGTGAAACTCCTGCTTAACCTCCTCCGGGGCTACGATCTTGATTTTACCGCCGTAATTGAACACCCATGAATAGAAGGTAGAACAGGCTGTGACCGGCTCCGTAATGAGAAAATGCTCATCATCCTCTCCGGGTTGAATGGAAATATCCTCTCCGAAGCGGTCTATCACCTTTTCCATCACGTCATATGTACAGGACAGAGTCACGTCGGTGGTTTCGTCGCCGTACATCAGAAACGCGGAATCGCAGTATGACGTCAGATCGAAGTTCTCGGGCAACGGAAGTCTTTCTTCTTCTTCCATCTGAATGGCGCAGATCTTATCCACTCGGAATTTGTGAATGCAGTTTTCACCCTTCCGCATACGGCAACCAATCACGAAATAGCTGTCCATGTTCCAAACCAATGCGTAGGGACTGAACTTGTATCGGTATCCATCAAACCGCAAGGATTTCTTCCCTTCCCGGTCGTATCCGTAATACTGGAAGGTGACCTGTTTATTCCGGTTGATAGCTGTATTCAGCCAATCGGCCATGGTCAGAGTATTCTTATCGTTGTCCTTTAGCTTACTGACGAACAGATTACGTCGGAGATCCTCCGACTGATTCTTATTGGCCAACTGTGCAATCCGCTCCACAAGCTCCTCGGTTTGCTCCCGTGGGATGAATTTTGCCGCCTGCACCGCGTCGATCATAAGCTTCAGCTCAAAGGAGGAAAAATGCCGGCTGGCAAAGAAATACTGATACTGGGTGCTGCGATTGCGGATGATATCAAAGCCCAGGTCTTGCAAAGCGGTAATGTCACCATCGATGGTTCTGGGATTGGCGTCAATCCCCTGCTCCGACAGACTGTTTTGAATCTGAGCCAGCGTGACGGGGTAATCCTCGTCAGTTTGCTCCCACAGGTATTTCAGGACGTAGAGGGCGCGAAAGCGGTCTGTTTTAGGCATTATTGACCTCCAATGTTGCATTTTTGACAAACTCCCCCACCCTTGCGGGCGGGGGAGTGGCTCCTATTTGATGGGAATATCTTATTCATTCAATTATTGATGATTGTAGTATGCTTCCACCGTGGCAAAAAACGCATCAATATTCTCCCACGGAGTGGCAGGTGGTATGTCACAACCTGAGGAAATCACGAAGTTGGGGTAGGAGCAACACTTGTTCATGACCTTCAAGGTCGCCTCACGGACGGTGTCGGGGGCGCCTTGACGAAGCACGCCGGCAGGATCCACGTTGCCCATGACCACAGTATCGGTAGGCATCTTGGCCATCATGTCAGCCATGTCGATAGAATTACCGAAGTGATAAGCATCAGCACCTGTGGACAGGATAGATTCGGTCATGCGCAGGACGTTGTCGCCGCAGTTATGGTAAACAACGATGAAGCTGTCATCCTGTACCGCTTCAACGATCTGCTTGACGTAGGGCGAAGAGAATTCCGCCTCCAATGCAGGGGACAGAAGACCTGCCACGGGCTCGGCCATTATGATGCCGTTGGCTCCGGCGGCCTTGTAGGCTTTAGCATACTCAATGAGAAATGCAGTACACTTTTCCAACACGGTATGCACCATGTCGGGCTCGTCGTAGCAGTCCATCATGATCTCGGTGACGTCCAAAAGGCGTGCGGCCAGAGAGAAGGGGCCGATGATGCCTGCCAGCACGGGGCGGTCGGTGATGAGCTGTACGGCCTTACGGATGGACTCCACGTACAGCCCCGAGCGGGCGGTACCTACGGCGGGCACCTCCAATGCGGTAGCCTCGTCTTCGTCATTTACCAAGCGGCCGATAACGGTGGGGACCTCCTCGTCTGAGACGCGGATGGTGGCACCGAAGCACTCAGCTTCCACTGACAGATCCATAAGGGAGACGGCAACGGCGGACTTCACGCGATCAGCTACCAGCTTCATGCCCTCTGCCTGGCGGTCGCTATCGGAAATCAATTCACGAACCGTAATTCCCATTAAGGACACCGATGGGAATGATAGAATGGGAAGAGCAGTTTTGGTGTCCGAAGCAATCATGTCGGACAGCCATTGTTTCATGTTTCTTTTCATAGATAAATTCAATTAACCCTTACAGAACTCCACGGCGGCGTCTGCTGCCGAAGCTGCATCGGGAGTATAGCAGTCTGCTCCGATCTTTTGGCAGAAATCCTCGTTGACGGGCGCTCCGCCGATCATGATTTTGACCTTGTCGCGGACACCCATCTCCACGGCCTTCTTGACCACGTCCTCCATGACGCCCATGGTGGTGGTCAGGAGAGCCGAGCAGCAGATGACCTGACAGTTCTCGTTAATGGCGGTCTGCACAAAGGTCTCGGGGGAAACATCAGTACCAAGGTCAATGACCTCCAGACCCTTCCCTTCCAACATCATCTTGACAAGATTTTTGCCGATATCGTGGAGGTCGCCCTGCACGGTACCGATGCAGACCTTGCCTGTAGCCTGCACACCAGCGGCAACCAGATGGGGTTTAAGAATGGCAGTACCCTTATTCATGGCACGGGCGGCCACCAGTACCTCCGGCACGTAAACCTCGTTATTCTTGAATTTCTCACCGATGACGTTCATACCTGCCAGTAAACCCTCGTTCAGAATGGCATCGGGGGCAATCCCCTCGTCCAGAGCCTTCTGCACCAGTTCAACAACGATCTTGGCTTTACCTCTTTGAAGGTTTTCGGAAATTTCGGAAAGAATCAAAAAACTCATAGTCCTATCTCCTCATGGGAACCTCAAAAACTGTTCCCCTTATTAAAATCTGCGTTTTATGGCAAAAAATGAAATCAGCGCAGCGCATCTCATTTCTGCCTCAAATTTCGTGTATTGCTTTGAATCGTAAGCCCCGAATGACGAAAACGAAAAGATAGTTTTCTCATTCGTCAAGCTCCGACAATTTGTCGTTCAGCTCACCGACTCCCTTATTCATGATATTGGTATACCGTTTGAAAAGAGACACGATGTTATTTCTTTTAGAGGCCATAACACTACGATATTGATCATGGAAAGACCCGAGTGCTACACAATACAACATGCCGGGATCATAGCTAAGGTTATCGAATATGATATCCATCATTGCGGCCGATTGAGGATCCTGAGAAAGTTTTGTGCGTAACGTTGTCTCGTAGTAGGCAGGACGCAGAATCTTATAACTGGTATACGCCATAGCCTCCAAAACTGCGCTGATTTCATCTCGGCGCGTCTCCTCTACTGTAATGGGAATACAAACAACGGAGTATATGTTATGACATACAGTACCGTAATTCTCCTGTTCCTCGTTTAACTTGGGCATGGGGACAACACCGTACTTGCTTTCCATACTCCGCATGGCTCCATTCTCCAGCTCCAGAACACGAAGAGTAGCCATGGCACCATATCCGTCTGCAAACATCTGTCGGATATCCGCCTGTTCGGCATCGTAGATTATATGGCCCATCCGATACGTCGCGTTATCCGTTTCATAAAACAATTGGAGTGTCTTTTCTGTCATGCTATGCAACCGATCGAGATCCAAAACCACTTCATATTCACCAAACTCATTTTTACCCAACACCGGTACATCGCAGGCGCTCCAATACGGATCGACACCAATCATATTGTGATTGGAAATAAAGCCATACACGTCACCTACCTTGTCCTGCTTACTGTTTCCGTTGTCTTCATGGAATATAGGAACCAACGAGATCTGCTTATCCAGCGTCCACGTTCCGTTTTCTACATACTCGTAAAGAAACGGCTGATCCCGCTCAATGAAAAGATCCTGATTGAAAACCGTCACAAATGCAAAACGGTACATGGTGATGAGCATAGCACCTGTCGCCATATACTGTTTCCCCTGGTATTCGGCAGACTCATTGAAGCCTTGGCTCCACCAAGGTTTATCAAAATCCAGATAGGCGGTATCTCTCAGATTTACAAACATACCATCCAAGGCCGGTGACGCACCGGTGGCACCGGTCGGAACAGCAATATCAAAATCATCTACTCCGGATTGGATCAACGTGGTGATCTTAGTCGCAACATGCGAGAATTCCTCCACATGTTCTTCAACGCTGACGATCTTTACACCAAGACGATTCTCGACCGACAAATTCCGCTCATACACGGCGTCATTCACAGGCTCGTTGATCAAGCCATCAACGGCAATCTCACCCGAAGTCCCACCCTCTTGGTAACGGCTCAAAATAGTTATTTCATCACCGTTATAATACAGATCATCGGGCAGATCATCAGTCAGCTCGGTTTCTTGCCCTTCAACAGATCCCGTGGTTTGATCATTGGGAAGCGTGTCGGAAGGCTGATCAGCCGGTGTCCCACACGCCGACAGAGAACCCGTCAACATCAGAACGGCTAAAAAAGCAGAGATTATTCTAAACTTCATGATAAATATTTCCTTTCTCAATAATGACTCATTTGATTACTGTTTGCTCTACCGCGAAATACTCCAAGGCATTTCGATAGCAAACATCTTAAAATACCTTCCCTACGCTTTCCACATCGCCCGTCATTGCGTCCCGATCCATCATAGTACCCACAGATAGTTACACATGATTCAACGGAAATACTGATGGCAGGGATTGGACAAAAGGGAGCTGCTCCGGTAGGACGGAGTTGGAATAAGCAAATTGCTCTTTATCTCTGCACTCTGCCCGAGCCGTCGCCGCCTGCGAGCTTTTCGACCTCGGGTACGCTGACGCGGTTGAAGTCGCCCTCGACGGAGTGCTTGAGAGCGGAGGCGGCCACGGCGAATTCGATGGCAGCCTGGGTGTCCTTGCCCGTCAGCAGGGAGTAGATGAGACCCGCGCCAAAAGAGTCGCCGCCGCCCACACGGTCCACGATGTGGAGGTGATATGACTTGGAGAAGCAGTAATTTTCTCCGTCGTAGAGCATTCCTGCCCAGTCGTTGTCACTGGCGGAGATGGAGGAGCGGAGGGTGATGGCTACCTTCTCAAAGCCGAATTTGTCGGCCAGCTGCTTGGCCACCGATTTGTAGCCCTCGTGGTTGAGCTTACCGCCGTAGATGTCGGTGTTCTCGGCCTCGATGCCGAACACGTCCTTGGCGTCCTCCTCGTTGGAGATGCAGACGTCCACGTACTCGCAAAGCTTTGTCATAGCTTCTCTTGCCTCGGCTCTCGTCCAGAGCTTGCCGCGGTAGTTGAGGTCGCAGGAGATCTTCACTCCGCGGGCCTTGGCGGCCTTACAGGCGTCCAGGCAGATGTCCACCAGGTTACCGCCCAGGGCAGGGGTGATGCCGGTGAAGTGGAACCAATCGGCACCCTCGAAGACGGTGTCCCAGTCGAAATCGGTGGGCTCGGCCTCGGAAATGGCGGAATGGGCGCGGTCATAGATGCAGACCGAGCCGCGCTGGGAGGCGCCCTTTTCCAGATAGTAGATGCCTACGCGGTCGCCGCCGCGGACCACCTTGGAGGTGTCCACGCCGAAGTAGCGGAGGGAGTCCACCGCCGCCTGGCCGATGGCGTGCTTCGGGAGCTTGGTGACGTAGGCAGAATCCAGGCCGAAATTAGCCAGGGACACGGCCACGTTGGCCTCGCCGCCGCCGAAGGTGGCCTGCATCTGGTCGTTCTGGAAGAAACGGTAGTAGCCGTTGGGGGCAAGGCGCAGCATGATCTCGCCGAAGGTAATGATTTTGCTCATTTGTCTGCCTCCATTTTCTCAAGGGATTCCTTCACAAAGAAGCTGCCGCCGATGGCCGCCACCTTGTCAAAGGCTAAGAATTCGTCGATGTTGGAGCGATCCACGCCACCCGTGGGGATGAACTTCACCTGCGGGAAGGGGGCGGAAAGGGCTTTTAGCGCCTTTAGGCCACCGTAGATGTTGGCGGGGAAAAACTTGACGGTGGTAATGCCCAGCTCCAAAGCCGCCATGATCTCGGTGGGAGTTACGCAGCCGGGGTAGTAAGGAATATTCTTCTCGTTGCAGATCTTGGCCACAGCGGTGGAGAGGCCGGGGGAGACGATGAAGGTCGCACCGGCTGCCAGGGCGGCCTCACATTGCTCGGCGTTGATGACCGTGCCCGCGCCGATCTCCATATCGGGATAATGCTCCACGGCATAAGCGATGGTCTCGGCAGCACAGGCGGTACGGAAGGTGATCTCGGCGCAGTTGATGTTGTTATGCTTTAGGGCGGTCAGAATCCTATCGGTTTCGGACAGATCTTTGATGACGACTACAGGGATAAACTTTTCCATATGAATAACCTTTTTCTCCTCGGGTATTTCAGACATCGAAATAGTCCAGAGCATTCCGGAAACATATATCCTGAATGACGGTTCCTACAGATTCTACGTCCGCAGTCATCTCGCCCCGCTCCATCATAGCACCAAGATAACTGCACAGGATCCGCCGGAAATACTGATGACGGGGGTAGGATAGAAGAGATCGGCTATCGGTAAGCATACCCACAAAGGTGGCAATATGTCCCGTAGCAGTCAAATCCTCCAGATGGCGCTCCATGCCAACCTTATTATCCAGGAACCACCATGCGGCTCCGTACTGGATCTTGCCCTTGGCTTCGTTTCCTTGGAAACAACCGATGAGGGTCATGATCTCAGGATTCATCTTGGGATTCAGATTGAAAATAATGGTTTTCGGCAAGGCATCCTCGCTGTCCAGCCGATCCAGGAGGCGGGACAGCTCGGTGATGCTGTTGGTATCGGAAATACTATCGTAGCCGGTGTCCGGCCCCAACTTCCCAAACATGCGGGAATTGTTGTTTCGCATAGCACCAATATGCAGCTCGGTAGCGATGCCGTGCTTGGCGTATAGCTTCATGAGGAAGTAGGTCAGATATCCCTTGAACACCTCGGCATCAGACGCGTTGACCGCGTTGCCGCTCAGAGCCGATCGCAGTACCCGATCCGCCTCCTCAAAGGACGGGATCACGCATACCTTTTCCAGCGCAATGTCGCTGGCACAGGTGCCTCGTTTGATAAATTCTGTAAGACGCAACTCCAACGCGGATTCCAGTTCGCCGAGAGTGGCAATCTTATGAGTCAATGCTTCCAGCTTACTGAGGAAGGTCAGGTAATTGGAAGCCTCAATATTCATGATCCGATCGGCACGAAAGGCGGGGAGGACACGGAAGGCATAATCCTTTTGGGCGATCTCATCGAAAACGGTCAGATCGTCAAAGACCTCGTTGGTGGTGCACAGAACCTGTACGCCCGAGGATTCAATCAGAGATTGCGGTGTTATACGATGCTCCTTCATGTAGCGGTTACAGTGCTCCAGAATAGCCTCAGCATTCTTTTCGTTGATCTCCAGATCACAGTTGAAAAAAGTCTTCAGCTCCAACTGTGACCAATGGTAGATGGGATTGCCATAGGCTGTTCCCAACACCTTACAGAACGCAGTAAAGCGCTCCTTAGGACTCTTGTCTCCGGTAATATACGCCTCATCAATGCCGTAGTTCCGCATGAGACGCCATTTGTAATGATCCCCGCCCAGCCACAGCTCGCACAGATCCGTACAGGGCTCGTTAGCCAGGATTTGCCGTTCGGAGAGGTGACAGTGATAGTCGAATATGGGCATGTCCTTTGCGTAAGAAAAATAGAGGTGCTCTGCGGTTCGGTTTGTCAAAAGGAAGCTTTCCTTCATGTAGCTCATAGCTTATCCTCCGTATCCCGTCTGCTTGCAGACTGTATACCGTTCTTTGACGGTCAGACATTACAACGTAACGCCCTGCTTGAAAATAGATATTTCTTTGTATCCGTGAGCTTCATTGCTCGTTTCTTCTCCGTTTGCCACCCGAAGCACGTAATCAAACAGCGCCTCGGTCAGGTCTGCGCCTTCCAAAATGGGACTTGCGTCAAAATCGATCCACGATGCTTTTTTGGTTGCCAACCCTTGATTGGTGGCGATCTTGACCGTAGGCACACCGCTTCCCACAGGGGTGCCTCTGCCTGTAGTAAAGAGGATCAGATGCACACCCGCTGCAAAGAGATTGGTCATGGCGACCAGATCGTTCCCCGGACCGTTCAGCAAGGAAAGACCGTTCCGCCGCACCGCATCGCCATAGTCCAGCACGTCCACGACGGGAGCACTGCCCGCCTTTTGGACACAGCCAAGGGATTTTTCCTCCAAGGTCGTAATGCCGCCCTTTTTGTTCCCGGGGGAGGGATTTTCATAGATCACCTGGCCGTGCTTTTCGTAGTAGGCCTTGAAATTGTTAATGAGGTCTACGATCTTGCGGAAAACCTCCTCACTCTCGGCTCTGGCCATGAGAAGATGCTCAGCTCCGAACATTTCGGGAACCTCGGTCAGAACGCAGGAACCGCCCAGCGCGATCAGTTGATCCGAAAAGCGACCAACCAAGGGGTTGGCGGTAATGCCGCTGTAGCCGTCGCTACCGCCGCATTTCAGTCCCACCCGCAGGGCTGACACGGGCACGGGTTGACGAACGAATGTGTCCGCATAGGCCTGCAATTCACGGATCAGGCGCACGCCCTCCGCGATCTCGTCCTCGTGATCCTGGCAGTTCAGAAACTTGACCCGCTCGGGGGACCAATCGCCCAGAACTGTTTTGAATACCTCGATGTTGTTATTCTCGCAGCCCAGACCCAAAACCAGCACGCCCGCCGCGTTGGGGTGGTTGACGATACCTTTGAGAATGAACTGAGTGACGGCTTGATCCTCTCCCAGCTGGGAGCAACCGAAGGGATGGGGAAAGGCGACAGCCCCCGTCAAGGCGGCCAGCCGCTCCGAGATCTTGTTGACACAGCCCACTGTATTGACGATAAAGACGTCGTTTCGGATGCCTACGTCCCCATTCGGGCGGACGTAGCCCATAAAGCAGGGCACATCCGTTGCAGGAGTCTCACGGGGGAAATCCTTTCGGGGCGTATAGCTGTACTCAATGATTCCCGACAGGTTGGTTTTCATGTTGTGGGTATGGACGTGCTCGCCCTTGCGGATGGGCGCGGTGGCGTGCCCGATGGGGTTGCCGTATTTGATAATGAGATCGCCGACCTGCAGATCCTGCCGCGCGTACTTGTGACCATCAGTCAGGTCGATCTCTATGTTATCCAGCTTATGGATCCACATAGCGTGCTACCTCGTCGTACAGACATGTCAGATCCTCGCCCCAATATTCGGTCTTGGACAGGATCTCCTTGACGGATGCCGTTTTCATAAACGCCACCACGTCGGGGGCATCATTGGTCATATCGGTGCGGTAGAATTCGATCAGCTTGGCAAAGGCGAAGGTCAGGGTGGGGGGATACACACCGAACCGCTTGTGATACTCCAGAATGGAGGGCAGTACCCGCACCTTGAACTTGCTGACCGAATTGAGCGCAATGGAGGACAGATAGTGCTTGATGTAGGGGTTGGAAAAACGAATCAGCACGTTGTTCGCGTAGTCGATCAGCTCGTCACGGGGGAGATCCAGGGTGGGGATGATCTCCTCAAACACGCACTTGCGGATATGCTCCTTCATGGTTTCGTCTTCCATACAGGAGCCTACCGTTTCCAGACCTGACAGCAGGGCATAGGGAACCAGGGAGGTGTGGGCACCGTTCAGAATACGCACCTTGCGAGTGCGGTACATTTCCAGCTTGTCCTTGGTTACGATCACATTGAGTCCCGCCGCCGAGAAGGGCAGTTCTTTCTCAATATCATATTCAGTCTCAATGACCCACAGATGGAAATACTCCGAGGTATTGACCATGGCATCCTCGTGGCCCAGCTGCAGATCTTCACCCTTGGGATAACCCGTATTGATGCGATCCACCAAGGTGTTGGTAAAGATATTTTCTTCCTCTACCCATGCCTTGAAATCATCACCCAGGCCCCAGAGGTCGGCATACTGAAGGACACACCTCTTGAGGTTGTCGCCGTTTCGGTCGATCAGCTCGCAGGGCAGAAGGATAAAGCCCCCCAGTTCCCGATCAAATCTGCGCTTCATCAGCAAAGTAAGCTTGGCAGGGAAAGAAACAGACGGCGCCTTTTCGGCTGTATCCGTCTCGCAGAACACGATGCCAGACTCCGTGGTGTTCGAGATAATGAATCTCATGGAAGGGATATCAGCCAGGGACAGGTAGTCTTCCCAATCCTCATAAGGCTTGACACAACGGGAGATCACGTCGATTACCGAGGTCTCCACGCCCTCCGCACCGCGAATGACGTGGGTGTATTGGCAATTCTGTGCTGTTAATAGATCGCACATACCTTTTTCAATGGGTTGTACGACCACAACCTTGCCGTCAAATGCTCCGACATCTGTCATTTTTTGTAGCATCCAATCCGCAAAGCCGCGGAGGAATCCTCCCTCACCAAATTGGATAACTTGTTCGTAAGACATATGATCCATATAATCCCCCCAATCATGTGTAAAGCACAACGAATTCGCTCGTTTGTTCATCGCATCAAATCCGCATAATCGAAATATTTCAGCATCCCGGGAATGACGTAGCTCAGGGTATTATCGTATTGCAACGGCCGCTGAGACAGGATCTGATCCTCCACACTCGTGAGCAGTCTATCCCCGTATTCACGCCTGATTCCCGTCAGATAACCGGCCATAATACCGTAAACGCCCTCCTGCTCCGCACAGTAGAGGGACACGTCCCCGATCTGCCAGTATTCCTTTAGCATATCCACCGTTCTGAGCAAATGGTAGGTCTGCATGGCCGCCATACTGTCGTCCATATACATGAGGTCACAACACATCTTGTAGGCCGTTCCGTATGCGGCGCGGTAGGGGCTCCACCCCCATACGTGAGCTTGCTCAATGGCGCCCACACCGGGGAGATCCACCACCAGCACCTGCTTCCCTGCTTCGCATTGGGTCCGGATCCAGTCCTCATGAGCGGAGATGGCACGGGTACCGTTATCCCACAGGGCGATCACGGTGGGGCGGGGCTGAACCAGGGGATCCTTCCCTTTACAGATCAACACACCGAAGGCAGACAGATTTTTCTGTACCCACCACATGACGGATTTTCCCATATAGTCTCCCACGTAAGCCGCTGTAGTGGCATCATCTACACGGGGACGCGCCGGCCACGGTTTGCGGGCGTAGTTGACCCGCTCCCATAGCCATTCTTTGGCCGTGCTTGGATCCCGTCCCTTTCGTAGTTCCTCGGCCAGCCTTGCGGTCTCGTCGGGGATCGCCAGGGCGTCGGGATAGTCTCCCATGACGTTTCCGCACGCGGTTACGTACAGCTCCCGTTCGGGAAGAGCCTTTCGGATGCCACCTTCCCGCTTGGCAACGCGGAACACCTTGCAGAAGAACGCGGCGGCCTGCTCCGCCAGGGGCATGGTATAGCCGTGACAGGCGGCATCCTCAAAGATACAGACGTTCTCTTCCTTTCCGAACAGGGAGTAGAGCCGCTTGGCCTCGTTGTACACCTCGTAGGCCCCTTCAATGGGAAAGAAATCCGAGCTGACCGTCAGAAGCATCACGGGCTTGGGGGCAAAGATCAGAAGGGGCTCGAAATGGTCAAAGCCGTATACGGCGCACCCGGGCCAGATCTGCTCCGAGTCCTGGGACTGGCAGGTGTACTGGATCTCGCGGCGGGTAGTGGTAAAGGTAGCGGGCGCGGCGGCGGCGATACGGTCGTCTACGGTCATCATGGACAGGGATTGGAGTCCGCCGCCCGAACAGCCCGTAACGCCAATGCGGCGGGGGTCGATCTCCTTGCGGGTCAGCATATAATCCACGGCGGCCATCTGGTCGCTGATGAAATACCATTCAATGAACCGTCCCGTACAAAGGGAGGGAACACCGCAGCAGTCGTGATCCGGCACCGCGTTGGGAACCTTCACGACACCCTGCTCGCGGTCGTAGAAATTCTTTCGCTCTCCCTGCCCCGTGGGATCCACCGCAAACACAATCAGCCCCGCATTGACCAAGGTCTGACAGACCTCCTGATACTGCGTAGCCATTCGCGAATTATCGGTATGCCCGCTCAAAAACAGGACGGCAGGAGACGGCTCGGTCAAGCCCTTGGGAATATACAGAGAGGCCGTCACGTACACGTTCTTTCGGGCGTTGAAAACCACACCTTCCACCGTATAGTCTCCCATGTCCAGAATTTTCGTCGTTTGCGGGTTCAAAGGGCAATCCCGCTTCGGAAGACCGCCCATCTTTTCCACAAACATCTTCCGCATGAATGCAGCGTGCTTTTCAAGCTGCTCCAAGCTGTTGATGCGTGCGCGACGCTCGTCCGCAGCCTGCAGATGTGGAAGCTGACGCTGCTCCAGAAACCCATGGAGTTGGGTGGACCGTCCGCTGAAATGGGAGGGATGTCGCTGAGCAAAGGGATCAAACCGAGCGCTCATGTGATCCTTCCCTTCTGAACACCCGCAGGTATTCGCGTACTTGTTGTATATCTACATTGGCATCAATGCCTACGCAGGAGAAACAAAGCCTTTCATCCGAACCGAAGGCGGATATGGCCGCCTCGGTCTTCCTCTGCATCTCCTCTGCCGTATCGGTCTTCAGCGACACGGGGGAGTAGCGGATGCAGGACAGGATATCTCTGTCTCCGATGGCCTTGGCCACGGCGGGGAGATCGCTCCCAGCGCCAATCTCCAGAAAGCGCAGGTTGGGGACCTGGAGATACCCCTCGATCACCGACTCGGTATTCGATCCGCAATGATGGATGCCAAAGCAGGGGAATGCCTCTGCCAGGCGCCTATCATAGGGGAGCAGATGCTCGCAATACTGGGCGTTGGAGATCATGGTGACCGAGCAATTGCTGGTGAGATACACGGACGGGCAGACCTGCTTGACGATGGAGGTTACACCGCCCGATATCACGGGAGATACGGCGTACAGCCGCCTGCCGATATCCAGCGAAAGATCCGTAATTACATCAAACAGTTTGCCATTGAGTTCGGGGTCGTCGTAATACCCGAAGAAAAGTTCCTCTCCCCGCAGATCCAGCGCGATATTCTGAATACCCATGAGGTTGATGGCGCTCTCCACGTATCCAAACTCCCGAAGAAAACCGTCGATCTGACTCTGTACCCTCTGCCACAGCGGATGGCGATCCAGATCGGGTGCTTGCAAGGCGGCCACTTGTTCATCGGTCAAATCAGCAGGCAATACATGGGGCGCGTCGTCTTTTTTGAAGACCACCTCACACCCCAGAAGCTGGGAATACAGGAATCCGCAGGCCAAAAGATCCGAAAATAGAATGGGACGGGGTGCAGGATCCTTCTCACCGATCCCGAAATCTCCGAAATAATCGTACAAAGTACGCCGCATTTCCCGATCAGCCTCGACGCGATAGGCTGCATCAAAGAAAAACCGCTCATCAAAATCCACCCCTGTGTGCTTGTGGTACCAGGAAGGATGGAACGTAACGTCTACATTGTGTTTCATACCGCTTTTCGATCAGTCAAAGAAGCGGGGGAGCCACTTCTTGTTCGTATGCAGAAGGTCGTCACAAAGCTTGGGGATCTGGGCGAAATCCATGGTGCCCGTGGAGGGATCCAGGCTCATAGCCTCGATCAGCAGCTGACGGTCGCCCTTGAGGGCAGCCTCCACCACCATCTCATTGATACTGCTCTGCAGGTAGCAGAGATGATGAACAGGACGGGGCAGATCTCCTGCGGGAAGGGGGGTAACGCTTCCGTCGCGCTCCTTGCGGATGAAGGTCTCCACGATCACATCCTTGGGAAGATTGGAGATCTGACCGACGTTGGGACGATTGCAGATGGTGATCATTTCGGCCTTATCAACGTAGGCCTGCATGATACCCGCAACCTCCTCTCCCGAACGGTGGAAGCTCACAGGGATCTCGCCGCTGGCAATGCGGTCGATCTCTCTCTGCTGAAGTACCTTGTCCAATCGGCGGGAGTCCACCGTGGTTTTCAACACGCCGTATTCCATGCCGAAGCCGTTATGGGTGTTGCAAAGGGAGGACATAAACTCGATCAGATGGCGGTCGCCGGGGATGGGCAGATACCCAAACTGACGGCAAAGAGCCAGCTTAGCCTGTCCGTTGTTCGCATACGGGTTGGTGCCAATGGAATGAGCATCCGTTTGACCGAATGCCGTATGCTCCAAAGCATACTGACGGATGCGGGGCAAAACGTCCTCGCCGTTTAGCGTGGCCTTGGTCAGCCATATAAAGTGGTTGATACCCGCCACCGTGTACTCGAAGCCCATTTCCTTGAGTCCCGAATACAGGTACTGATTGACGCTCATCCCCTCGGGAATCTGCAGCCCCAGCATATGTGCCAGGTAACCGGGTAGCTGTTGAATCTCGTGGCAAATACCGAAGACCTGCACCGTCTTGGCAGGCAGATTGAACGCCCGGGTCACGGCAGTCATGGGGTTAGTCACATTCACAAGGATGGCGCCGGGACAGACCTCCTCCATATCCTGTGTAATCTCGTATGCTACGGGGACCGTGCGGATGGCTGCGGAGATACCAGAAATACCGCAGGTCATGGACACGGGGAGGCGCACGCCATACTTCACAGGCACCTCCAGATCGTTATGGAAGGCATCCATGGAGCCGGGGGAGAAGGTCGTGATAACAAAATCACAGCCGCAAAGTGCCTCCTTGCGGTCCTCTACAATGGAAATGAGGAAATTTTTATCCGACAGCTCGTTGAACTTCCGCGCCATATTACAAACGCTGGTCACGTGAGAGACGTTGGGATCCACCAGACGGATCTCACCGCCCTCCACTCCGTTCAACGCATAGATATCCTTGATCAGCATACGCATCCAGTTCACGCTGCCGCCGCCGATGATCGCAATTTTGATGTTCATGATATAGTCGCTCCTTTTCTGTACTCGTTGCATTTCAATGAATAATGCAACATCTGGCATCTTCATTATATCATCCACGGATTTTTTTGTAAATATAACATCTAACCGTTTCTTACTGTATAAACAATCAAATTTGGGCATTTGGCTAAAAAAACAGCCTTGCTTTTCCTTGACAAAATGTTCAAATCATGATATGATAAATCATGACATAATAAATCATGACATGATTGGAAAAAGCGCGAAAGGAATTCACAGAATGACTAACATTCCCTTTATTGAATACGTCCATTATATGCCCTCCGGCAATTCTGAGGATTATCATCCCTGCTCCGTAGGTGACGCGCCGCGGAAAGAATTTTTGCATAAGCACGAATACTGTGAGATCGCCTTGGTACGCGCAGGGGAGTTTTCGGTTATGTCCGAGGATCTGAATGCAGAGTTTCACGGTCCTTGTCTGGAGATCTTTCAAAGAAACAGCCTTCATGCACAGCTTGATCATAACCGCACTGCTTACGAGCGGTATCTGATTCTGCTGAATCACCATATCCCGGAGCAGTTTGTTCCCATCATCAAGCAGATCCAGCGCACTGCTACGAAAACAATTACGATCATTCCTTTGACTGATATGCAAATCAACTGGCTATACGGAATTCTGGATCATTTAGCGAGCCTTGTGAATGAAGAGAAAATATCTTACATGGATGAACGGTTCTTGATCCCTTTTCGGTGCCTTTTGGAGGAGATTCGTTGTATCCTCCAATCCCAAACCGAGACGGAATTGAATTTCTGTCATCTGAATATTCAATATGTTATCTCTTATATTAACGAGCATTTGCATGAGAGGCTCACCGTCGCTGAATTGGCAGCCTATATGCACTGCGGGAAAACCAAGTTTAATGCGGATTTCAAAAAATACACAGGTAAATCCGTTCATCAGTATATTGTTGACGAGCGATTGGCTCTTTCCGTAAAGTACTTGAAAAAGGATTATCCTGTGGGAAGTATTGCTACCCTGTGCGGATTTCGGGACTGTGCGCATTATGTAAAAACATTTCAAAAACAGTTTTCTATTACTCCGACTCAGTATCGAAAAAAAATGTAACAACCGTACAAAAACTCACTATCAGAGATAACTTATACGCAATTATTCTGTTGATTTTATCAGAAAAAACCGCCCCCGTCAAGGGGAAAAAGTATCGCTGACAATTCATAGAGCCGATCTATCACGCAGATGAATCTGCTAAACAGATCGGCTCCTTTTTGTTATAAGTCTGGAGTACTTTTTACTTCTCCCCTTGACGGCTTCGTTCTTTTCTGATAGTATAGAAGTGCCGGAATGGAGAAAAGGAGAATGCCATTGTCAATATGGTACGAGCGCATATGCCAAAATCTGTGACAAAAGCCAATTCTCAAAGTAAATATAATAGTGCAATTTGGAGTTGCATTTACTCTGAGAATTTACGCCTTTATATTACCTGTTTTTGATTTAATATTGAAAACGAAGCGGTAATATGCTATCATATTGTTGACTTTGCTTCTTTCTCAAGAAGTGAATCATGTACGGATTTCGTATATTTCTCGGGACTCATTGAATAGGAAAACAACTCAACATATATTTGCCGTTCCCACTCTTTATCGTGAGGGATACTCGGTCTGAACAATTCTATTGTCTCTTGTCCAAGGTAGTAATCCTCTGCGTTGTATTTAGCTTCCAAATCCGAAATGAAATCTTGCGTACTAAACGCTTCTTCTCGGGTCTGATTGGGATTACGGTGTAGATAATAATTCGTTTGAATCTTTGCAACTTCATCAAAGATTTCTCGATTGTTATTCGATTCAAGAACTTCGGGATTGGCTTTCAAATACACCCAAATCTTCCAAGTGATGCGGCGATAGGCGGTAAGCAAATCGCGCTTCATTCTGTTATGATCCATTTCAAAATTCTTCGGTATATTCAGCAAGATTGATTACCTCCTTCTCCAATTTCTTTGCATACTGAACTGCTTTGTATGCTCCTCCGCTTTCGCGTTCGATATAACAAATCACAAGGTCGGCTTGTTCGACCATCCACTCATTGCGCTTGGTAATGGCAAGCTTCGGATGAGCGCTGATCGGAATATCCACCCGGTCATAGTATTTTTCAAAGTCCTCCATATCCTTTTTGGGGTATGGCAAAACAAGATTAAACTCGATGATGTGGTAGTCGTCAAAGTCTTTCTGCACTCGCTTCACCAGTGTAGCGGCATAGGTGTCAAATTCACCGTCGCGCCCCATATAGATTTCAATAAACTTCTTCTTGCGAATCAGATCTCGGAGAAGCAGTATCAATCGCTCCTCCAACTGCCTATGACCATTAAAATCCCTATGTCCGAACATAGCGATCCTATAAATTTCATCGTAATTCAACATACTCACACCGAAAAATAAATGTATTTATTACCTTTGATTTGTTCATCTATCGTTATGATAGACGTATGGTTGATAACTTATTATATCACAAATGCCCCATAATTTCAAGAGGTCGAGGATCATTGAACGAATTTCGTCAATGATTTTTTTCTTTTTATGGGGCATAGATGATTTTTTGCCTTCCCTTGTTCATCTATCATAACGATACACGCAATAGACGAACAAAAAAATTAGAGTAGTTTTCCCAAGCGATTCATAAACTCTCTCTTGTGTTCCATAAAGGAATGAACATACCGTTTGAGTGTGATCGTGGGGTTCTTGTGTCCGAGAATTTCGGACAGAGATTTCACGTCCATACCGCACTCAATAGCTCTTGTTGCAAAGGTATGTCGGAGGGCATGAAATCCGTGATGGGAAATTTTTTGTTTCTGAAGGAGCAATTCAAAACTGCGCTGATAGGAGCGAACCGTAATGATCTTACTGCCGTTCCCTACCACGTACTTTGACGTGCTTCTCTTTTTTATTTCCCGCAAATGTGCGATAAGTTGTTTGGGAATAGGGATGATTCGCTTTGATGTCTCGGTCTTGGGTGTTCCGGTGATCCTGCAACTCTTGCCGTTCTCGTCTTGACCGTCGTAACAAGTCTTTGTCACCGAAAGCTCGGCTTTATTAAAGTCTATGTCAGACCATTCAAGAGCCAACAACTCACCGATACGAAGCCCGGTGTATAGGCACAGAATGATACCGAACATCTTATCCCTCTTATCCGAAAGTACAGCTTGCTCGATCATTTTCTGCTCTTCTTTGGTGAAGCTCTCCACCGGCTTTTCACTCGTCTTGGGTCGCTTGATCTTGTCAACGTGGATTTCCTTTGAAAGTCCAAGCACATACGCCATCGACAAGGATGAGTGCAAAACCAAGATAATACAGTTCACCGAATTGGGAGCAAGTCCTTTACCCGTCTTTGTGTTCCCTTTCTGCGAAAGATCAACAATATATCTCTGCAAAATGATTGGTGAGAGATCTTCCATTTCATAATCTCCAAGCGCAGGTATAAGCCGCTTGTTGATAACGTCCTCATACTGCTTATAGGTTCTTGGCTTGACCGACTCTTTCTCGTAAAGTTCTAACCAATCGTGTAACCATTCTTTGTATTTCATTTTCGTTTCCTGCCTTTATAATATTTATTATGTCCCGCTAAAATAAAAAGAAGCCGAACATATTTGGTATGCTCGGCTTCTCGCTATTTGAGGAACGGTTTGCACCAACGTCTCGTTGTCGTATTCTAATATAACCTAATTATACCATTTTTCGACGAATTTTTCAATATGGGTGGGTTTACTCACCGAGTATTCCCGCCCATAATTCAGCATTTTCGGAAC
>JAZNJA010000075.1:0-32815 GCA_045577755.1 Eubacteriales bacterium
TCCCTGTTTTGATGTACCGCACTCACCACTCATATTCTCGCCGCAGTAGCCGCACTTCATTTTCTGGCGAAGCAGGTAGACCACTGCGTTACTGTGCTTCCCGATTTTGTTGCAAGACACCTTGGCTCGGACTTTGGCGAAGATCTCCGGATCCACGATGGGCGGATAAATCTTGTCCACCACCTCGTCACCGTGCATGTATGTTCCAGAATACTTTTCGTTTCTCAAAATGCCGTAAACGGTATTCATGGGAAACTGCCTGCCCTTATACAGAATCCCATGCGCCGTAAGCGTCGCCATGATTTCTTTGACAGTAACGCCCTTTGCGTACTGATCAAACATGAATCGCACGATTTCGGCCTTTTCTTCGTCTATGACGACCTTCCTATCGGCCGCGACGTAACCGTAAGGCAAAGCACCGCCTTGATAGTTCCCCTTCAAGCGTGTTTCTCTCATGCCTCTGCGAACCTTCTGAGCAAGCTCGGCGGAGTAATACTGGTTCATGCCCTCCAGGAGCGATTCAAGGATGATACCCTCGGGCGAATCTGGGATGTTCTCCATGGCTGATACCACTTTCACGCCGTTGTTTTTCAATGTGTTCTTGTGAATCGTTGCCTCATACTTGTTTCGGGAAAAGCGATCCAGCTTGTAAACAAGCACATAAGACCATTGTCTTTTCGCGCTATCCCGGATCATGCGTTGAAAGTCGGGGCGCATATCGTTCGTACCCGACATGGCTCGGTCGATGTAGGTATCGAGGATCAGAATATCGTGCATCTTGGCGTAATCCTCACACACACGAAGCTGACCTTCGATTGACTGCTCGGTTTGAGCGTCGCAAGAATATCTTGCATAAATGACTGCTGTTTTCATTCTCTTTTTTCCTTTCTGATTTGTCTTTAGATTTGTCTTTCGACGGGAGCGGACCAAACGGAACCGCCCAAAGAGGTCAAGGGAAACAGGCGAAAATATTGCATAATTGTCGGTCATTTCCTGCTTTTCAGCGATATTTTCGCCCCCTTGACCTCGACGGCGGTTTCGTTTACGCTCCACAAAGGCGAAAGACTAATTGGTTTAATTCTTTTTGGGCATCTGCTTGATAACTTCGGGGCTGACTTCTCCAACGTACACTCCGTCATCAAAACAGATAAAATTATCGAATAGCAAGAGCTTTCGGTCCTCTTGTCCGATGGTACACACCACATCATCATCAAGAATGTCGGATATGAAATATGCGGGTGTGTTCTTGGAATATACGATCCTCTTCCCAGACTTCTCAATATACTTCATCAGGTAAGCGGTAGCGTTGGGTAGCTCCTGCCTATTGATCGGCTCGAAGTCGTTTCTGCCAAAGCGTTCCGTGAAGTAACTGTTCTGCAAGGTGGTTTGCATTCGGTGCATCTTTGTGCTGTAATCTCGATGCTCCGTCAGTTCTCCGACCATAGCGTTTTCGGGGATATTGAAAAGCCCGTGGAAATGCAATCGGTCAGAGTTCGGTGATCGCTCCCATACGCCAATGTAGATCCAGCCTTTGCGGTGGCACATTTTCTTGAAACAGTCCCGCAACTTCGTCCTGAAGCTTTCCTCGGTATGCTTCTGATCGTCATAGGTGAACGTGCAAAAGTAATTCCATGTCCCAAGGTTGATCTTCCTCACCAGCCTCTTCCGCCTCTCGATCAGATTTCGTTTAATTCGCTCCATCTCTGCTCGGACGTATTCCACCGCCTGTTCTTCGCTCTCAAATTGCGGTTTCAATTCCGCTACGATCTCCGTAACCTTCTCTTTTCGTCGTTTGGCCTTTGCGCCCTTATAGGCCTTTTCAAAAGCCGTTCTCATTTCGTCATTATCGTTTCCGTGGTAGCCGCCCTTCCCGGGATTCTTGCCCTTGTTTTGTGGGATGGCGATGTAGTGGCTACCGTCGAAGTAGACCTTGACTTTCTCATATGGCATGACCGTCTACCTCCTTACGCTTGCGTTGAAGCTCTAACACGCGCTCCAGCAACGCCGACATGAACGCCTCTCGCTCCGATGAGCTCATCTGTTTGACTTCAAAGCCGCCGTTTGTGATGATGTTGACCTCTTTTCCTTTCAATAGTTTTTCTCCTTCTGGTGTATTTTCCAGAGAAAAAGGCACGAAAAAAAGCGCAATACGCTTTTCTGTCATGAAAACGTATTACGCCTTTTAAGTGCAACCTTCCGATTTTGCCCTCGGAACACGGGCTTGGCCTCTCGGCAACATCTATCTTGGCTTGACACTTTGCATACGAACTAACTAAACTGTGACAATTCCTTTTCCTATGAAATGTACTGCAATTATACCACAAAAGCTTGAGTTTGTCAAGCAAACTTAACCTATATTTTCTCACATCTTTTATAACAAATCCCAAGTTTCTCCAACGTTTCCCAACCATTCACAACTTCCATGGCGCATAAACAGGATAGCATATCGGGATCAAATTTGTCAACTTACGAAACCGGCGAGTTTTGATAATCTACTGGACAAATCTCACTCGGAAACTGATGGTGATGATGCGAGGGCTGACGATCTCACCCAGCGCGGCTCCAACAAACGCCCCAAAACGAAATCTATCCAAAAGCCGCCGAGCGGGTTATAGCGGAAGTACGCCCAAGCGGCTCAGCGGGCGACTCCGCGACCGCTCGGCTTTGGATTTTTCTTTTTCGTTTGTTTGCGGTGCGGGCGTGTGCTTGTCTCGGCGAGCGCAGCGAGCCGACTTGTATAAGACAAGCACACGCCACGGTGCCAAGGTGGAACTTCTATTCTTCAACTTGAAGTTGAAAAGCCGTCAAAAAACAAGTTATTGACTATCGGAGACTTAGATGTTATACTGTATACAGAATCCGGATTCAATCAAGCATGAGAGGTAACATACATGACTATTGGTGAAAGAATCAAAGAATTGCGAAAGAAAAATGACCTGACGCAAGAAAAGCTGGCGGAATATCTCTGCGTATCGTTTCAGGCCGTGTCTAAATGGGAATGCGGACAGTCTTGCCCCGATCTGGCACTCATAGCTCCTATGACGAGACTGTTTCACGTCTCCGCTGATGATCTGTTAGGTTTGACTCCGGAAAAGACCGACGAGCGAAAGGCTTATTTCGATGCCGAGTACCATCAGTACTGGAAAAAGGATGACCATGAGGCCGATTTGGAGATCGCCCGTCAGGCAGTAGCGGAATATCCGACGGATTATCGTTATATGGAATGGCTGGCAACCGATGAGTGGTACGTCGGCTACAGCGTGAAATACTGGGGTACTGAAACCGAAAAGGAACTTTTAGCCTCCTGTATCCGTCATTATGAAATGATTTTGGAGGACTGTACCGACAACGATTTGCGTTGTCAGGCGATATCGGGACTTGTCCATGCGTACACGTCGAGACGGCAACCGGAGGAAGCTAAAAAATACGCACTTATGTACCCTGACAAGCCCGAAACGAGTCGAGACGATCTGCTCATGCTCTGCGTAGAGGGTGAAGAAAAGAAACGGTTGTTCCAAAAAACGGTACGTGAAGGGCTCATGAACCTCTGTCCCGCGTTGGACTATCTACGGAGATTTGAGAATTCCCCGTGTGAGGAGATTTTAGATGCAACGGAAGCCGTCATTAAAGCCGTTATTCCAGACGGTAACTATCAGCATTTTCATATCACACTATCTCTTGTTTATCTTGAAAGGGCTCGGATCGCTATGAGAGCAGATGATCATGAAACAGCCATGAATGCTATCCAAAAGGCATCTACCCATGCGATTGCATTTGACCAAATGGATATTTCTGGGATTGAGGCATACACCTGTCCGGTATTGGATGGATATACGGTGGATCACTCAAAGGATAGAAGAACAGATTGGACCCTGGTAGGCAGTATTCAAGAAAGTCTTACTGGCGATAATGTTTTTGCTCCTCTCCGCGAGCGGGAGGATTTTCAATCCATCGTCAATCCATGATTGACCGCCCCGCATCGTGCAGGGCTTTATACCACATAACTTTAGGGAGCCATCAAGCTCCCTTTTGTGTTTATGTGTGAATCGGATCAGCCTTGCACGACGATATATCGCAGATACTTCTTCTGAATACTCTTTCTTCTGCGCCAAACAGTCGTATTATTGACGTTCTGCATCTGCGCAATCTCTACGAAGCCGAGACCGGCCATATAGTGATTCAGCGTTTCAGTTTCCGCAACGGTTAAACGCATTTGATGGATGATGGTATCGACCTTGGTGTAGTCTTCAATCTCGTTTTCAGTCTCGAAATCAATAGAAGCATCCGCCGGCGAGCATTCTTCGATGCTGACGGTCTTATAGCCGGAAAGATACTCTTTTTCGATGTACCGCAGGGCGTGTCTGTAGCAAGCAAAGCGGACAGTCAGCAGTTCACCCTTGCGATTCTGACAAGCTAGATCGTCCAAATTGTGGCCGATGTAATGACAGAGGAAGCAGATCACTTCGGATGCGAGATCATAACCGTCCGAGAAGGTCGTGTTGTAGCCTCGATTGCCGTAGATGTCTTCGACTAATCCGGCATACAGCTTGTCCAGAGAACGCGGATGGTGTGCAAATCGCATCATCTTCTTGATGGCCGACAATGCGATACACTCACCGATGTGCTGGACGTTTTCAGCGGTGATCCTTACGTTTTCGTTGGTGATTCTTTCTTTGGTTTCGGTTTTCATTTTCTATACCTCCCGATTTTTATTGAGCCTTTCGGCAGGGTCGGGGGAGCATAGGTCGGGTGTTGGGTATGCTCATTTGAGGTATAGTGTGCAGATGTCAACGAGAGGTATAGTCCCTTGTCAGTACACGAAAAAATATTGCGTTTGGATATAGAAAAACCAGGTATTGCTACCTGGCTTTCTCATTGATTATTTCATTTTTCAGCGATAATTTTTCACGTTGACAGCTGCGAGAGCTATGCTACACTGGACACGGACGAAAGGCAAAAATCGGGGGTTACTATTTACTCATGTTTACAGAAATTTATGAATTTGATCGTCAAAATCTTGCTTTACTTTCTCCGGGGCTACGATCTGAATTTTTCCACCGTAGTTAAACACCCATGAATAGAAGGTGGAGCAGGCAGTGACAGGTTCCGTAATTAGGAAATGATCCTCGTCCTCGCCGGGTTGAATGGTAATATCCTCCCCGAATCGGTCAATCACCTTTTCCATCACGTCGTATGTACAAGACAAGGTCACATCGGTGGTTTCGTTGCCATACATCAGAAACGCGGAATCGCAGTATGCCGTCAGATCGAAGCCTTCGGGTAACGGAAGTCTTTCTTCTTCTTCCATCTGAATGGCACAGATCTTGTCCACGCGGAATTTATGGATGCAGTTTTCACCCTTCCGCATACGACAACCGATCACGAAATAGCTGTCCATATTCCAAACCAAAGCATAAGGACTGAACTTGTATCGGTAGCCATCAAAACGCAGGGACTTCTTCCCTTCTCGGTCGTAACCGGAATATTGGAAGGTGACCTGCTTATTTTGGTTAATGGCGGTATTCAACCAGTCTGCCATGGTAAGGGTGTTCTTGTCGTTATCCTTCAGCTTGCTGACAAACAGATTGCGGCGAAGATCCTCGGATTGGTTCTTATTGGCCAACCCAGCGATCCGCTCCACAAGCTCCTCAGTTTGCTCCCGTGGAATGAATTTAGCTGCTTGTACCGCATCAATCATGAGCTTCAGCTCAAAGGAGGAAAAATGCCGACTGGCAAAGAAATATTGATTCTGGGTGCTGCGGTTGCGGATGATATCGAAACCCAAGTCTTGCAGAGCCGTAATGTCACCGTCGATGGTCTTGGGGATGGCTTCTATGCCCTGCTCAGAGAGCTGAGTTTGAATCTGTGCCAACGTTACAGGGTGTTCCTCGTCGGTATGTTCCCAGAGGTATTTCAGGACATAGAGGGCGCGAAAGCGGTCTGTTTTGGGCATGGTTGCAACCTCCATTTCGAGTATTTTGACAAACTCCCCCACCCTTGCGGGCAGGGGAGCGGCTCCCGTAGAAAGGAGTTGACATATGATTTCTAAAGTCCCTACCAAAGAGAAATGTGGGGAGAGGATTATATATTTTAATCCTTCTTCCTCAAAGCCACAAAAGCGGCAGCGGCAGTCAGAACAGCCACGGCACCAATTCCGATTACGGAACTACAACCGGACTGGGCGGGAGCATCGGTCTCGACGGGAACCTCGGTGGCAGGTGCCTGGGTCTCGGGTGCCTCGGTTTCAGGAGCCTCGGTCTTGGCGGGCTTGGTCTCAGGCACGATGCCGGCGTAGGCGTTAGCCTCCTCCTCGGTCATGAAGAAAGCAATCTCACCAATGGTCATGTACGCATCCTCGGCAACACCCGTGTAGCCGGTTGCCCAGTCGAAGCGGACAGTGGTAAGTCTGCGCTGATTGAGCCAGCCGTCGCAGTAGGACAGATCAAACAGCATGTACTGCCACTCGCCGTCAGCCGTGTAGTAGCCCTTCTCGGAGTTGTTTTCAGAAGGCGAGCTTGTGTAGAAGAGCTGACACTCCTCGTTTGTCCCTTCAGTCTTGATCTTAAAGACCACGTAGGGATAATCTTCTGCCTTGAAGGCCTCCGCATTTACTGCCGTTTGATAATTATTGAGTTTAATGGAAACAAAGGGATCCACACCCTCGCTCGTAATACCCGTAAGCTTGACACCCTCTTCGGTAGCCTCAACGGTGGTCTGACTGGCATCGGCGAAGCAGTCAAGGATGATATCTTCGTTCCAGATGTTATAAATGAAGTTGTTTTCCAGTAAAGGAGTTTTCTCGCCCTCATTGCCTTCGGTCTCTTGCTCAACAACATTCGCATAGAGCAGAGAATCCTCAATATCCATGTAGTTCATGCTGAAACGGATCTCAGAGACAGAACCGCAGAACAGACGGCGGATCAGACCCTCGGGGTGCTTGGGATTCATGGTAGCGTGATCCGAGTTGGTGTCCTTATTGAAGCCGGTCTTACGGCCAACACCTACCTCCCAGCTGAAGAGGGAGTCGGTGATGTAGATCTCGTTGTTCTCAACCATGGAAAGCACGTTCTCGCCGTTGATGTAGACATCCAGCCAACCACCGTCACTGGTAACCATGTAATGAATCCACTGCTCGGCATAAATTTCGCCATTTTTCATTTCGTGGTTGGTCTTAGCCTCGTTCACGTCCACGTGTACGTACTGGAGACCGGTGGTACCGTCGGTACCGATATAACCGTCGGAGGCACCCGTGATCATTTCAGTGAGGGCCATGGAGAAGGCAGGCTCGTCCTGAGATTCCACGACGCCCTGGCGGGAGAACAGACCGGTGTAGCGGTTGTAGTTGTTGTTCCACTCCTCGTCGATCTTGAAGATGATCTCCACCGTCCAGCCGGTGGTGCTGTCCACATTGTTGAGGGGGGCGCCATCCACTGTCTGCAGGTACTTGCCCGACACATAAGCACCGCTGTAAGAGGTCTGCTCAGAGGGATAGGGGTCTACGGACAGGGCCTTTTCCCAGGTGTTACCGAAGCGCAGTGAGGAAGCAGAGGTGTAGCCGCCGTCCTCACCGATGGTAGCGCCATCATCCCACTCGAAGATATCCAGCTCGTCACCGTTACCTTCGCTACGAACCTCCAGGTCGTTTCCGTTTCCCGTGAGGTCGATAAAACGCAGATTATCTTCTTCAACACTGCCGGTATAATAGCCTTCCTCATTTTGGAATTTCCAATGAGCCGCAACATAATTATCGGATTCATCCGCAGCAACAGGGACGATCACCATACTCACAATCATAATTATGAGAATGGCATAGCATAAGAAATTGTAATACTTTTTCATAATTTTATCTCCGTTCCAAATATGATTTTAATTTTTCAAAGAAGCTTCAACCCTCACCCAATTAGCATGCTATATCTTTGAACGCAGGGTAAATCTGACGGAATACGTTGTATCCTTGATTGTAAATCTCCTTCAGGGCAGGATCACACTTAACGACTAAGGTCTTCTTGACGGTGGCATCCGCCGCCTCGTAGACCGTGGCATACTCCCCGCAAGCGGTCATGGCCAACAGCGCGCCACCCATAGAGGGGCCTTGCTCGGTCTCGGTGAGGTAGATATCCGCGCCGAGGATGTTCGCCAAAACCGTCTGCCAGACCTTGCTGACCGCGCCGCCGCCGCAAAGAACGGCCTTGTCGATCTTGACACCGCCTGCCTCCACGCAATCGCGCAGGACGTAGGCCACACCCTCCAGGACGGCCAGGCTCATATCCTCACGGGTGGTGTTCATGGACAGACCAATGAACGCACCACGGGCGTTGACGTCGTTGTGGGGGCAACGTTCGCCTGTGAGATAGGGCAGAAAATACACGCCCGTCTGACCGTACTTGGGTTCGGCGGGATCGCCGTAATTCGTGTCGAGAATATCGCGGATCCACCACTTATTGCAGGATGCCGCAGACAAGATACAACCCATGAGGTGGAATTTGCCGTTGGCGTGAGCAAAATTGTGGAGAGCGGTGCCGCACTCGGTGTTGAACGTATCGCAGGGCAGGAAGATGGTGCCGCTGGTGCCAAGGGAGATGCTGCAATCCCCGTCGCGGAGGGTGGCGGTGCCGATGGCCGCGCCTGCGTTGTCTCCCGCGCCTGCGCAGAGGATGGCGTTGGGGAGACCGTATTCGGACTTGAGTTTGCCCGTGGCCTCATAACTTTCGTACAGAGTGGGGAGCATATCTACGGTGATACCGCAGATCTCGCACATATCGGGCGACCAGCATTTGATTGATGACCGTACCGTCATGACGGGAATCGCTGCTTTCAATGATCTCGATCTGGATATCCAGCCGCTCTTCAACCTGTAAATTCCGTTCATGTACGGCTGAGGATATGATATCCGATCCGTCTTCTTCGACTACAAACTCCCGCTTGGTATCCTCATCTCCGGTTCGTGTCAATACGTACACGGTCTCTCCCGAAAAGGATAATCCGTCTGGAAGGTTATCCTCAGTATTTTCACGGTTGCTCTCGGTCTACGCGATGGTTACGGAGCCTTCAGTACTTTGGGCTCCTTCTTCTTTAGGATCTGTCGGGGGTGTCGAGCAGGATGTCAGCCCCACGGCAGGGATGAGCAACGCGACCAATAGCAACCACGCGACAACGATTTTTACAACCTTCATTGTTTCGCTCCTTTCTGATCAAGCCTCATGCGAGCACTATCTTAGCGCTTCAGGGAGTTTTCAGCTCTGACTTTCGCAGGCTGGTCCCTTTTTCGTATTTCTTCATGAAGGTATCGTAGAACTGCATGTACTCCTCCTCCACCAACACGGGACACTCCCAATGATTCTTATAGGCGTAGATATACTCGATCATCCAGCGGTAGTACTGATCTCCATGGCCCCCCTCCATAGGTTCGATGTCACGGCTGTACTCGGGGCTGTAGGCGTCGGTGAAGTGATACTGACCGTCGTAGGGGCCACCCTGGATGAAGAGCCGCTGTGCGGTCCACTCATTCCACCAGGTCAGGGTCACAAACTTGGGACGGAAATTGAATGCGGAGTTCCATTGGGCGTGCCAGAGCAAGCCACCAATACGGCCATGGGCGGTATCTGCCGACATATAGGTCTCCTGGGAGGCCACACACACGGGAATCTGCTCGGCAATTCCGTTGGAATCTGTCGTGCAGTATGTGGCGTTGTTGATGGTCAAAAAGTTCCACAGGCCGTTCTTGCAGGGAGTCTTCCCCAAAAGGCCGCCCATGCAACGGGTGGTGTATTGCTCAGGAGCCGGGTTGCTCTCGTCGTGGATGGTGGTTGTCAGCAGGAAAGGTTTTCCATCCCAGTAAACGAAACAATCCGCCCATTTTTCCTGACCGTAGAAGTTGTCATACAGATAGTCGTACAGCCGCTTGTCACCGTCGCCGCCAACCCAGGCCACCACATAGGGAGTTCCAAGGCCTTCGGCCCTCATTTCCATGATGGTCTCGAACAGTGCGATCATGGGGGCATCCACCATCAATGCCTTATCCACAGGATTTTCAATGGTTACGTAGCGCAAATTGGTATGATCCAAAATAATGAAATCCACACCTGCAGCATAAAGTTGGGTCATGTGAGTGCGGATGACCTCACGGTTGGAGCTACAGTAGTACCCCAGCGCGGGCTTAGCCCAGTAGTGGAAGGCGGGGGAACCGCCCCACTCACGGTTGCCCGCGAGGATCTGGGAGATATCGTTGTAGTAGTCCACGCCCGTGTCGCTCTTACCGAGGATATAATCAAACCAAATGGAGTAACAGATGGAGACCAGATCGGTCTTGTCGGTGACATCCAGACCCAAGGAATGACCCTCAGCAGGGGTAGCGGTGACGGTGGTGGTGGTCACGATCTCACCCTTGGAGGCCGCAAACAGATCCAGATTGTCGATCTGGGCACCGCCGCCGCCATGGACGAAGAGGGAGTAGCGCTCGCCCTGCAGAGCGTTGGTGGAGCAATTGGATTCAGCGACCATTTCATTTGCCTCGTTGTATACACGGATCTTACCATCGGCGAAGAAAACGGTACAAACCAGTCTGGCGGTATCGGTTCCTTCGGGGGTGACGTAGATGTAGGTGGAGTAGTCGGGTGAGGTGATGATGTCCACGTGATGTTTCCCCGAGAGCATCCCCTCCTCCAGATCGACCGAAGCCCAAGCCGCAGGCCAGGAGGCATCGTCGGGATGATAGATCTGAATACGGCTGCCGGAAGGGTTGAAGGAGATCCAAAGACCATCGCCGGGGCCGTCTGGGATCTTCCCCGTGTAGTTGCTAACGTAGCAGCCCCAGACAGCGTTCAACCACGCGCCATCACCACCGGAGACAATGGACCAGTCCAGAGAGAGTTGAGCCTGCTTGTAATCCTTGACCGAGGAGGAGGGGTTGGGTCCCCAGGTGGTCCAAGCGTCGCCCGTCAGGGTAGCGGAGTTGGCATCAAAGGGGGAATACAGCACGCCGTCGCGGCAATCGGTAACACCGGCAGTACGGACGGTGGCATTACCGCCACAGGTGGGGTCGTTGTCCGAGAAGTCGGCGTGGAAGGTGTTGATAACGCCCTCCTGACCCGGCTCCATGAGCTGGCCGACCTTATCATCGGGGTAAGCAGCGTGAACCTCGGTCTCCACCAGCTTGTCGTACACCACGACACCGTCGTTGAACTTGCCGGTATCCTGCTCCCAAATCTTTAATTCCTCAGTGGGGGCTTCGGTAGCGGGCTCGTCGGTAGCATCGCCTGCGGTATCTTCATCAGTCGGAGTCTCTTCGGGGGTGGTACTCTCCTCGGTGGGAGTATCACCTGCCGCGGTGGTATCGGGATCGGTCTCGGTGTCACCGCCCTCGGGGGTACAACCCACGAACAGGCACAAACCAAGCACCAAGCAAAGAATAATCGTCAGCCATAGGCCATAACGCTTCATACGCATCATTTTCATATTTTACCTCGCTTTCGGGAAGGCATTTCCCTTGGATTGGTTGAAAGAAACATAAGATAGCAAAATGTCAACCACATGCATCAAACTATCTTGTATAGTCATGTCGAAGGCGCGTAGTGGAAGGGATTCTCATAGACCTTCTCCGCGCTTGTATAGTCTCACCCCCGTTTTTCGTCATTCAATGTTATTTTTCTTCTTGAACATTCTAATCTTGGATTCAAGAGTTTTATTCACTGACTTCTGGTAAGAGGTGTATACAGCCGAAAACTCTCGCTTGTTCTCGGCGGCAGCACAGAAGGACTGGAGAATGTGGCTGCCAAGGGGAGCATTGTAGGCCAGAATGAAGGAGTTGTCGAAATTGTCGTGGATGATGTCGATCATCGCGGCAGCCTTCTCGTCGTCTACATACTGTACCTGCAGGGACTCATTATAGTACTTGGGCAGGACAAGATTGGCGGTCTCGCGGTTCAGCACCTCGGTGACGGTGGAGATGAACGCCAGATCCGTGGCGGTGACGGGGATAACACCCATTTCAGTGGTGTCGTGAACCGATGTGGTATACTTTTTATCCGAGGCAAGGAGCATAGGGTAGGGCAGAACCGCCAGATCCCCCTCCATCTGGCGAAGCACCTGGCTCTCCAGGGTACCCAGAAACACGGTACCCGTGATCAATGTGTTCCCCTCCACAAAATTGTTCAGGGGGCCGTCATTGTCCATAAGGTAGGTGCTGTCGTTGTTCAGAAGGTTGCTGATGGCGTTACCCAGCTGATTGGCACGGTCACCCTCGTGGATCACCACAGTGGGGATACCCTCCTCGTCACGGGAGATATAATTGGTGGTACCACTGGCGGCAAGGGGAATGGTAGCCCCCCAGTAAGCCCAGTCCATATACCCGAATCGGTCGCCCGCATTCTTGATGCCGTCCAGATTCTTATCCACGTACAGATCCGAGATCATGGCGGTCATCTTCTCGTAGGTCCACTCGTAGTTGGTCACCATATCGTAGACCTCATCGGCAGAGCGATGGTAAACCTCGTTGTACAGATCCTTGCTGAGGAGGAGCAGGTGAGCTGTACGGAGGACGTCGATGAAATAGTCTCCCGCCAGTACATACTGATAGCCGTCCATGAGGCGGAGATCGTCCATGAAATCCTTGTACCAGTAGGGGCGATCGAAGTCAAATACGCACTCGTCCTCCAAAACGTTACGGAAGTTGCCCTCAATGAGCAGTTCCGAGAAGGAGTAGATGTCGTTAATTATGAGATCGAACTCGTCCAGACCCGAGGTGGTGTACTTGCGGATATCAGCGCCCACAAAGTCGTAGCGCAGATCCACTTGGGTAAAGACCAGTTCAACGTCCAAAAGCTCCTCCACTCGGACGTTTCGCTCAAAGACGGCATCGCTGACCATACCGCCGCCCATCTCGCCAATACCCTCGATGAACACGTTTGATGTGCCCATGGTGCTGGCCTCGTTGGTGCTGGTGTAGATACGGAACTCGCGGCCGTCGTAGTCCACGCCGTCGAAACGGGTGTCGGTCTCGACGGTCTCGGATTCGGAATTCTGGGTGTTATCGGGGGAGGTGGTGATCGAGGGATCGTCGGAGGTCTCACCGCAGGCGGTGAAGATCGCGGTAACGGAGAGAAGGGTGAGAAGGGACAGGAGCAGGCAGAGAGATATCTTTGTGCGCTCTGTGAGTTTCATAGTTTGGATCCTTTCTTTATGTATTCGGTATGAGCTTCAGATTTTTTGCAGTTTCGTTCCCTTGGTCACGCCGCTTTCATTGTAGGCGTCTACCGTGACGAAGTAGCTGACTCCCTTGGTGAGGCAGTAGACGGTGGCCTCGGTATCACCCCCGACATGGTCGGGTATGACCTGCCAATGAGTATGAAGCCGGTCGGGGGTGATACCCCAGCGGACGATATAGCCTTGGGCGTCCTCCATGGGGTCCCACCGGACCGTCATGTTGCGGGTGTCCTTGCAACGGGTTGCGGTGAAGTCGGGGGCCGTTTTCGGTGCTTCCCCGCCTCCATAGCCGAAGACGCGGAGACCACTCACCGAGAATTTGCCCCCTGCGGGGGTGTCGCCGTGGTTGGTGAGCTTGAGGTAGCGGAGGTTGGTCACCTGTTCCAGCTCGGTATAGTCGTGGGGCAGATCGTCGGCGCTGTCACGGCGGTCGATGAGTGTGAACCAGTCCTCGCCGTTGACGGATGCCTCCAAGGTGTACTTGTAGGCAAAGCCGTGACCTCTTCCGCCAACGGCCTCCACGTCCTGATCGGCGAAGTTGACCTGAACCGCGCAGACCTCGTAGGTCTTGCCCAGATCCGTCCACAGCCATTCCCCTGCGTTCCCCGTCTTAGCACTCCACCAGGTACGGAGGCTTTCATCAAAGGCCTTGTCGGGGGTATGGTTTTCATCCAGAGCCGAGGAGGCCTTGGCGGTCTTGTGGAGGGACAGGAGGTGCCAGCCCGCGTCGGAATCGGCGAAGGGGTCGGATACCTCATGGGGTAGGAGCCTGGGGTAATCCCCGCGGTAGGTTTTGGTGTAGATGAATCCGGCCTCCATCTTGGCGGGAAATAGACAGAGGCGTCGCTCAAAGATGTGGTTGATACTGATCGAGACGGTATCCATCTTCCAGTAGTTGCCATTCTTGTCTGCAAAGAGGCATCCGTGACCCGCGCCCCGCATGAAGCCTGTGGCCTTGTAGACCACAGGGCTGTTCTCGCAGTAGGTGAAGGGACCCATGGGAGAGTCCGAGACCGCGCAGCCGTCGCAGTAGCCCGCGTACTCGGTGCCCGGGACGGCGTAGGTGAGGTAGTATCTTCCGTTGATCTTGTTCATCCAGGGGCCGGGAGCGAAAAGGTTGAACTCGGGCTGCTTTTCGAGATCTACCTCAATGAACTCCCAATTCGCCAGGTCGGAAGACACCCAATAGCCCGAGCCGTGGGATGCAAAGAGGTAGTATTCGTCCTTATACAGAACCACGGCAGGGTCGGCGGACTCGCGTGAGCACATGGACGCTTGGTACTGGTAGTTGATATTGATGGGATTGCATATGGTTTGGATGCTCATAGTCTTCTCCTTGCAGGAACTCCCTGATTGTTTACCGCTCACAAAGCTCGATCTCCTGAAGGACGATACCGCTTCCGCTGTCGGGAGGAATGGAACGGATCTCCTCGCCGTTCCAGCCGCGGGCAAAGTTGGCAGAATAGCAGATCCACATTTTCTTGCCATCTTCGGAAATGAATTTGGACGGGAAATTGACGAAAAAGGCCTGCTCTCCGAAGTCCTTCATGTAGACGACCACCTTCCACTCACCCGTCAGGGATTCGCTTTCCAAAATGTAGGTATTCATTTTGGCCACCGTAGTTCTTCCGTCGGTTACGGCCATGAAGTACCGCTTCAAGACGGGATTGTAGGTCACGGTTACACAACCCATGTTATTCTGCCATTCCAGAATGGGCTGAATATCCTCGAAGCGCTTGGACCAGATATCCTCCCCCTTCTCGTCCTTGCCTGCATAGAACTCGTAGGCAGCGGGATCGTTCATGGTCTCGGGAGAGGGGGTCACGCGGATGAGGTAGATCTGATCCCCCGTGATCCAGCTGTTGTGGGCGAAATCCTCCAATTTGACGGGATAGAACTTGAGATCAGAACCGTGGGCGACGAGGTAGGCCTTGCCGTCGGGGGAATGCTTCATATTCTGTCCGAAGTCCACAAAGTGGGGGGCGCCGATCTTGACGGGGTAGCCGCCGAGACCGCACTCGTTGAAGATGGGGCTGGCGGGAGTGTGGGGGCAAGGCTCCCAGGTCTTACCGAAATCCTTGGAGATACGGAAGCCCACGAAGGGTCCCAGATGAGGCCAGTTGTAGATGTACTGACCGAAGCGGGTACTGCCGTAGGGACCCAGGCAGTAGGTGCCGTAGTACCAAACACCGTTGTAGACCAAAGAGCCGCAGGGGTAGCGTCCCGTATAGGGGAAGGTATCGGCGTACTGGTTTTCAAAGGGGGTGACCGTCAGATCCAAGGGATCGTCACCTTCAATGACGGCCTGTCCCGTGGTGGTGGTCAGGTCGGCCAGCTGATGTCCGTTTTCCGTGTAAAGGGTGTACTGGGAGTTACAGGCAACACCCTTGGTCACGCCGTCGGTAAAGGGGGAATACATCTTTCCGTCAGCCGCCCAGGAGGGATACCACGTATCCGCCGTGACGTCGTACTGACGGCTTCTTCCGGTGAAGCGGATATTCTTCCAAAGGTCGGACTGCTTGAAGGGAATGCCCTCGGGGGCTTCGCTGTGCCAAACAAAAGATTCAAATGACATGATGGTTACTCCTTATGATAGTATTTTGTTTATGATTTCTCATTTATTTGCTGATCGTGATCAATGGCAATATAGGCCAGCAGTCCGCCCCAATGGTAGAAGGGATCACTATTGGGCACGTCACAGCCCATACCGGTATCGCCGTTGTAGTTCTCGTGGATATGGCCGTGGAGCCGCCACTCCTGCAGGAGAAGCTCCTCGGACTTACGCGCCAGATCGCCGCACTCCTTCTTCAGCCCCGCGTACTTCATGGCTGAATAAGCAAGGAAGTTGGTGGGTGCCCAAATGCGACCGCGCCAGTAGTCCTGATCGGGGTAGCCGGGGTCGTTACGGGCGATGGTAGGCATGATGAACTCTCCCCAAAATTCCTCGGGGTTGTAGAAATGCTCGTCCATCATACGGCGCTTTTGCTCCTCGGTAACACAATCGGCGAACAGAGCGTAGAAATTGGTGGGAGAGATGCGGCGGGACAGAGAGCCGTCGCGGAGATCCTTGTTGAGGTACATACCCACCTCATCATCCCATAGTGTTGCAAGGGCGGCTTCCACCTTGGCTTTTCTGGCCTCCAGCTCGGGGACGACTTCCCCTCGGCCAAGAATTTTTGCCATTTCGATAAGGCATCGGCAATCCATGATATACAAGCTCATGAGCCCTACGTCGGCCAGCAGCATCAGGTGGCTCTCCTCGTCGTATGGGATGCCGTCGAACATGGGAGAATTGTCCAGACCGCTTTCATAGGCTGCCGCCTGCCAGCAATGTCCGCCGCCCGCAGGGCCGGAGCCCCAGCAGAGGTAGCCCTCCTTGGTCATGCGATTCTTCTCAAACCAGCGGTTCCAACTGATAAAGGCGGGAAAAACATGCTCAAGGAACCAATTCTCAGGGTATTTTTTGTAGATCTCCATGCAGGCGAGGGAGCCTACGGGAGGTTGAGTACGGTCGAAGGTCTTAGCGCCGTGGGCACTGCCGTAGTTGGGGATGAATCCGTCGGGGGTGATCTCGTCTGTGATAGCAATGGCATTGAGCTGAGCCAGCTCTTTGTTTTCCAGAGAGGCCAGCATGGCACCGAAATAGGTATCCCAATCAAAGAGGACGTAGCCGCCCCACAGCATACACCAATTACGGGATACGGGGGAACAGACGCGGTCATGCTCGCACTCGTAGACGGTATCCCACGCGAGGCAGGACTTCATGGCGGCGTAGGCCTCGGTATGGACACCGAAGGCGGCATTCTCGGCATTGAGCTGAGCCAGATTAGCGGCATAGAGGGCTTCGGCCTCCTCCACAGTACAGGGGCGGGTGGAGACCACCACGGGCTGATCCAGAGTCACGGCGATATAGGGGGAGAGGGAGTAGGTATGGTGGGCTTCGACAGTGGGTACCGACGTGAAGACCTCAAAGTGCCGTCCCCTGCAATCAGCCATGATCCGGCCATCCTGCTTGGAGATGCTTCCCTCCTTGCCCCATAAAAGGCAGGCCTCGATGATCATGGTCGGCTTGCGATAGTCACCGGTCTTGACGGGGGTGATGAGGATGATCTGCTCGTCACCGTCCACAACGGTGCGGATATCCAGCTCCATGGCGCGGCGGCGAAGGGTCATTTGGGTACAGCTGCCGTCGTAGGAGCGGATACCGGGAATGAGAGCCTTATCCTGCCCCACGAGGCTCTGGCGGAAGACCTGATTGTCACTGTACTCCTTGAAGCACAGGTTGACGGTAAAACCCTCCGGTAGGTGGGTATAGGAGAGCGCGTTGAAAATGTTCCACGTATTCCAGCCTTGGTTGGTTTTCTGTTTCAGCTCAGCGTAGTTCATAGTTTTCTCCGTTGGTAGAATTCTTTAATTTTTTTGTTGCATTTTTCTGCTTGGAATGGTGCTTTTGGATACCATTCCGATTTTATTATATCATACTTATGGATATTTTGAACAATAAAAATGGGACACGATTTTCAAACCGTGTCCGTTCTGTTGAATTTTCGGTATTTCGCGGGAGTCATTTGATGGATTCGCTTAAAATTCTCTATGAGACAGGCGGCGGTAACGCTACACATGGCGCTGATCTCTCCGATAGATCGGTCGGTATGCAGGAGAAGGTACTCGGCATACTTGATGCGGGTAGCCATGAGCTTTTCGTGGAAGGTCACACCGTAATACTCCTGCAGAAGGCGGTTCAGATGGCGGGGGCTGATATGGAGCTGGGAGGCCAACTCGTCGATGGTCAGATTGTGGCCGTCGTCTCCGAAAATGCGGTTGAAGAACAGGTCGATGATCATGTAGGTATTCTCCAACTTGGCTGTGCGAGGAAGCTTGACCGATTCCTCATGGATGAAGTTTCTCTGGAGATGGATGAGAAGGATGGAGAAAAGGTTCTTGCAGTAGCTCGCGTACTCGGGTCTTTGCTCTCCTGCCTCGGTGAGGATCCGGGCCATCCAATCCCCCAGTTCGGGATCATACCCGCCCTTGTGGTACGGAAGATTCTCCAGAGAGGAAAAGAAAGACTTTTTCTCCACGTTTTTCAGGTTAAAGCTCAGAACGTATCCCGAGGCGGCCCCGGGGATGGTTTCCTCGTGGTACATATTTTTATTAATCAGAAGCCATTCGCCCTTGTGCAAAGTGATCTCCTCATGGAAATTCATGGTGTAGACCGCGGAGCCCTCGGTGATATAGTGCAGCTCGTAATGGGAGTGGATATGATGAACCGTGTACAACTTTTTGGGGAAATACACCATTTGGTAGAGCTTGATATCCGCATCAGATACGTGTATGGTATATTCAGCATTATAGATTTGGACTTCCATATACGACTCCTTTTTCATGACTGACATGTGTATTATACCATATAGTTTTGAAAAAATCAATATAATCGCTTACAACAAAACAACTATTTCATCGTTATATATGTTTCTATCTTGCATTACTGAGTAAAAAAGAATTTCGATTTAGTTTGAAGTTGGCTCACCAAACATAACAAATCCGAACTATTTCGTAAATCGAAATTGGTTCGGATTTGTTTTTTTCTATTAAACTCACAAATTAACGCTATTTCGGAGCGAGGTCACGCGACCTCGCTCTTTTCCTTTTTAATGCTCCAACCGAAGCCGAAGCACCTATGCTTATGCCTGTTCTATTTCTTATTCGGTAACTTCCTCATCGGTAGTACCGTCGTCGGTAGTTCCATCATCGATAGTACCGTCATCTTCGGGAGTTGCGTCGGTTATGCCATCCTCATAGCCATCATAATAGCCCTCGTCGTAGCCGTCATAATAGCCCTCGTCGTAAACGTCATAATAGCCCTCGTCGTAACCGTCATAATGACCTTCATCATAACCTGCTTCGTTGCCTGCGTCATAGCCTGCCTCATATCCGATGCTTTGACCGTCGGTATAACCTGCTTCATATCCGCTGTCGTATGCGGTGCTGTCATCGCCGGTGCTGTCGGAACAAGATGCGAGCATTGCGAGCGTGGAAACGCAGAGAATGCACGCAAGCACGAGTGCAAAAATTTTCGTTTTTCATGATCGTTTCTCCTGTTTTTCATTTTTGCTTGTTGTTTTTTGTTCCAAGTCAGTAAGCAATGTTGTAAATTTGTTTTTGTTTTTAATACTTGGCAAGCTCGTATTTCACGTCTGCCATTTTTGCCACGTCGGGCGAGTGCGTTACGATGATGACGCACTTGTTTTGATTTTTTGCAAGATCGAGGAAGATCTCCATAATGGCTTCCTGCGTTTCACCGACAAGGTTGCCCGTAGGCTCGTCGGCCAGGATGACCTCGGGATCGAATGCAAGCGTTCTCGCAATGGCAACTCTTTGCTGCTCACCGCCCGAAAGCTTCAGAATACGGCGATCCCACAGCTCCGCGCCAAGACCTACCGAGGAAAGAAGCTCCTGCGCACGTTCCTTCTTGTTTTTGATCTTCTTTCCGCTGATATCCATGGAAAGGATAACGTTTTCAACGGCAGTCAGATGAGGCAGAAGGTTGTAGCTTTGGAAGATAACGCCCACGTATCTGCTTCTGTAGGTATAGGGATTGACTCCGCTGATATTTTTGCCGTCATAGAGAATTTCCCCCATCGTCGGCTTGGTAAGACCCGAGAGCATAGAGAGCAAGGTGGTTTTACCCGCGCCCGATTTACCTACGATGGCATAGACAACGCCACCCTCAAAATCGCAGCACATATTTTTGATGACGAATTTTCTCTTATCATAGGAATAATTCACGTCGTTTAATTTTAAGACACCCATTGTTACCCTCCTTATCTCTCACTCAAGATCTTCAGCGGCTCATAGCGGAGCACCGAGATCATACCGACACTGCTTGCGACAAGCGTCAGTAGAAGCGCAATTCCCATAAGGCTGAGCAAGACAGTAAAGTCGGTGGTCGTGTTCAACTCGACCACGTAATCAACATTGTTTGCATTGTTTCCTTGGGATGCGTTACCGCCCATGTTACCGGGACGGAAACCACCCATATTGCCTTGGAATCCACCGCCAAAGTTCTGATTGGTATTCTCGTTTGTGATTTCCATCGATGCGACCTGCTCTTTGAGCATATAATCACCGACAGGCTCGGATGCGACCGCGCCAATGCCCGTTCCGACGATGATGGCAATAAAGGTTACGATAAACGCCTCGGTCAGAAACTGCATGGCGACCTTGCCCTTCTTCATACCGATTGCCGCCAGAACACCGATCTCATACTTGCGTTCTCTTACCGTGAACATATTGAAGGTGATGAGAATACCGCCGCCGATGGCAAGCACGGCGAGGAAGAAGATCATCGTGAACTTGGAAAGACTCTCCAGAGGTACGATGCTCTTTTCGTATTCCATAAGGTCGCTTGAGGTTACGGCATACGCATCCATATCAAGCCCCATCCTATCCACGTCGGAAACGAAGCCCTCGTACCGTTCGGGACTTGTAAACACGTAGGTGCCGCTGACAGAGGAGCGAAGTGCTGTCGAGGTGGTATTTCCGTCCTCGTTTTCTTCAACGTCGGCGTTCTCCACGCTGTCGTCCACAATGGAAGAAAGAGAGCCGTAGGACATAAATACGGTATTGGCGTAAGAATCGGACGATTCGTTGAGGAACGTACCGCAGATGGTGACCGTATAGACCTGATCCTCCTTGTTCGGGTTGATCACGGTAAAGCTGTCGCCCACCTCAAGCTCATTCATCAGAGCCAACTCGTAGCTGATCACGCAGGTGGCATCCTCCGAGTCCTGCGCGAAAACGTTACCTTCATAAATGACGTTTTCACCGCTGATGAAGGTGGTCATGGCATCGTGGGAGCTGTAACCGATGATGTGCTGAGCGTATCATACGCTGTTTCCCTGACGGTTTCCGCGCTGTTTCTCACACTCAGAGCCACACAGGCCGACACCGCGATCATCAAAACCAAAGCAAAGATGAGTATGTTTCGGCCTTTGGCGCGAGTGATGCTTTTCAGGGCATTTTTTACAATGTACATCATGTACCTCCGTTGTTTGTTTTTCGTTGCAACGGCTAAAGTATAGCAGACGAATTTCATGTTTTTGTTATGGATTTTGAGAAAATCAAAAAAGTCAGCAGGTTTTGATCTGCTGACTTTTGTGTGTTATTCTGTGACGGCAAGCGCGATGTGCGCCGAAACTCCGTCGGCTTCATTTTGTATTTGGCAGGTGCCGCCGTGCTTTTCCATTACCGTCTTGACGATATACAAGCCAAGACCGATGTTCTTCTTGCCTTTGCCCGTATCGGTTCTTGACTTATCCGCGCGGTAAAAGGCATCCCACAGATGCTCCATATCCTCATCTGCGATGAGCTTTCCTTGATTATAAACGCCGATCTCTGCCGTATTGCCTGAGCGATGCAAGGAGAAGCGGATGCGCCCCCCCTCTGCCGTATGCTGCATGGCATTGTTCAGAAGATTGCTGATGGCGCGTTCAAGGTATTTGGTGTCCCCAAGAACTTTTATGGACTCGTCTATGGCTATCTCTGCTTCAAATCCCGAAAGCAGGGGCTTGTACTGACGGGCAACCTCGCGGCAAAGCTCGGAGAGGTCGATGGGTTCAAGGTCCATCTGAATAAATCCGCTGCTGCCCTATAAAGAAGCTCTTTGAAAAGAACAGATTGAACACGACCTGACCCACAAGGGATAAGAGAACCAAGGAGCAGATAGTGATCAGTATCTTGTATCGTATTTTGATTTTCATATCAAACCTCAAATTGATATCCTACGCAATGGACGGTCTTGATGTAGTCGGCGCACGCTCCGAGCTTGTTGCGAAGCTGACGGATGTGCGTGTCGACCGTGCGGTAGCCGCCCTCAAAATCGTAGCCCCATACGTTGTTGAGAAGCTGCTCTCTTGAAATGGAATTGTGATGTAATTTGTAAAATGGGGATTTTCGTTTGGCTTATTTTTCTTTCAATCTTAAACGGAAGGCTGACGGGAATAAACCGTCAGCCCTCGCTCTTTATCGTTCTATCGACAAATTCTTAATTATCTCTCTCAATAACTTTTTTCATAAACTCGATTCTCGCCGCAAGTGCCGCCTTGGTGGTCTCCGCTTTTTGCACAATATCAAATCCGTGCATCGTGCCTTTGGTCTCGTTGAGCGTGACCTCGACACCCGCCTCACGAAGCTTTTCGGCGTACAGAATACCGTCATCGTGGAGGCAGTCGAACTCTGCCGTTTCAATATAAGCGACAGGCAAGCCTTCAAATCTCTCGGCTTCTACGGGCGAATAATAGACGTAGTTTGGATTGTTCCGAGGCAAGCGCGATCGCCGTCGCCATATACGCGCCATGCTCTCCACCAAACGTGGGGCACAAAACGATCATGAGCGGCACCATTGCGGTCGCTGCACTCAGTCCTACAAGCCCCGTGCCTATCCCTGCAAGGGCAGAGGCAATTGCAACTACTATATACTCATATCCCATTTTGAATCTCCTCAAGCAAGCATGAAAGTATATTGAGAAATCTGTTTTCGAGAAACCCGTTTTATTATATCATAGCTTTATGAACATTTCAAGCGCTTTGCTTTTTCTTTGCTTTCTGTGTCACAAGTTTTGAGGTTCATAAAAAGTCACCGCCAATGTGTTGACGGTGACTTTTCGAATATTCACTTAAATGACGGTGCGTGAGTTTCACCCGTTGCAAACGTATTCGGTCCGGGATTCGACATAGAGAAATACATTTTAGCCGCCTTGGTCGTGCCGAAATCACGATTTGATCCCGTTTCCTGCACCTTGTTGAAGGCATCTCGGAACATCTGATTGTGCGCTTCCTCGCGGTTGAGAAGGAAATCAATGGTCTCTCTGACCTTCTTGTCCTCGATCTGGCGGTAGAGATATTCGTAAACCACTTTGGCTCGCTGCTCGGACGCAATGTTGGAGAGCAGGTCGGCGCACAGATCGCCCGTAACGGTCACGTAATCCGCCGTCCAAGAATAGCCCGAGGAATTGATCAGGCCGGGATTGAGACCAAGCAGAACGTGCGTCTGCACCTCGCCCGCCTGCACCTTGGTTGCGTCCACGTCGTGACCGTTGAGCAGATTGATGGTCTGCGCTACCATTTCCATATGCCCCAGTTCCTCAGCGGCAATATCGAGGAAAAGATCCTTGATCTCGGGATCCTTGATTCTGAAGCTCTGTGACATATACTGCATAGCCGCCTTAAGCTCGCCGTTACCGCCGCCAAGCTGCTCCTGAAGCAACACCGCATACTGTGGGTTCGGTTTCTCCACCTCTACGGGGTGAAACAACATTTTTTCGTGTTTGAACATAGATACCTCCGATTTTTGTATTCACCATTAGTATTTCCCAAGGTGAATTGAAATATATAGATAAAAGTACAAAAATTGAGGGTGACAGCGCGAAGCCAACACGCTTTTTGAGAGCAACACGGCCGCTGAGTTTGAAGTTCACCGAGCATCCCGGAGAAAATGATACTGATCGGTCATGGATCCCGTTGAAAGCTACGTATCAACCGATCTTTGTCATCTGATCCCGCGAATATGTCAGCAGCTTGCGCTGCTATCTGAATTCGATTCTGTTTGAAGTTCGCTCCGTTATTCTTTGCGAATAAACAGACAGGCACGCGGTCTGTATCCGGGCCGCGCGCCTGCATTTATTTTGCCCCGATCATTCCTCAAAGCACCCGTAGGTCTCCAGAACGCATTTACCCAGCTCGTAGAGGTAGCGCTCGGCGGCCTGCTTGAGGGCGAGGGGAGCCTGGGCGAGGCGGGTGTCGGCGGTGTAGGGCCTTCTTTCCTGCGGGGAGGTAAAGATGCCGCCCACCTCAAAGGTGAAATAGCCGCTGTAGCCGATGTCCCGCAGGCCGTTCATGACTGCGTCCAGGCTCATGGTTCCCAGGAAGGGGAGGAGATGGGAATCGGTATCCCCCCTGTTGTCCTGGATATGGAGGGCGCGGACGTGACCGCCCAGGAGGCGGAGCTCCTCATCCTGGGGCGTCTCCTGCATATTGGCGTGGCCGGCGTCCCAAACCGCGTGGAACAGGGGGTGATCCACCAGCTCGATGAGGCGCAGAAGATCGGTGGCGTTGTCGATCCAGTAGAGACCGGGGACGCACATCCTGTTGAAGTTCTCCACCAGGATGTTGACGCCGTACCGCTCCGCCCTCTCCAGGATGGGGGCGAAAAAACGCTTGTTGGCGGCCAGGGTTTCCTCCACCGTCAGCCCAGGGGTATATCCCGAGTGGACCACCAGGTTGGGGATCCCCCAGGCACCGCAAGCGTCCACACAGCGGACGGTATCGGCGATGAAGCGACCGCCGTCGTCAGCCAGAGGGCTTCCCATGGGGGAATGGGCCTGGACCAGGCGGATTCCCAGCTCCTCGGTCACGCGGTTGATCTCATCGTAATATGCCTCGCAGTTCTCGGAAAAGGCCCCTATACGGCGTCTGTAGTCACTGCCAAAGCTGTAGTCGGCGTAGCGGAAACCCGCCTCGCGGATGTAGCGGAGGGACTCAGCCTGGTTGAGGGTGTAGCCGGAAAAATCTCCTGTTGTGGTGGCGAGCTTCATGGTATCGTCCTTGCCTTTCCTTGTATGTATTGATTCAGAGGGAGGGTACGGTCTCGGCCAGCTCGTCGAGGACGCCCAGGTCAAAGGCCAGGCGGGAGAGGACGTACTTATCCCGGATATCCTTGGTGGCCTTGAACACGGTGGGCAGCTCGTGGGCGGGGAGACCCCAGGCCTCGGGGGATTTGGGACAGCCGATGCGATCCAGAAGGGCCTCGATTTCGGCCGCGGGCGGAATCTCAGCGCGGATAACGGCGATGATCTCCTCCCATTTGTCCAGTATGACCGTCAGACGAGCGGCGTGCTTGACGGTATCGTACTTGCCCTCGGTCCTCTCCAGGGTGATCATGCTCTCAGCGCCCTTGCCGAGCAGGCTTCTCAGTTCCTCGGACCATGCGTCGGTATCAAAGGCGGCGGCGTTGGCCAAGGCCCTTGTGGGGTCGGGCTCCACCGCGAGCAGCTCTTCGTATAGGCGGGCGGCAATGAGGGTCCCCACCGCGCATTGGATGCCGTGGGTGGAGGTTGGAGTACCGAATTCCACGCCGCGCATATCCCAGAGGTGAGAGAAATAATGCTCGATCCCCGAGGCAGGGCGGGAGACCCCCGCGTAAGCCATGGCCGCTCCCGCGGTGACCAATCCCCTGAAGACCGCCTCCACCGCCTTATCCTCGCGGCGAAGCAGGCCGTCGGCATGATCCACACAGTCCTTGAGGGAGGCGCGGATCAACTCCGCCACCGCCTCGCAGTAATACTCCCCCGTAACGAGGTGGGAGATCCGCCACTCGGCAATACTGATATACTTGGCCAGCATATCTCCCAGGCCCGAAACAAGGAGCTCCATCGGGGCTTTCTTCAGGATGTCGGTATCCCCGATGATCACCCGCGGGCAACGGGAGGGGAGGGAGATCTTGAGTCCGCCGCGGGTCATGGAGGAGGTGGCGGAGGCATAGCCATCCATGGAGGGCGCGGTGGCCACGATGACGTACTCCGCCCCCGTCAGGCGGGACAGGAGCTTGGAAATATCCCCCACGACTCCCGAGCCCACGCCCAGCACCAGGTCACAGCGGCTGTCGAAGTGCATGACCGCCTCCCCCACCGACCGCTCGTCGGGCTCAATGGGGCTACAGGCGAAAACGTACACCGAGCAGGGGATCCCCGCCTCGTACAGGAGTGTCTCCGCCCGTCGGCCCGCGGCCTCGTAGGTATGGGCGTCGGCCAGCAGGAAGACCCGCTTGGCACCGATACGGCTCAGCTCATCGGTGAGGGCTCGGATGGCACCGCTTCCGATGACGGTCTTCTCCAGGTCGCATTGATGGACTCTTCCGCAAGCGCAGGGGGCCTTGGTTTGGTTCATGTACATGGGTTCTTCTCCTCTTCCCTTTACGGGGACTTCCGTTTGATTATACACCCGAATTGTTACAAGGATATTTCCAAACCCGCTCTTCGTAGGGTTTCAGCGAATTTTCTCGCCTCGGGATCCTTTTCCCGCATTGACAAAACAGGCTTTCTATGCTATAATTTTCAGTAAAGATACCCCGGCTGAAAGGAACCTACCGTTTATGAAGCATACCGATCCCGTCAAGCTCTCCCCTGCCTTCAAGGACTACCTCTGGGGCGGCGAGCGGCTGAAGACCGAATTCAACAAGAACACCGACATGACCCCCCTGGCCGAGAGCTGGGAGCTGTCCGCCCACAAGGACGGCCAGAGTATCGTCACCACGGGGGACTATGCGGGCCTGACCCTCACCGACTATATCCATGCCATCGGCAAGGCCATCGGCATGGAGGCTCTGGGCACCGCCTGCGGCAAGTACGATTACTTCCCTCTCCTCATCAAGCTCATCGACGCCAAGGGCGATCTGTCGGTGCAGGTCCACCCCTCCGACGAGTATGCTCTGGAGCATGAGGGGGAGTACGGCAAGACCGAGATGTGGTACATCCTGGACTGCGACGAGGGTGCCGCTCTCTACTACGGCTTCGCGCGGGACACCACCCGCCAGGAGTACGAGACCGCCATCAAGGAGGGCCGTCTGACCGATATCCTCAACCGCGTGCCCGTGAAGCGGGGCGACGTCTTCTTCATCCCCGCGGGTACTGTCCACGCCATCGGCGCCGGCATCCTCATCTGCGAGATCCAGCAGAACTCCAACACCACCTACCGCGTCTACGACTACAACCGTCGGGACAAGAACGGCAACCTCCGTCCCCTCCACGTGGAGAAGGCGCTGGCGGTGTCGGATCTGAAAAAATCCCCCGCACTCCCCGAGATCCCCGACGGGGCTGACGTACTGCTGGCCGAGTGCGGCTACTTTGAGGTGCGCCGTCTGCGCTTTGTCGGCGAAGGCACCGTCAAAGCAAGCGGCGAGAGCTTCACGGCTCTGACCGTCACCGCGGGAGAGGGTACCCTCGTCTATGGCGGCGGCGAGCTGGACTTTGCCAAGGGCAACACGCTCTTTGTCCCCGCCCAGGAAAAAACCTTTGCGGTCAAGGGCAATTGCGAGATGATCCTGTCGAGAGCCAAGTAAATCAACCATATCGGGAAAGGCTTGAGATACAAGATACAGCCGAGCAAGCTCGGCAGATACAAGATACAAGATAAAAACGCCTCACGTCTCTATCTTGTATCTCGTATCTTGTATCTTTGTATCTTACCGACCCACAGAAAAGGAGAAACAGTTATGTATTATATCGGTATCGATCTGGGCGGCACCAACATCGCCGTCGGTCTGGTGGACGAGGCGGGTAAGATCCTGCACAGCGACAGTGTGCCCACCATCAAGGAGCGCCATTGGAGCGAGATCATCCACGACATGGCCGAGCTGTCGGGCAAGGTGGTGGCCGAGGCGGGTCACACCCTGGAGGAGATCGCCGCCGTAGGCATCGGCTGTCCCGGCACCATCGACAAGGCAAACGGTGTGGTGGTCTACTCCAACAACATCGTTATGGATCACGTCCCCATGGCCGAGGAGTTCCGCAAGTACATCGACCTGCCCGTCTTCCTGGAGAACGACGCCAACGCCGCCGCGCTGGGTGAGTACGCCATCCACGGCGAGGGCGCGGACAGCTTCGTCTTCATGACCCTGGGTACGGGCGTTGGCGGCGGTATCATCCTGAACGGCAAGGTCTGGTCGGGCTTCAACGGCGCGGGTGCCGAGATCGGCCATCAGACCCTGGTCTTCGGCGGTGAGCCCTGCACCTGCGGCCGTAAGGGCTGTCTGGAGGCCTACGCCTCTGTGACGGCGCTGATCAACCAGACCAAGGCCGCCATGGAGGCCCATCCCGAGTCCATGATGAACGACTACGCCACACAGCACGGCAAGGTCAACGGCCGCACCTCCTTTGAGTGCGCCAGGGCGGGGGATCCCGCCGCCATCGCCGTCCGTGACCGCTACGTAGAGTACGTGGCCGAGGGCATCTGCTCCATCGTCAACGTGCTGCAGCCCCGCATCCTCTCCATCGGCGGCGGTATCAGCCGCGAGGGGGATACCCTTCTTGAACCCATCAAGGCGTATTTCGCCCACAACGACTACAACAAGCACATGGAAAAGACCGATATCCGCATCGCAAAACTCTTCGGTGACGCGGGCATCGTGGGCGCGGCGAAGGCCGCCGAGGCGGGGCTGGAGGGCTGAGTCCTGCTTCCCGCGCGGCACCGCGGGAGTCCCTCTCCGGGCGGAAGACTGCGGCCGCGTATCCTTCCCCTCAACCCTGTCCAAACGAAAGGATCCCCATCACAGCCGTGACGGGGATCCTTTTTGTATGAGTCGTAGGAATCAGACCAGACCCTGAGCCATCATGGCATCAGCGACCTTCTCAAAGCCTGCGATATTGGCACCTGCAACGAGGTCACCCTCCATGCCGTACTTCTTGGCGGCGGCCACGGAGTTGTTGAAGATGTCGGACATGATCTGGTGGAGCTTGGCGTCCACTTCCTCGGCAGTCCAGGAGTAGCGCATGGAGTTCTGGCTCATCTCCAGACCCGAGACGGCCACGCCGCCTGCGTTGACAGCCTTGGAGGGAGCGATGACCAGACCGTTCTCCTTCAGGTACTCGAAGGCCTCGGCGGTGGTAGGCATATTGGAGACCTCCACGTAGTACTTGGTGCCGTTGGCCACGATGTTCTTGGCATCCTCGATGCCCACCTCGTTCTGGGTAGCGCAGGGCATGACCACGTCAACCTTCTGCTCCCAAGGACGCTTGCCGGCGAAGAACTGAACACCGAACTTGTCGGCGTAGTCCTGGACCTTGTCGCGGCCCGAAGCGCGCATCTCCAGCATGTAAGCGATCTTCTCCTCGGTGCTGATACCGTCGGGATCGTAGACGTAGCCGTCGGGACCCGAGATGGTGACCACCTTACCGCCCAGCTCGGTGACCTTCTTGACGGTACCCCAAGCCACGTTACCGAAGCCGGACACAGCGAAGGTCTTGCCCTCGATGCTCTCGCCCAGGTACTTCAGCATCTCGACGGTGTAGTAGACGGCGCCGTAGCCCGTAGCCTCGGGACGGATCAGGGAGCCGCCGAAGGCGCGGCCCTTACCGGTCAGCACGCCCTCGTAGCGGTTGACCAGTCTCTTGTACTGACCGAACATGTAAGCGACCTCGCGGGCGCCGACACCCAGGTCACCGGCGGGAACGTCGGTATCGGGGCCGATGTGGCGGAACAGCTCGGTCATGAAGGACTGGCAGAAGGCCATGATCTCACGGTCGGAGCGGCCGCGGGGATCGAAGTCGGAGCCGCCCTTACCGCCGCCCATGGGGAGGCCGGTCAGGGAGTTCTTGAAGGTCTGCTCGAAGCCCAGGAACTTGATGATGGAGAGGTTCACGGAAGGATGAAAGCGCAGACCGCCCTTGTAGGGGCCGATGGCGCTGTTGAACTGGACGCGGTAGCCCATGTTGACCTGGGCCTGGCCCTTGTCGTCCACCCACGGAACACGGAACATAACGATGCGCTCGGGCATGGTCATGCGCTCCAGCAGGGCTTCTCGGCGGTACTTGGCCTCGTTGGCGTCCACCACGGGACGAAGGGAATCCAGGACCTCCTTAACGGTCTGGTGGAACTCGGGCTGGCCGGGGTTCTGGGCGATTACTTTGTCGATAATCTCATCAACGTAAGACATGGTATATCTCCTTTAATGGAAAGATTCTTGGTCACCGAAACGGTGTCCGTCGGTCAGACGGGACCCGTCTCAACCTATGTGCTACATTATACACCATTCTTCGCAGAATTGCAAGTACTTTTTGAAAATTTGCAAGAAGAATTTTGCGAAATTTCATTTTACTTCCCTCTTCGCTGTTTGAATTTTGGTTTTCGCGGGTCAATTTGAAAGTTTTTTTGTGCCCTCTCCCAAAGTTTCCGCAAAAAAACATCCAAGCTGCCTCTTTTTTTCGGAATTGCTCTTGAAACCAAACCGGATTTGTGATATAATACAGAATAGCAAATTATTTTTTATCAAAGGAAGTTTTCGCCATGTCCCATTCCCTGTCCTCGGTTCCGTCCGCCACCGTCCGCGTCTCCCTCCCCGCCCGCGCTCCTTACGGCTACGATATTCCCATCGGCCGCGGATTGCGCCATCATGCGGGAGAGATGATCGCCGCTATCCATAAGCCCTGTCGGGTCCTGCTCCTCACCGACGATACGGTGGAGGGGCTGTACGCCGGCTGCGTGACCGTTTCCATGCTGGATGCCGGCTTTACCGTGGTGCGCCACGTGATCCCCCACGGGGAGGCCTCCAAGTCGGCGGCAAGTCTCATCGCCCTTCTGGAAAAGATGGCCACCGAGCATCTGACCCGCTCGGATCTGTTGGTGGCTCTCGGCGGCGGTGTGGTGGGCGATCTGGGCGGCTTCGCTTCTGCCGTATATCAGCGGGGGATCCCCTTCGTCCAGATTCCCACCACCCTGCTGGCCATGGTGGACGCCTCGGTAGGCGGTAAGACCGCCATCGATCTGGAGGCGGGCAAGAACCTGGCCGGGGCCTTCCATCAGCCCTCCCTGGTGATCTGCGACGCCGAGTGTCTGAATACTCTCCCCCCCGAGATCTTCGCCGACGGCATGGCCGAGGTGATCAAGTACGCCTTCATCAGCGACCGCGTACTGTTCGAGGCCCTGCTCGGTGACGCGACAGGCAATATGGAAGAGATCATCCGCCTCTGCGTGGAGGACAAGCGGGCCTTGGTGGAGGCCGACGAGACCGACAAGGGCGCGCGCCAGCTGCTCAACCTGGGCCACACCGTAGGCCACGCCATCGAGGCCTGCTCGGAGTTCGCCATCTCCCACGGCAGCGCCGTGGCTATGGGGATGGTCATCATCACCCGGGCGGCGGTGAAGACGGGGATCTGTGAGGCCGAGGTCTTGACCTCCCTCCTGGCTCTGCTGGAGAAGTATCATCTGCCCACCGAGTGTCCCTTCACCACCGAGCAGCTGTACGCCGTGGCTCTGTCCGACAAGAAGCGGGCGGGCGGCACCATCACCCTGGTGGTTCCCTACGGCGTGGCGGATTCCCGTCTGGTGACGGTTCCCGTGGATGCCCTGGAGGGCTATATCCGCGCGGGGCTGGCAGTGGATTGAGGTCGGGCCATGGAGAAAGTATTGCATACGCCCCGCTTGAATGGGGCGGTCCGCGCTCCCTCCTCCAAGTCGGAGGCTCACCGCGCCCTCATCGTGGCGGCGCTTGCGGGCTTGTACGGTGCGGGCGGTCACATCCGTCGGGTGCGGTGTACCGATCTGAATCAGGATATTGAAGCGACGGTCCGCTGTCTGCAAGGGCTGGGCGCTGATATTTCGCGGGAAGGCGAAGACTTTTTGGTCACGCCCATCCAAAAGATCCCCGAGCAGGCTACTTTAGACTGTGGCGAGTCGGGGTCCACTCTGCGGTTCCTGCTTCCCGTCTGTTGCGCGCTGGGAAGCATCGAGGGAGCGCCCGAGGGCTTTACCGTGTCCTTGATGGGTCACGGACGCTTGCCCGAGAGGCCCCTGTCCCCCCTGTACGAGGAGCTGGCGGCTCATGGGGCGATCCTGTCTCCTATGGGGTCGAATCCCCTTGTGGTGCAAGGAAAAATGACCGCGGGAGACTACGTCGTGGACGGCGGTGTCTCCTCCCAGTTCATCAGCGGGCTGCTCTTCGCTCTGCCTCTTTTGGGCGGTGACTGCACACTGAACATAACGGGAAAAATTGAATCGGTTCCTTATATTTACATGACCACCGACGCCATCTCCCGTGTGACGGGAGCGGTGGTCGGTGATCTGCCCCGCTATTCCATCGCGGGCAGAGACGCGCGTCCCGCCATGCCCTCCCAGGTTGGCGCTTCCCTGGTGGGAGGCGACTGGTCGGGGGCGGCCTTCTTCCTGACGGCGGGGGTGCTGTGCGGTGAGGGTGAGTCGGTTACCCTCACAGGTCTGGATCTCAGCTCCCGACAGGGGGACAAGGCCATTGTGGAGGTTCTGCGCTCCATGGGCAGCGACATCCGCGAGACCGAGGAGGGCTTGACCGCTTCCTCCTCCAAGCTCCGCGGCGTCCGCATCGATGCCACCCAGATCCCCGATCTGGTACCCATTCTGGCGGTGGCGGCCTCGGTGGCCGAGGGGGAGACCGTGATCTACGGCGCTTCCCGTCTTCGCCTGAAGGAGAGCGACCGCTTGAGAACGGTCAGCGACATGATCACCGCCCTGGGCGGGGACATCACCGAGACTCCCGACGGCTTGATCATTCGCGGCGTGCCCTCCCTATGGGGCGGTGTCGTGGATGCCGCCGGGGATCATCGCATCGCCATGAGCGGGGCGGTGGCGGCTACGGTCTGCCGCGGTAACGTGACCGTGGTCGGAGCGGAGTCGGTGGCGAAATCCTATCCCGCTTTTTGGGATGAGTTTGAGAGGGTCAGGGTGCGGTAAATTGCAGTTTATCGGTCTGCGACCGACAAACTGCAAATGAATAATGAAAAATGAATAATGAATAATTTCGGTGCAAATCCTTCGGATTTGTCCATTCATTCAAATAAAAATCGCGGGAAACCGAAGGTTTCCTTCCACA
>JAZNJA010000076.1:0-8812 GCA_045577755.1 Eubacteriales bacterium
CATTGTTGTATAATTACCTCGCTTTCTTGTAGATTTTTTGTAGCAATTAAATTATACAACAAAGCAAGCGGTTGTTCAAGCCCTTTCGGTTTTGAACAACCGCTTTTTTTGATTTTTGGGGGAGTTAATGACTCAGCCCCTTTTTCTGTTCTCTCCCCCTTGAATTTCGCTACGATTCAAAGGGTTTTCCCCAATAGGTTATTTCATACCAAGAACTATTAGGGAGCTACAACTATGAAGCTATTATTAATGATTTGTCAAATGTTATTTCATACCAAGAACTATTAGGGAGCTACAACAGAAAAGAATGATTGTTGCAACATGTGATGGTTATTTCATACCAAGAACTATTAGGGAGCTACAACTAAGAAGCGGAAGAGAGTGGCCCAGAGCATGTTATTTCATACCAAGAACTATTAGGGAGCTACAACTTGCAGAGACCATTGCATGGAAGACGTTCTGTTATTTCATACCAAGAACTATTAGGGAGCTACAACCGATGTCGGCGGCCTTGTCGTAGTAGTCCAGTTATTTCATACCAAGAACTATTAGGGAGCTACAACGCACAAAGAGGTCGCACACGGTAAGGGCGGGTTATTTCATACCAAGAACTATTAGGGAGCTACAACAGGAGTTAGGCAGCCCTCCCTCGCCGTAGCGTTATTTCATACCAAGAACTATTAGGGAGCTACAACGCTTTTCGGCGGCGAATGCGGTGATGTATTGTTATTTCATACCAAGAACTATTAGGGAGCTACAACCGAATGCGACGTCAATAGAATCGTCCAGCGGTTATTTCATACCAAGAACTATTAGGGAGCTACAACTGAATCAAATCTATCTCTACTCCATCAAAGGTTATTTCATACCAAGAACTATTAGGGAGCTACAACTCAAGCTAAGCTCAATCGCCATTGGCAGGAGTTATTTCATACCAAGAACTATTAGGGAGCTACAACTAATACCGTCGACGGAGCAAACGCGAAAAGGTTATTTCATACCAAGAACTATTAGGGAGCTACAACCGTCGCAGTCCACGATATTCAGCCGCGCATGTTATTTCATACCAAGAACTATTAGGGAGCTACAACCATACAGAGCGGCGGCGTTGTCAGTCATCGGTTATTTCATACCAAGAACTATTAGGGAGCTACAACGATCATCCCGGCGCACGTGTGCGCTCGGGCGTTATTTCATACCAAGAACTATTAGGGAGCTACAACCATGAAATATTACGATACTTCGATTGATCAGTTATTTCATACCAAGAACTATTAGGGAGCTACAACTCATGTGTTTGGCTTTGGTCCTTGCACTTGGTTATTTCATACCAAGAACTATTAGGGAGCTACAACTTCTGGTCTCGGTACCACTCATTCCACACAGTTATTTCATACCAAGAACTATTAGGGAGCTACAACTCACCGGGTAAACAACAGACGTTGCGGAGGGTTATTTCATACCAAGAACTATTAGGGAGCTACAACTGATACTGGAGACGCCCGCGTTCAGGTCCCGTTATTTCATACCAAGAACTATTAGGGAGCTACAACAAAAGGGCGAGGCGGTACTTCTCCCTCTTGGTTATTTCATACCAAGAACTATTAGGGAGCTACAACGTACGACCTTGCTTTCTTTGGTAGTGCTGGGTTATTTCATACCAAGAACTATTAGGGAGCTACAACTACCCAAGCTGTTCAGGATGCGCACTACGCGTTATTTCATACCAAGAACTATTAGGGAGCTACAACCGCAACAATGGAACATGGTTGCATCGTCCACATATAAAGATGACGACCGGAAAACCGATCGTCAGAGCTTTGCGGTACACTACGATAAGTAGCGACCTTATCATAGCAACCTAATTGTTCTTGGTATGAAATAAGAACAATTGTATTATAGCACATATAGCTCTGGTTGTCAAGAGATTTACACAAATAAAGTTTCAGAAAGCCGAGAAAAGGTTACAACGGCTCACGGATCCGTGTAAGCCGGAGCCATGAAAAGGGATGGAGATGAACAATGAACGAGTACATCAAGGTTTTTTGCTAAGCAGCACATGAGCCGGTCGCGCCCCCATCCACCATCACCCATGTGTGCCTGTCAACGGGTTCCGAGCAGGAAAGGATAGCCCGCCTCAAAGCCACTTTTCGTCGCTACGTGAAAATGGAAGGTACCAAAGACCGCGCCCATCCTTTTCCACAATTGACTCATTGCTTGATGATCCCCGCTCTCCCCTCATCTCCACCAACTCAAAAAGAGCCTATATATTGTGTTTTGAACGAATGTTGGAACACAATATATAGGCTTCTTTTGCTTTTTGGCACACTTTAGGCACGAACCGTTTTGGGAACTGTTTGTACCTATTCGTTTATGGACTGCAAAACCTTGACAATAATCGAGCGGTCATCGGGCATCATGTGGGCGTAGGTGTTGAGGGTCTGTTCCACGTCGGCGTGGCCGAGGTGTTCCGAGACGGCGACGATGCTGAGATAAAGAATGAAAAATTTGAAAAAAAGGTGGAAAATATCAAAAAACATGGTATAATGGAATAGCAATGCAAAAGCATTTCAGAGAAGACACAATTTCCGGTATTACGGAAATAATATTGAAGAATGACGATAGTCATCTGCGAAGGAGGGAAGATCATGTCTCTGATACCGATAAAGAATGAGAACAGCCTGTCCTATTGGTGCTCCTGGCACACCCAGAACACCGTCGCCAAGATCGACTGCATGGAAAAATACCCCCCCGAGGAAGCCCAGCGTAGGGTCCAGGGTGGGGACGGCGCCCGCCTGGCCCGCACCATGCTGAACGAGGAGCTGGTCTTCGGAGAGAACGGCTACGCCCACCAGTACCCCGAGGTCCGCTGTGATCTGTATTTCCTCATGGATGACGGCTGGGACGTGGACTACGGAATCCATCCCGACAGAAATTACTCGAAATTCGGCTCTCTCATGATGAGCGAGGAGCGGTTTCCCTCTGTAAAGGGTCAATCGCCCGCTCAGCGCATGAAGATCATCAACGAAAAGCTCAAGGCCCTGGGCTGGAAGGGACTGGGCATCTGGGTCGCGGCCCATCGGGCGGCGGAGGACTACACAGCCCCCCTCGGAGACGCGGATAAAGCCTACTGGACCGAGCGCATCCTCTGGAGCCTGGAGGCGGGGGTCACCTACTGGAAGGTGGACTGGGGTGTTCACGCGGGGAACCCCGACTTCCGCCGTATGCTGACCGAGCTGGGCCATGAGCTGTACCCCGCCCTGGTCATCGAGCACGCGATCTGTATGGGCCCGGTCAACGCCTTTGACCATCCCGACGCCGCCGTCAAGGGGCGTTATCAGGGAGAAGAATACGTGGCCGCGTACGCCCGAGAGGTCATGGCCTTCTCCGACGTGTTCCGCAGCTACGACGTCCTGAATGCCCTGTGCATCCCTACGACCCTGGACCGTGTCGGTACCCTCCTCGCGTGGTCGGGAGCCATCGTCAACGGTGAGGATGAATGCTACATCAACGCCGTGCTGGGCTGCTCCTGCGGCGTCATGCGGAGCCACTACTGTCAGAAGGCCATCAACGAGGCGGGGGACGACCGAGGCTTCCGCCTGCGGGAGGTCACGGCGGCCCTGCGCTGGCAGAGGCTGGCCCCTCCCTTCGCGGGAGGAACCGTGACCTACAGCGACGAGGTACTGTTCGATAACCGCCTGTACCAAGTGGGTGACTCCTGGTGGGGCGGTGCAGATGGCAGAGAGCTCACGCAAGGCGCCCCCGCCGTGATCGCGCGCAATGTAGCTGCTGATACCGTCCGCGTGGAAGGCGAAGTCAAGCCCTTCGTGGCGGCCTCCCTCCATCCGAGCGGAGCCTACAGCATCGGAGTGTTCCCCCGCGTGATCGATGGGTATCACCACTATCCCGCATCCACCCTGTATTGCGAGATCCCCGAGGGGGTGACGACGGTGGGTGTTTTCGGCGAGAACTGCGAGATGCGTCTGCGCCTTCCCGAGGCTCCCACCAAGGTCCTGGTCCAGAGCCTCATCGGCGATGAGGTGACCGACTGCACGAGCCGTTTTGTTTCGGGCGATACCGTTGTCTTGACGGCGGAGGATATGAAGGCCCTGTTCGCCACGGACGACAAGACCGCCCCCGCCCTGCTTGTCCGCATTGAATACCTATAAATGGAGGAATCCCACTATGAAATGCTCTGAAATCAATATCCGCGATCCTTTTGTCGTATGCAAGGACGGGACCTACTATATGTACGGGACCCGCGCCGCAAATTTCGGCCAGGGGACCGGCGGCTTTGACGTGTATACCTCCACCGACCTGGAGACCTGGAGCGATCCCATCCCCTGCTTCGATTCCGAAGCCTACGGCATGAACCGCTGTGTCAACTGGGCCCCAGAGGTACACGAGTACCGCGGCGCCTACTATATGTTCGCCACCTTCACCCGCGAGTGCGGTCTGCGCGCCACCTTTATCCTGCGGTCCGAGAGCCTTTTGGGGCCCTTTGTCCCCCACAGTAAGGGCGGGGTGACCCCCACCGAATGGGAATGCCTGGACGGTACCCTGTACGTGGACCCCAACGGCGATCCCTATATCGTCTTCTGCCACGAGCATACCCAGATCCTCGACGGCACCATCTGCTACCGCCGCCTGAGCGAGGATCTGACGGAAGGGCTTGGCGAAGCTACCGTCCTGTTCAACGCCTCCTCGGTGGAGGGAGTGGATGCCGTCATGGGCGACCACTTTGTTACCGACGGCCCCTTCCTGTTCCGCTCGGAGTCGGGGGAGCTGTTCATGATCTGGTCCTCCTTCGTACAGGGACGATACGCCGAATACCTCGTGAAATTCGCGGACGGTCAGCTGGGGACCAAATTTGCCCATCTGGATCCCCTGGTCACCAGCGACGGTGGCCACGGTATGATCTTCCGCGGGGGAGACAGGCTCTGGCTGACCTTCCATTCCCCCAACGCGTCGGGCTCGGAGCATCCCGTGTTCCTTGAGATCGAGGACAAGGGCGATATCCTTGCGGTTAAGTAAGAGCAAAAAACGATACGGACGAAAACAGAAAAGAACGTATACTATGAAGCACATGACCAAGCGCATCATCTCTCTGCAGGTATGCATCGTTATGCTGCCGGCCATGATACCCATGTCTCTCACGACCGTCGGCGCCACCGACGTTGAGGGTGACCGGACCACCTACCGTTTCGCCAACGAGTAAGACGACCCCGACACCGACGCGGGTGAGACCAACCCCGCCGACACCAACGGCGCTGACACCAACGCATCCACCGACGCCCCCACCACCGAAGTCTCCGCCAAGGAGGGCTGCGGTTCCGTGATCGGCATGAGCGCTGTCGCCGCCCCGGCCGCCGCTTCTGCCTTCGTGGCACTGAAGAAGCAGGACTGATTCCCGCTTTTCTATGCTTTCAAGGCCACCCTCCCCGTTTCCCCTTAACGGGGAGGGCTGACTGAGATCCTTTCACTCCCTTCAACGGGAGCCGCTCCCCCGCCCGCAAGTGTGGGGGAATTTTATCCATCGACCTATGACCGATAGAAAAGGAGAAATACCTATGATCTATTCCTTGGCTCATAAGGAGCTGTACATACAAGACCCGGCCTATCAGCGGGAGGGCTGTCTGGATCCCCGCGCCACCCTCGTCCCCGCTCTCCGCAGGGGCGTGACCTACCGCAATCACACCGACTCGGAGAGGATCACCTCCCTGAACGGCGACTACCGCTTTGCCTACCGCCCCGAGGATACCATCCCCGATTTTTGCGCGGTGGATTACGACGACAGCAGCTGGGATACCATCGACGTTCCCTCCATGTGGCAGTATCGGGGCTACGGCTCCCCCGTCTACCCCAACGTGGAGTACCCCATCCCCTTTGATCCACCATTCGTCTCCTGCGAGAACCCCGTAGGCTACTACCGCCGCCGTTTCACCGCGAAAAAAGCCGCTCGGAGCATCCTGTACTTCGGCGGTGTGGATTCCATTTATTTCGTCTGGCTCAACGGCGCCTACGTGGGCTTTGCCAAGGGAAGCCGTCTCCCCACCGAGTACGACGTGACCGACCTCCTTGTTGAGGGAGAGAACCTTCTGTGCGTCAAGGTCTTTACCTACTGCGACGGCACCTATCTGGAGAATCAGGATATGCTCCTTGCCAGCGGCATCTTCCGCGACGTCCTGCTTCTGCAGACCGAGCAGCTGTCGGTGTGGGACTATGAGATCGTCACCCAAAAGAACGAGGTCACGGTCAAGGTGACCCTGTGGGATGCCGACTACACCAACGCCGCGGTCACGGTGGAGCTGGACGGACAGACCCTCACAAAGCCCGCCGCCAAGACGGTGGAGTTTACGGTGACGGTGGACGACCCCCGCTACTGGAACGCCGAAACGCCCAACCTCTACCCGCTGTATATCACCATCACCGAGGGCGACTGCGCCGTGGAGGTCCATACCAAGTACATCGGCCTCCGCGATCTCCGCGTGGAGAGCAACCGCCTGCTGGTCAACGGCACCCCCATCACCCTCAAGGGCATCAACCGCCACGAGCACGACCCCAAAAACGGCCGCGCCATCACGGTGGAGCGCATCGAGCGGGAGCTGAAGCTCCTTAAGGACCATAACTTCAACGCCATCCGTTGCGCCCACTACACCAACCACCCCGCCTTCTACGAGGTGGCCTCCGAGCTGGGCATCTACGTCATGGACGAAAACGATCTGGAGACCCACGGTGCCCACGCGGGTACGGGAGATCAGGGCTGGTTCTCCAAGCACCCCGACTGGAGACACGCCATTCTGGACCGCACCCGCCGCATGGTGGAGCGGGACAAGAACGAGACCTGCATCACCATCTTCTCCATGGGCAACGAGCACGGCGACGGCGAAAACATCCGCGAGGGTGCCGCCTATATCCGCGAGCGGACGGGCGGTCGGTTCCCCGTGTTCCATACCGTGGAGGACTGGAAGGATCCCAAGGTCAGCGATTTCCGCATGAACGGCTACATGAACATGGAATCCCTCATGAGTTTTCCCGAGGCAGGGAAGCCCGTTGTCCTCTTGGAGTACGGCCACGCCATGGGCAACAGCCCCGGACTCATGGAGGACACGTGGGATTACGTGTACTTTAACCGCCACGTCATCGGTGGCTACACCTGGGAGTTCAAGAACCACGGCTTCTACGCCGAGGATGAGAACGGCACTCCCTTCTACAAGTACGGCGGTGACTTCGAGGACTACAACCATTGGTCCAACTTCTCCATGGACGGCTACTGCCTCTCGGACGGCACCCCCAAGCCCTCCCTGAGAGACTGCAAGAACGTCCAGTCCCCCTGCTACGTCAAGATGAGGAACGGTAAGATCACCGTCATGAACACCAACGATTTCCGTCCCCTGGACTACGTTCGCATGGTTTGGGAGATCACCGAGGACTACAAGGTCCTGGAGTCGGGTGAGTCCATGCTCCCCGCCGTGAAGCCCTACGAGACCGCCGTTCTGGATATCCCCACCGACCTCCCCGCCCACACTCCCGGCGCGTCCTACTATGCCACTTTGTGTTTCTATGATGAAAAGGGCTTTGAGATCGGTGTGAAGCAGGTTTGCCTCGGCTCTGTCCCCGCGGAAAGCTACAGAGAGAGCCAGTCCACCGCCGCCGTGGAGCAAAAGGGAACCGACTTCACCGTCACCTCCGAAACCTTCACCGTGAAAATCGCAAAGGGTCTTCTGTCCTACTACGAGCGGGACGGCAAGGTGCTTCTGGATGCCCCCATGACCCTGAACTTCTACCGCGCCCCCACCGACAACGATGGCATCGTCAACTTCTCCGCCCGCTGGATCGGCCATTGGGGCGGTGCCTTCCTGAGGCATTGGAAATTCCATGCCCGCACCGCCGATCATACCTGTGAGGACACCTGCGTCCGCATCACCGTAATGGGTAAGATCCTGCCCGTCTCCCGCAACGTGGGCTATGAGGTCACCCTGACCTACCGCGTCTACGCCGACGGACTGGTACTGGTGGAGTACGAGGGCGCGCCCTACGGAAGCGTTCCCGAGGTGCTTCCCCGGGTGGGCGTGTACTTCAAGCTGGCTTCCGACTATACCAACGCCACTTGGTACGGCCGCGGCGAGGACGAGAACTACTGCGACCGCAAGGCACATTGCCCGATCGGTCTGTATTCTCTGCCTATTGAGGCCATGAACTTCCAATACGACGTGCCTCAGGAGTGCGGTACCCGCACCGAGACCCGCTTCGTGTCGGTCATGGGCGGGGATAAGACCTTCACCGTTATCGGCGCGGACAAATTCGACTTCTCCTGCCATGACTTCACCCTGCGGAATCTGGAGGAGGCACGCCACAGAAACGAGCTGATCCGCACCCCCGAGAAGTATCTCTACATCGACTACAAAATGCGGGGACTGGGCAGTCACTCCTGCGGCCCCAATCCCGAGGAGCAGTACGAGCTGCGCCCCCACGCCTTCCGCATGGTCTTCGGCCTCTGCGGCGCGGACACCGACACCGCCCTGACCCTGGCCCGCAAGTCCTTTGCCGTCAAGACCGAGGCTCTGGCGGGAAAGCACGAGTTCCACCAAGAGAAGGCCGCCGCGGGAGTCATTGAATGTGATATCAATCGGGACTAAGGCTCCGTTTTCCGACTCAGCTTTGCAATCAGAAAGGGGCTGAGTCATTAACTCCCCCAAAAATCAAAAAAAGCGGTTGTTCAAACCCGAAAGGGCTTGAACAACCGCTTGCTTTGTTGTATAATTTAATTGCTACAAAAAATCTACAAGAAAGCGAGGTAATTATACAACAA
>JAZNJA010000077.1:0-10982 GCA_045577755.1 Eubacteriales bacterium
GTTAGGTTACAAATGCTCTCCTCATCCACCGCTTCGCGGTCCCCCTTCTCCGCTGGAGAAGGCAAAGGACTCGGTCACCTCACCAACAAACCCAAATTTCACCCAATGATCCAACATTCAGACTGAACACAACCGAAAGGAGATCCAATATGCCATTTCCCAAGAATTTCCTGTGGGGTACCGCCACCAGCGCGGGCCAGATCGAGGGCGGCGCCTTTGAGGACGGCCGCACAGCCTCCATCTGGGATACCTTCGCCGCCAAGCCCGGTAAGACCCATGGCGGCGACCTCCCCACCATCGCCTGTGACAGCTACCACAAATTCGACCGCGACCTCGCCTCCATGAAGGCTTTGGGGGTCAACTCCTACCGCTTCTCCATCTCCTGGTCGAGAGTTCTGCCAAACGGTGTAGGACAGCTCAATGACAAGGGCATGGACTACTACAAGCGGGTCATTGACGCCCTGGGCGAGAACGGCATCACCCCCAACGTCACCCTCTACCACTGGGATCTCCCCCAGGTGCTGGAGGACCGCGGCGGCTGGGTCAACCGCGACTCCATCGAGTGGTTCGGGGAGTACGCCCACAAGATGTTTTCCGCCTTCGGTGACGTGGTCCCCCTGTGGTCCACCGTCAATGAGCCCATCGCCACCTACGTCGGGTACGCCCACGGCGGCTTCGCCCCCGGCTACTATAACGAGTCCTGGGGCAACCAGGCCCGCCACAATATCCTGGTGGCCCACGGTAAGGGCGTGGAGGCCTTCCGCGCCGTGAACCCCAAGGATTCCGGGATCGGCGTGGTCATCGATATCTGGAAGCGCCACGCCCTCACGGATTCCCCCGAGGATATCGCCCTCATGATCGACCAGGACGAGCGCAACTGGAAGTTCTACACAGACCCTATCCTGGCGGGCCGCTACAGCGACTACATTCTGGAGCATCTGGAGAAGGAAGGCACCCTCATGAAGATGGAGCCGCACGACTTTGAGCTGACGGGCCAACCCCTGGACTTTTTCGGCCTCAACGTCTACAACCGCGTACCCGTCACGGTCAGCGAGCAGGCCCGGATGGACTTCTCCCAGGGCGGTAATTTTCTCAATAACCGCACCGAGTACTACCCCAAGGCAGTCTACGACGCCATCCACCTCCTCCACGATCTCTATGATATCAAGTGCCCCATTTACATCACCGAGAACGGCACCTACTTCGAGGGCACCGAGCCTGTAGGCCCCGACGGCATCGTGGCGGACAACGACCGTATCCGCTACGTGGCGGGCTTCCTTGAGTGGCTGGAGAAGGCCATCGACGAGGGCTTCGACGTCCGCGGCTACTACCTCTGGAGCCTCATGGACAACTTCGAGTGGTCCGCCGCCTACAACTTCAAGTTCGGTATCGCCCGGACCGACTTCGCCACGGGGGAGACCAAGTGGAAGAAGTCCGCTTACTTCTACCGCGACTTCATCCAAAAGGCCCGCGAGAACGCCAAGTGAGAGGAAACCGCCATGACGACCTTCACCCTTGCCAGCTTCAATATCTGCTCCGCCCACTTCCAAACAGGGCGCTACACCCGGGAGAATCTGCAAAGCATCGCCCGTCACCTGGAGGAGAGCGGCGCCGACGTGGTCTGCCTCCAGGAGGTGGACAGGGGAGCCGCCCGCTCCGATCGGGTGGATATGCCCGCCTTCCTGGCGGACGCTACCTCCCTGAAGCATGCCTACTTCATCAAGATCCGAAATTTCCAGGGCGGCGAGTACGGCACCGCCATCCTGTCCCGCTACCCCATTACCGAGAGCCGTACCTACAACTATCCCGTCACCGTGGCCACCCAGGGTACCTCCTGCGGATACGTCACCCTGGACGTGGAGGGCAAGGCGGTAACGGTCTTCAATACCCACCTGTCGGTGGAGAATGAGGAGTCCAACACCGAGACTCTCCTCTGCCTGGGAGAGATCCTGTCCGCCTTCGCTGAACGCCATCCCGAGGGATTCCTCTGCTGCGGTGACTTCAACACCTCCCCCGAGAAGGTGGCCCGCTTTCTGCCCGATAGTAAGCGCGCCCACAACGGCCTCGTCACCTACGCCGACCGCTCCATCGACCACATCCTCTACCGCGGCTCCTACGCCACCCAAAACACCCGCACCCTGGACACCCAATCCGACGGTACCACCGACCATAACATGGTGCTGACCAACGTCACCGTGACCGATTGACCCATTCCCCAATCATAAACGCCATCCGAAGAAAGCTCCCTCACCGAATCGTGGGGGAGCTTTCATATTTGCCGCCCTGACCGCATACAGTATCAAAAAAGAAAGGCGGTGTCCCATGAAACCAATGAGATCATTCAAAAAAGCCCTGTCCGCGGCGCTTTCCTTCTTGCTCGTCGCTGTTTTCTTATCGATGACCGTTTGGGGAGAGGAGAGCAGACCGCCGTCGGGAACGGGAGCACCAGAAATGACCTGCAAAAGCGCGGTATTGATGGAGGCCTCTACCGGAAAGGTTCTGTACGAGTATAACCCCACTGAGGCCATGCCCCCCGCCTCGGTGACCAAGATCATGACGCTCCTCCTCGTCATGGAGTGTATAGAAGCGGGGACACTCCAATGGGAAGACACCGTCACCGCCTCTGCCCGCGCCGCCTCCATGGGCGGTTCTCAGATCTATCTCAAGGAGGGGGAGAAGATGACCGCCCGCGACCTCATCAAGAGCGTGGTCATCGCCTCGGCCAACGACGCAGCCGTGGCCCTCGCGGAGCATACCTACGGCTCAGAGGAGACCTTCGTGGGGCGCATGAATCAGCGGGCCGCCGAGCTGGGCATGACCGCCACCCATTTCGAGAACACCAACGGCCTGGACGATACGGCGCAAAACCACGTCACCTCGGCGGGAGATATCGCCATCATGTCCCGTGAGCTGATCCGCCACCCCGAGATCCTGGAATTCAGCTCCACCTGGATGGACACCATCCGCGGCGGCGCATTCGGGCTGACCAACACCAACCGTCTGGTGCGCTTCTACCGCGGCTGTAACGGCCTCAAGACAGGCTCCACCAAAAAGGCGGGCTTCTGCGTATCGGTCACCGCCGAAAGAGAGGGCATGACCCTCATCTGCGTCATTATGGGCGCTGAGTCCAGGGATATCCGCAACGCCGAGGCCCAGAAGCTCTTGGACTGGGGCTTTGCCACCTACGGCCTCTTCAAGGCAGAGGGCGGTACCTTGGACCCTCTCTGCGTCACGGGCGGGACCGTGGACGAGGTGGGACTGTCCTATCCGCAATTCACCGCCGTCCTTCCCAAGGCCGATATCAAAGCTGTGGAGCATACCGTCACCCTCCCCGAGTCGGTCAAAGCCCCCGTCCGCGCGGGGGAGGCGGTCGGGAGGATCACCTTTACCTGCAAGGGTCAGCCCATGGGTGAGGTGAGCATCACCGCCACAGAGACGGTGGAGGAGCTGGGGTTTTTTGATCTTTGGGTGCGGATGCTGAAGGGATTACTCTGTATATGAGAAGGGAAGCCACTCCGGGACAGGGTGGCTTTCAAATTTGGGTTTGTCGGTGAGTTGTTGATGTGGTCATCCAGAGCGGAGGGCGGAGCCCGGAGTCGGAGGATCTCTTGTCGGCAAAGGAGATCCTTCGACTCCGCCGCAAGCGGCTCCGCTCAGGATGACCCTTTAATTGACACCGCTAAACTCCAATTTCCCAAATCAATTGACAATCTCCCCTAAATATGGTATAATGAAAAAAACACCATCAGGAGGCCCCCCATGAAAGATACCCGCCTTGAAGACGTCATCCTTGGGCGCGAGGAAAACTATCTCCTGCCCTTCTACTGGCAGCACGGCACCCACCGCGACCGCATCCCCGCCCAGGTTCAGCGCATCTACGACAGCGGATGCCGCGCCCTCTGCGTGGAGTCCCGCCCCCACCCCGATTTCTGCGGCCCAGACTGGTGGGCGGATATGGACATCATCCTCGCCGAGTGCGAGAAGCGGGACATGAAGGTCTGGATCCTGGACGATAAACGCTTCCCAACGGGCTACGCCAACGGCATGATCGAGAAGAAGTACCCCCATCTCCGCCAGTGGGAGATCATCGAGGAGCATATCGACGTCCTGGGCCCCGCCCCCGACACCGCCTTTCTGGTCAGTAAGGTCCTCCCCGACGACGAGATCCTGGGTGTCTACGCCTTCAAGCGCACAGGCGAGGGACAGGCCACCACGGGAGCCCCCATCGACCTCACTCCCACCATCACCGAGGGCTACGCCTACTTCGACGTCCCCGAGGGCTGCTACCGTATCTTCATCTACACCAAGTCCCGCCGCGGATCCCGCGGGAACTACATCGACATGACCAACCCCGAGTCCTGCAAGGTCCAGATCGAGGCGGTGTACGAGCCTCACTACGAGCACTACGCCAAGTATTTCGGCAATACCCTCGTGGGCTTCTTCTCGGACGAGCCCTCCTTCGGCAACAGCATGGCCACCCGTCACCCCGTGGATCCCAGCGGTCACGAGCGTCCCCTCGGCACCGTGGGTATGGCCCTCCCCTACAACGAGCGAGTCACCGCTATGATGGACGAAGAGATGGGCGAGTCCTCCCTGGGCTACATGGGGGAGCTGTGGTTCCCGAGCGACCACGCCCCCGTTACCCGCCTGGCCTACATGAACGCCGTCACCTGCCTCTACCGCGATAATTTCAGCTACCTCCTGGGCGACTGGTGCCGTGACCACGGGGTCATGTACATCGGACACATCATCGAAGACTTCAACTGCCACGCCCGTATGGCCTCGGGCGCAGGCCACTACTTCCGCGCCCTGGAGGGCCAGGATATGGCGGGCATCGACATCGTCCTCCACCAGGTCATGCCGGGCATGGCCCACTACATCCACAACACCAGCCTCTCAACAGGCGTCAGCGACCCCGCCTTCTACCACTACGTCCTGGGTCAGCTGGGAGCCTCCCTGGCCCACCAGTACCCCCACATGAAGGGCCGCGCCATGTGCGAGGAGTTTGGTGCCTACGGCTGGGCCGAGGGCTGTACCATGATGAAGTGGCTTTCCGACTTCCTCCTGGTCCGCGGCATCAACCACTTCGTCCCCCACGCCTTCTCCCCCGACTACCCCGACCCCGACTGCCCGCCCCACTTTGGCGCGGAGGGTCACGATCCTCAGTTCGCAGGCTTCACCCACCTCATGGGCTACACCAATAAGGTCTCCCACCTCCTCTGGGGCGGCGAGCATATTACCTCCTGTGCCATCCTCTACCACGCCGAGGGCGAGTGGATGAACAGCAAGGGCGACTATATGTTCCTCCAGGTCCCCGCCAAGGCCCTCCTCGACGAGCATCTCTGCTACGATATCATCTGCCAGGAGACCCTGGAGACCGCTACCGCCGAGAACGGCAAGCTGGTGGTCAACGGCGAGCACTACGGCGCCCTGGTGGTGCCTTACGGTAAGGTGCTGAACCCCGCCCTGACCCCCGTGGTGGACAAGCTCATCGCCGCGGGTGTTCCCGTACTCCTCTGCGACGCACGCCCCGCGGGACTGAACGGCGAAGTGGTTCCCGTTGCCGACCTCCCCGCCCGCATCCGTGAGCTGGGTCTGGCCGATCTCACCGTGGAAGGAAACTGCCCGCTTTTGCGCCACTACCACGTCAAGCGCGGCGATGCCGATATCTTCATGCTCTTCAACGAGGACAGCGTGAGCACCGCCAAGGCCACCCTCACCCTCCCCGTGAGCGGTCCGTTCATCCGCCTCCGCCTCATTGAGAACGGCATCTACGCCGACACCGCCGAGGACGGAAGGGTCACCGTGGAGTTTCTGCCCGGTCAGTCCGAGATCCTGGTCTTCGGCTCTGCCGCCGCCGAGATGTGTCCTGCCATGCCTACGCTTTCCGCCCCCGTTAAGGTCATCGAGCTCCACCCCACCTACACCGTCGAGCTGGCCGACTCCGAGGATCTCACCGCCTTCTATCCCTACAAGACCACCGACAAGCTGGTCAATATCACCTCCGCTACAGAGAAGCCCTCCTTCTCGGGCCTCATGCGCTACACCTTCACCCTCCGCCAGGACGAGGTCCCCGCCAACATCGCGCTGGATCTCGGCCGCGTAGGCCAGACCGCACGATTCCTGATCAACGGCACCGAAGCGGGTATCCGCATCACCGCCCCCTATTCTTGCCCCATCTCCTATCTGTTGCAGAAGGGTGAGAACAAGATCACCATTGAAGTGGCCAACACCCTCGTAGGCAAGGTCAGAGACCCCTTCTCCCACTGTATGCCCATCCCCCCCTCGGGACTTCTGGGGCCGGTGAAATTGGTAGAATATTGAGAAGAGAAGATTAAAATTGCAGTTTATCGGTCGGAGACCGATAAACTGCAATAGTGAAATACGCCTTACGGCGTGTGAATCGCTCGCAAGCGAGCCTGAAATACGCGCGTCGCGCGTGTGAAATTCGCCCGTTGGGCGAGTTGTGGAAAGAAACCCTACGGGTTTCTATTCATTTAAAATTTAAAATGGACAGAACCGAAGGTTCTGCACCTCAACTCGCCCGCAAGGGCGAATTTCACGCGCCGCTTGCGGCGCATTTCACTCGTGCGTAGCACGAATTTCACGATCCCACAGGGATCATTTCACTTGGGTTTATCGGAACGATAAACCCAAATTTGAAAAGAACGGCCATTCCCACGCCGTTCTTTTTGTATTCACACTTTATTTACAAATCGAATCCCACCGTTTCGGTTGACTCCCTACAACAAATGTAGTATAATTATGGTAAATTGGGGAAGAATCGGGCATCCTGAGGAATGAACGAAAAAGCCCCCAAAAACCTACGTTTGACTGAAAGGAATTTGGTAGAGGTTCAATGTTGAGTTTTGAAAAGCAAGAGACCAAGGGGCGCGCCGAGATGCTCGCTCTGTTTGACCCCGGAACCTTTGTGGAAACGGGCGCGTATGTTCGCCGTAAGGGAGAGGATCAGCCCTATGACGCCGTTCTGACGGGCTACGGCTCGGTGGGCGGCAAGCTGGCCTTCGCCTTCGTGCAGGACAGCGATCGTAAGGCCGGTGCCCTGGACGAGGTGGGTGCCGATAAGATCGAAAAGCTGTACGAGCAGGCCCTCCGCGTAGGCGCTCCCGTCATCGCCGTGTTCGATTCGGCGGGCGTTGTGGTATACGACGGCGCCCCCGCCCTGACCGCCTATGGCAGAGTCATGAAGTGCGTGTCTACCGCCTCGGGCATCATTCCCCAGATCGGTCTGATCTCGGGCGTCTGCACCGGTATGGCCTCGGTGGTCGCGTCTATGCTGGATGTCACCGTGACCGTCAAGTCGGTTTCGGAGATCGCCTTCCACAGCGCCTCTCTCAAGGGTGAGGACAAGACCGCCTACGCTGAAAGCTGCGGCCTGACCGCCATCAACGCCGAGGATGAGACATCCGCCGTCTCCGCCGTCCGCGCGCTCATCACCCTTCTGCCCCGTAATAACCGCGACGTATCCGACGTGGAACCCACCGACGATCCTGCCCGCCCCGTTGCCATCGACGGGCTGACGGGTCCGGCCCTGGTCAAGACCCTGGCCGACAACGGGCAGATCATCGACCTCAACGAGACCTTTGCCCCCGAGCTGACCACCGCCCTCTGCGCCATCGGCGGCCGCGTCTGCGGTGTCATCGCCAACGACGCCAATGTCAACGGCGGTAAGCTCACCCCCAAGGGTGCCCGCAAGGCTGCCCGCTTCGTTTCCTTCTGCGATAGCTTCTCCATTCCCGTGGTGACCCTGGTGGATGCCGAGGGCGTGGATCTCTCGGCTGTCCGCGAGCCTACCCACGTGTTCGGCAAGCTGGCAAAGTCCTACGTCACCGCGACCACCGCGAAGGTGACCGTGGTGGTGGGCAAGGCCTACGGTGCCGCCTTCACCCTCATGGGATCCCATGCCCTGGGTGCTGACCTGGCTCTGGCCCTTCCCGAGGCCGTCATCTCGGTGCTGCCCCCCGCGCAGGCCGTGGCCTTCCTGATGAACGACCGCATCACCGCGGACAAGCCCCGTGAGGCTGTGGAGGCCGAGTGGATGGAAACCGTGGCCTCTCCCGTGGCCGCCGCCGAGTCGGGGGATATCGACGATATCGTCCCCGCCGCCGAGCTCCGTGCCCGCCTGTCCTCCGCCCTCTATATGCTGGCCGAGAAGGCCGACACCACCCCCGACCGCAAGCACGGCGTGCCCACGCTGTAAGGAGGTCGCTTCATGAAAAAAATCATCAGTCTGACCCTCGCGGCGCTGATGCTGGTCACCCTGCTGCTGACAGCTACCTCCTGTAGCCTGGAGAGCATCTCGGGCTACACCCTGCTGCGTGACCACGTCAAGATCGCGGGCGGTGACGAGCATACCGTTCTGCTGGACGCCGCAAAGGTGGGGCTTAACTCCGCCGCCGTAGCCGTCCTGACCGACGCGGAGGGCAACGAGACCGTAGTGCTGGTGGGATATGCCATCAACAAGAGCAACGGTACCGTCTACCAGGTCTCCCTCTTCATGACGGGAAGCACCGAGAAGGCCGAGCTTCACTACGAGGTCCTCAACGCCTCCACCGCCCAGACAGTCATGAGTGCCGAGTCTACCGTCCTGCTCACCCACTATACGGGTGAGGATTACGTCACCTTTGAAGAAACCGTGAACATCGATATTGCCACCGAGCTGACCCACCGCAATCAAGCACGGGTCCTCCTCAATTCCTTGTTCCTGGCGCTGGATACCTATACCACCGAAAGCATGGACCTGAACATGAAGGATCTGGGCTTCATCGCCCTCTCCGAGAAGTACATGGCTCCCGTGGAGTCTGCCGAGGTCGAGGAGGATCTGGGTGGAGCCTTCTCTCCCGCCCGCCTCAGCATGGCCGGTCTCATGATCGTCCAGGGCGTGGGCATGGTGTTCCTGGTCCTGGCCATCCTGTGGATGGTGCTGCTCATCTTCAAGAAGGTCTTCTATAAAGATCCTAACAAGCAGGAGAAAAAGGAGGAAGCCCCCGCCCAGGCCCCCGCTCCCGCCCCCGCTCCCGTGGCCGCTCCCGCTCCCGCCGATGACGGCGCTCTGGTAGCCGCCATCACCGCCGCCGTGGCCGCCTATATCGACTCCGACCCCGCCCTTACCTCCCAGTTCGCCGGAGGCTTCCGCGTCGTTTCCTTCAAAAAGAAGAACGGCAAGACCTCCTGGAACCACTAACACTTGAAATTTGAAAGGAATCAATATCATGAAAAGATTTTCCGTAACCGTTAACGGTGTCGCATACGACGTAACTGTGGAGGAGATCGGCGGTACCGCCGCTCCCGTTGCCCCTGCCGCTCCCGTGGCAGCTCCCGCTCCCGCCGCCCCCGTGGCCGCACCCGCTCCCGCCGCTGCTCCCGCTCCTGCCGCCGCTCCCGCAGGCCCCGCCGGTGCCGTGGCCGTCAAGGCCCCCCTCCAGGGTACCGTCATGAAGGTCCTGGTCAAGCCCGGCGACAAGGTCACCAAGGGCTCTCCCGTCTGCGTCATCGAGGCGCTGAAGATGGAGAACGACGTCCCCGCCCCCGCCGACGGCACCGTGGCCTCGGTCAACGTCAAGAGCGGCGACAGCGTCAAGACCGATGAGGTCCTCCTGACTCTGAACTGATAAGCCTTTCTTATCAAACAAAATTACTTGAAAGGAAGGTTTATCCATGTCCGATCTGATCCAAAGCCTATTGAACTTTCTGACGGGCACGGGTATCTGGAAGGTGCTGTTCTGCGAGACCGGCGAGGGGCAAGGCCTCTTCGACCTGGCCGACGCGGGCTGGGCCTTTAACCCCACCGCATGGCAGCTTCTGGTCATGTACGTCATCGTGGGCATCCTGGTGTACCTCGCTATCGTCAAGAAATTCGAGCCTCTGCTCCTCCTCCCCATCGCCATCGGTATGCTGCTGACCAATCTCCCCGGCGCGAACCTGTTCCATCTGGACTACTTCATCGCCGACAACATCGACTTCGGCTTCATCCTCCACCACGGCGGCTTCCTTGACCTCCTCTACCTGGGCGTCAAGCTGGGTATCTACCCCTGTCTGATCTTCGTGGGTATCGGCGCTATGACCGACTTCACCCCCCTGATATCCAACCCCAAGTCCCTGCTCATCGGCGCGGGCGCCCAGCTGGGCGTTTTCGTGGCCTTTGCCTTCGCTCTGGTCTCGGGCGTGTTCGACCCCAACGAGGCCGCCGCCATCGGTATCATCGGCGGTGCCGACGGTCCTACCGCCATCCTGGTGACCAAGACCCTGGCTCCCGCTCTCCTGGGTGCCATCGCCATCGCGGCCTACTCCTACATGGCCTTGATCCCCATGATCCAGCCCCCCTTCATGAAGCTCCTCACCACCGACAAGGAGCGCAAGATCAAGATGACCGCCTTACGGCCCGTGTCCCAGACCGAGAAGATCCTGTTCCCCATCGTGGTGACCTTCGTGGTGGGTCTCATCGTCCCCGACGCCCTGGCCCTCATCGGCTGTCTCATGTTCGGTAACCTCCTGAACGTCTGCGGCGTCACCGACCGCCTCTCCAAGACCGCCCAGAACGAGCTGATGAACATCGTCACCATCTTCCTGGGCATCTCGGTGGGCGCCACCGCCTCCGCCGCCAACTTCCTGAGACTTGAGACCATCCTCATCATCTTCTGCGGTCTGGCCGCCTTCGTGGTCTCTACCTGCGGAGGTCTGATCACCGCCAAGATCATGAACAAGCTCTGCGGCGGTACCATCAACCCCCTCATCGGCTCCGCGGGCGTCTCCGCCGTGCCTATGGCCGCCCGCGTGTCCCAGACCGTGGGTCAGAAGTACGACCCCACCAACTTCCTCCTCATGCACGCCATGGGTCCCAACGTGGCCGGTGTTATCGGCTCTGCCGTCGCCGCAGGCGTGTTCCTGTCCACCTTTGCGTGAGGAACGAGGGGCTCTGCCCCTGACCCCCGCACGAAACCCTTTTTGCAAAAAGGGTTTCG
>JAZNJA010000078.1:0-18181 GCA_045577755.1 Eubacteriales bacterium
CAGGGCCGCCCCTACAGGCGTATTTCTTTGTTTGACAATAACTTTTCGGGTTTTAAATTATTATAAGGCGGTTTGTAGGGGCGACCCTATGTGGTCGCCCGTTACCCCAAAAATGCATTTCCCATCCGTCAAACAGTTCGCTAAACCCAAATTTGAAGCATTTTACGATCGCTTAATGCGGAATTCTTTGAAAGGAGCCCACGCCGTGTCTATCTTCGTTATGGGAGATCTCCATCTTTCCACCAATCAGTCCACCAACAAATCCATGGAAAAATTCGGCAAGCGCTGGCTGGGCTACACCGAAAAGATCCGCAAAAACTGGGAGGCCGTGGTCACTCCCGCGGACACCGTGGTCATCCCCGGGGACATTTCCTGGGCCATGAAGCTGGAGGAGGCCTTGCCCGATTTCAGGTTCATCGAGTCCCTCCCCGGCACCAAGCTCATTGGCAAGGGCAACCACGATTTCTGGTGGAACACGGGCGCCAAAATGAACGCTTTTTTTGAGGAGAATCATATCGAATCGGTGAAGATCCTCAACAATAACGCCTATTTGGTGGAAAACCAAGTCCTCTGCGGTACCCGCGGGTGGTTTCTGGAGGAGCGCCAACAGGTGACGGTCGGATCGGTGGATTATGAGAAGATCATCAACCGCGAGGTCATCCGTCTGAGGCTCTCCCTGGACAGTGCCGTTGCCCTGCAAAAGGAATGCGAGGATCAGAAAGGCTTTACGCCCCCCGTTTCGGTGTTTCTCCACTTCCCTCCCGTCTGGCTGGATTTCATCTGCCGCCCCTTCGTGGACACCCTCCACGAATACGGCGATCCTCCCTGCTATTTCGGGCATATCCACGGTATGTACAACGCCCCCAAGGAGTTCGGCTTCGAGGGCATCCCCATGCGCCTGATCTCCTCCGACGCCATGGATTTCACCCTCTACCGCCTCCCCGCGGTTGAAAGCTGAATCCCTCTCCCGTATTTGTGATATTTGCACAAAAGTACCATCGCTTCCTATGTGACTTTCGTCACGCGACGAAATGGGAAAATTCGTAAAAACTCTTGACAAAATTACAAAAAACAGATAAAATATACTGTGAATGTAAATGGGGGCAGTATGTCCAATTGGGATCATCCACCCCTCAACAAAAGAAAGGAATCATCAAACATGAGTCTGATCAAAGCAGAAAAGGCCGAGAAGAGCGCAATGATCCTGGAGTTCTCCGTGGATAAGGAGACCTTCGACAAGGCCGTCAGCAAGGTTTACCGTCAGCAGGTGGGCAAGATCAACGTCCCCAGCTTCCGTAAGGGCAAGGCCCCCCGTTCCGTCATCGAGCGTATGTACGGTAAGGGTATTTTCTGGGAGGATGCCGCTAACGAGCTGCTTCCCGACGCCTACGAGGCAGCACTGAACGAGTCCGGTGTCAAGCCCGTGGGCCGCGCCGAGTTCGATATCACCAGCATTGACGACAACGGTATCGTCTTCACCGCTACCGTTCCCGTGAAGCCCGCCGTGGAGATCGAGGGCTACAAGGGCATTGAGGCCGCCAAGGTCGTGGATCCCGCAACCGACGTTGAGATCGACAACGAGATCAAGATCATCCGCGAGCGCAACAGCCGCGAGACCGAGATCACCGACGAGACCCCTGCCGAGAATGGTGACTCCACCAAGATCGACTTCGAGGGCTTCGTGGACGGCGTCGCTTTCGAGGGCGGCAAGGGCGAGGACTACAATCTGAAGCTGGGCTCCGGCTCCTTCATCCCCGGCTTTGAGGAGCAGATCGTCGGTCACAAGATCGGTGAGAGCTTCGACGTCAACGTCACCTTCCCCGAGGAGTACCACGCCAAGGAGCTTGCCGGTAAGGCCGCTACCTTCAAGGTCACCCTGAAGGCCATCACCCACATCGAGCTGCCCGAGCTGGACGACGACTTCGCCAAGGACGTCTCCGAGTTCGACACCTTCGCCGAGTACCGCGCTGACGTGGAGGCCAAGATCCTGAAGCGCCACGAGTCCGCCGCCGAGTCCGTCTACGAGGAGACCATCGTCAAGGCTCTCAACGAGAAGCTGGCCGGTGAGGAGATCCCCGAGGCTATGTACGAGGCCGAGTGCGAGAACCTGCTCCGCGACTACGACAACCGTCTCCGTATGCAGGGTCTGGATCTGAACACCTACTTCAAGTACACCGGCATGACCCTGGAGGCTATGCGCGAGCAGATGCGTCCTCAGGCCGAGTCCTTCGTCAAGACCCGTCTGGCCCTGGAGAAGATCGCTGACCTGGAGAACCTGACCGCAACCGAGGAGGAGATCGAGGCCGAGTACACCCGCTTGGCCGAGGATTACCAGATGGAGGCCGAGCAGGTCAAGGGCATGATCCCCGCCGAGTCCGTCGCTGAGGATCTCCGCGTCAAGGCTGCTATGGAGCTGGTCAAGGCCAACACCGTGGCTCCCGCTACTGCCGAGTAATCAACCAACCGCGGAGATTCCCTTCCGCAAAAACGCTTGCCGCGGTCAGCCCAGAGCCGGCCGCGGCATACTTTTCAAAATCACTCGGGGTTTCCGTCCCCTTTTGATTTTTTCCCGCTTTATGGGGCAGAATACAGGTATGCTCCATACAATGAAACTAAAAGAATGTGAGGTAACCAACATGATGAATGATCTGTACAACACGGGTATGCCCCGGTCTTACCTCGTTCCCACCGTGGTCGAGCAGACCGGCCGCGGCGAGCGCGCCTACGATATCTACTCCCGTCTGCTCAACGACCGCATCATTTTTCTGTCGGATGAGGTCAACGACGCCACCGCCTCCCTGGTGGTTGCCCAGCTCCTTTTCCTGGAGGCACAGGATCCCGACAAGGATATTTCCTTCTATATCAACAGCCCCGGCGGATCCGTCACCGCGGGTATGGCCATCTACGACACTATGAACTTCATCAAGTGGGACGTGGCCACCATCTGCATCGGGAAGGCCGCCTCCATGGGCGCCTTCCTGCTCTCCGCAGGCGCCAAGGGCAAGCGGATCGCCCTGCCCCACAGCGAGATCATGATCCACCAGCCTCTGGGCGGCGCCCAGGGTCAGGCCTCGGATATCAAGATCCGTGCCGACCTCATCCTCCGTACGAGAGATATGCTCAACAAGATCCTGGCCGAGAATACCGGTAAGACCATCGAGCAGATCGAGCGCGACACTGACCGCGATAACTTCATGACCGCCCAGCAGGCTCTGGAGTACGGTCTGATCGACAAGATCTACACCCACCGCGACTAATTCCACGAAAGGAAGCCCTATCATGTCCAATACAACCAGTCGCGGCGGCGGTAAGAATCAGAATCTCCATTTCTGCTCCTTCTGCGGCCGCAACGAGAACCAGGTCAACTTCCTCATCCCCTCCTCCACGGGCGCGTATATTTGCGACTACTGCGTGGATGCCTGCTCGGATCTCATCGACGAGGCTATGGGTAACACGCATAGCGGCTCGGCCAACTTCGGTGAGCTGAGCCTGGCGACTCTTCCCCGCCCCAAGCAGATCAAGGAGGCTCTGGACGAGTACGTCATTGGCCAGGACGAGGCCAAGGTGGCGCTCTCGGTAGCGGTCTACAACCACTACAAGCGAATCCTCACCAAGACCCCCAAGAGGAAGGGCAAAAAGAAGACCGACAACGATCCCGCCGAGGACTACATGGAGGCCCTCCGCGAGGTGGATATCCAGAAGTCCAACGTGCTTCTCCTGGGTCCCACGGGCGTTGGTAAGACCTACCTGGCCCAAACCCTGGCCAAGACCCTGCAGGTCCCCTTCGCCATCGCTGATGCCACTACCCTCACCGAAGCCGGCTACGTGGGCGAGGACGTGGAGAATATCCTCCTACGTCTGATCCAGGCTGCCGACTTTGATATCGAGCTGGCCGAGCGAGGCATTATCTATATTGACGAGATCGACAAGATCGCCCGCAAGAGCGAGAATCGTTCCATCACCCGCGACGTGTCGGGCGAGGGCGTTCAGCAGGCTCTTCTGAAGATCCTGGAGGGTACCACGGCCAACGTGCCTCCTCAGGGCGGCCGCAAGCACCCCAATCAGGAGTTTCTGCACATCAATACCGAGAATATCCTCTTCATCTGCGGCGGCGCCTTTGACGGTCTGTCTCAGATCATCGAAAAGCGTGAGGGCGGTACCACCGTTGGCTTCGGTGGCTCCATCCGCACCAAATCCGAGCGGGTCCAAAGCGGCGTATTCAAGGACGTTGTCCCCCACGATATCGTCAAATTCGGTCTCATCCCCGAGCTGGTAGGCCGTCTGCCCGTTATCGTCACCCTGAACGACCTGGACCGCGACGCCCTCATCCGCATTCTCTCCGAGCCCAAGAACGCCGTCATCAAACAGTATATGAAGCTCTTCGGGCTGGACCACGTCCGTCTGGTCTTCGAGGACGATGCTCTGGAGGCCATCGCCGAGGAGGCTCTCGCCCGCAACACGGGTGCCCGAGGCCTTCGCGCCATCATGGAGCAGTTCATGATGAAGCTCATGTACGAGCTGCCCTCTGATGAGCTGGCCGAGACCGTCACCATCACCCGCGCCTTCATCAAGGGAGAGGCCGATGCCGTGATCTCTCACAGAGCTCCCGCCCTTCCCGCCCCCGAGGCTCCCGTTCTCCCCGAGGACACCGTCCCCGCAAATCCCGCTCCCACCGGCGAGATCACCGCCGAGTAAGCATCCAACCCGAAAGGAATTCCAAATCAACATGTTAACCGCTATCGTTGGTATCAACTGGGGCGACGAGGGCAAGGGCCGTATGGTGGACCTGCTCTCCGGCGACCAGCAGATCGTTGTCCGTTACCAGGGCGACCACAGCTCGGAGCACACCATCGTTACCGAACAGGGCCGCTTTGTTCTGAATCTTCTTCCCGCCGGTATCCTCCGCCCCGACGTTGTCTGCGTCATGGGCAACGGCATGGCTATTGACCCCGCTCATCTGGAGTCCGAGATCGCATCCCTGCTGGAGCGTGGCATTCTCGTCTCCCCCGACCGCTTGAAAATCTCTGACCGTGCCCCCGTGATCCTTCCCTACCACATCGCCACCGAGCAGTACGAGCTGAAGCGACAGGGTACCGACGCCCGCCGCTCCTGCGGTGTTTCCGCCGTATACGGCGACAGAGCCTTGAATCTCGCTCTCCGCATGGGGGATCTGCTCCACCCCGATTACCTCCGCGCCCGCCTGGAAAAGGTACTGAGCTACAAGAATGCCGTCATCCGCGGCGTATACGGTGGCGAGCCCGTCACCGTGGATGAGGTAGCGTCCTACGCCCTCCGCTACGGTGAGGTGTTCCGTGACTATATCTGCGACACAGGCATCTATCTGAGCGAGGCTGCCGCACAGGGCATGAACATCCTCTTTGAGGCCCCTCAGGGTGCCCTCCGTGACGTGGAGTTCGGCGTGTACCCTTACACCTGCTCCGCCTCTACCCTGGCGGCCTACGCCACCGTAGGCGGCGGTGTGCCCGGCCTGAAGCTGGACCATACCGTGGGTGTGCTGAAATCCTTCTCCTCTATGGTGGGCGACGGTCCCTTTGTCTCGGAGCTCTTCGGTGAGGACGCAGACCATCTCATGGAGACCGGTAACGAGGCCGCCGAGAAGATCAGTCACGTCCATCGCATCGGTGCCTTTGACGCCGTTGCCTCCCGCTACGGTGTAGAGCTGCAGGGCGCAAGCGAGCTGGCGCTGACCAAGCTGGATACCCTGTCCTATCTGGATTCCATCCCGGTCTGCGTGGCTTACGAGATCGACGGTATCCGCACCAAGCACTTCCCCGTTGGAGCTGATCTGGAGCGAGCCAAGCCTGTCATCGAGTATGTGGAAGGCTGGAAGACCGACATCTCCGAATGCCGTAATCCCGCCGATCTTCCCGTGGGCGCGTTGACCTACGTCAAGTACATCGAGCATCTGGTCGGATGCCACATTTCCTACGTTTCCGTGGGCGCCGAGCGGGAATCCTTTATCCGTCTCTGACATATTTTTCGCGGCAGGCTTCGGTCTGCCGCTTTTTTTCTTTCTTCTGATTATTTTTTCAAAAAGTCTATTGCAATTCTGAGGAAAGTATGATATAATAAGGTAAATATGACCGTACGCGGTCAAATACTGTTTGGAGGATATTATGCTGAAGAAAACCCTTTGCGTGCTTCTGGCGTCTCTGATGCTGCTCGCGACCCTGGCTTCTTGCGGTACGACCAATGAGCCCAGCTCCGAAACTCAGGCCCAGACCCAGGCAGGCACCAACCAAGAAGAGGAGACCCGTGAGACCCTGGACGTTCCCGACACCCGCTTCGACGGCAAAGAGCTTTGCTTCCTGACCCGTGACGAGTCCGAGTGGAGTACTCTTGAGATCTTCGCCGATAATCAGACCACCGAGTCTGACAACATCAGTAACGCCGTTTTCGAGAGAAACGACCGTATTCTGCAGAACTACGGTGTTACCATCACCGAGCTGAAGAAGGTCACCAGTGAGCATCACGGTACCCTGACCAACGAGGTTTCCGCTCCTACCGGCGACTTCATGGCCGTCGTGACCAACACCTCCGGCTCTGCCGGCTTCGCTACCAACGGTTACCTGTGGAATCTGAATTCCGATGACGTTGAGTTCATGGATTTCGAGAAGCCCTGGTGGGACAACAACATGGCTGAGGGTATGTCTATTGACGGCCGCCTGTATTTCGCTACCGGCGATCTTCTGACCTCGGACAACGACGCAACCTTCTGCATCCTGTTCAACAAGCAGATCGTTGTGGATTGCCAGATCCCCGACCTCTACGCTCTGGTCGAGAATGGCACCTGGACCATGGATACCTTCTACGAGTTCGAGCAGCAGGCCGTTCAGGACAAGAACGGTGACGGCAAGCTCACCTATGACAGCGACATCGCCGGCTTCGCCTACACCGGTGACGTTCCCTACTGCGTGCTGTTCGGCGGCGGCGTCACCATGTGCACCAAGGATGAGACCGATGCTCCCATCTATGAGCTGGACGTTGAGCTGGCCCAGAACATCGCCGATAAGGGTAAGCTTCTCTTCTCCAAGGATCACACCATCGACATGAACGCCACCGTCAACTCCGGCGGCATCACCATGTACGAGTGCGGCCAGAAGACCTTCGGTGAGGGTCACGCCCTGTTCATGGGCGAGGTCATGCAGTGCGTAACCCGTCTGCGCGGCTTTGAGGCTGACTTCGGTATTCTGCCCTATCCCAAGTACAACCAGGAGCAGGCTGACTACTACTCCATGATGCACTTCACCGCTTCCTGCGTCTCCATCCCCAGAAGCGTCAGCGGCGACGACCTGATCATGGTCAACTCCATGATCGAGGCTATGGCTTACCACTCTGTGGATACCCTGACCGAGCAGTACTACGAGATCAACCTGAAGACCAAGGGCGCTAAGGACGAGCAGTCCGGCCCCATGATCGACAAGATCCTCTCTTCCCGTGTGTGCGACCTGGCCTACTACTATCAGTGGGGCAGCAACGCCTTCGGCAGCCTGGCCGCCTGCCTCCTGCCCACCGGCGGTAAGTCTGTTTCCTCTCAGAACAAGCGCTTCAAGCAGTCCATCGAGAGAAGCATCAAGATGCTGATCGAGGACATGGAGGATTTCGATTGATCGGGATCCTGCCGCTTTGAAACGGTAAGCAAGCTCACCGATGCCCTCGGGTGTCGGTGAGCTTTTTTCGTTTCGGCGTGTTCATGATACGTTTTCCCTCGGATTCTTCTCCCGGGACGAGATTCTTGCCCAGGTTTTCATTTCCGAGAATTCTTTTCTTGGAATATCATAGTCAAAGTCTTGCTTTTTTGAGGAATTTGTGGTAAAATACATACAGAATTCATAAAATAGGAGTATCCTATGGATACTTCGGAACAGGAGTGTCCATGACAACAGGATTTGGAGCGGAGCATAGCCGTACCGCCGCCCTCGTGGGAGAGGCGGGAATGGAGCGTTTGACCGCGGCATCGGTGGCGGTCTTCGGCATCGGCGGCGTGGGCGGCCATCTGGCCGAGGCCCTGGCCCGCGCGGGCGTGGGTCATATCCACCTCATCGACCGTGACACGGTTTCCCTTTCCAATATCAACCGCCAGGCGGTCGCCCTCCATTCCACCGTTTGCCGCCCTAAGGTGGAGGTCATGGCTGAGCGTATCCTGGATATCAATCCCTTCTGTCAGGTGGAGGCCACGGTAGCCTTCTATCTCCCCGAAAACGCCCATGAATTTCCCCTGTCCCGCTACGATTACGTGGCAGATTGCGTGGACACGGTTGCCGCTAAGCTGGAGCTCGCGGTGCGCTGTCAGGCCGCGGGTGTTCCCTTGATATCGGCCATGGGCGCGGGCAACAAGCTCTATCCCGAGCGCTTCCGCATCAGCGATATTTCCAAGACCGAAACCGATCCTCTCGCCCGCGTTATGCGGCGCGAGCTGAAGAAGCGAGGGGTTTCAAAGCTCCTCTGCGTATGGTCCGACGAACCGCCCCAAAGCTCCCTCGTCACGGGGGATGATGGCCGTCCCGCCCCCGCCAGTATCTCCTTTACCCCCTCCGCCATGGGTCTGATCATGGCCGGGGAGATAGTGCGCACTCTATCGGGGGTATCCTCATCTCACACAGGTAAACCATTATGAAGCCAAAGAACATTCTCCTGATCGTCAATCCCGTTTCGGGTCGCATGAAGACCAAGACGGGTCTCTTCGAAATGCTGGACGAGCTGTACCGCAAGGATCCCTCCGAGCCCATGGCCCGTATGCTGGCCAATACCGTAGGGACCCCGGTCCGCCCCGCGAGCGCCATTACCTTCGGGGATCTGACCACCGCCACCCTGGGCGGTGAACCTGATCTCGCCCGCCGCGTTACCGTGACACCCACCATGTCCCGTGGACACGCCGCCACCCTTGCCGCCGCCTCGGCTGACGAAGGCTACGATACCGTCATCTGCTGCGGCGGTGACGGAACTCTGAACGAAACGGTTACGGGACTTATGTCCATCCCCCCTGAGCAGCGGCCTCCTTTGGGCTATATCCCGGCGGGCAGCACCAATGATTTCGCAGCCAGCATCGGGCTTCCCACCTCTTTGCGGGGGGCTTCCCGTACGGCCGTCTCCTACAACGAAAGCCCTATCGACGTGGGTCACTTCCGCCCCTTGGGCGAAAAGAGCCACCCCCCTCGGTATTTCACCTATATCGCCTCCTTTGGCATCTTCACCGCCGCCTCCTACTCCACCTCCCAGACCGCCAAGAACCTGTTCGGCCACGTGGCCTACCTCGTGGAGGGAATCAAGGATATAGCCAATATCCAACCGCGGCACGCCCGCTTTGAGCTTGCGGACGGCTCCTTGATCGAGGGAGATTACGTCTTCGGAGCCATCACCAATACCACCTCGGCCGCAGGTCTGGTCAAGCTTCCCGCCGACCGCGTTTCCCTCTCGGATGGGCTCTTTGAGCTACTCCTGGTCCATCCCCCCAAGACCCCTGCCGATCTCAGCCGCATCGGCGCGGCCCTGTTGGCCCAGGATTTCGACAGCTGTCCCTTGATCGAGTTGTACCATCTCACCGCGGTAAGGATCCGGCTGAAGGACAATATTTCTTGGTCTTTGGACGGCGAGGAGGCCATCGGCGGCACTGATATCGAGATCCGTTGCCTCCCCCATGCCCTGAGCCTGAAGGTCAACGAGATCTGACGTCTCCCTGATCCCGAAATACCCACCGACAAAAAACCGCCCTCGCGATGAAAGCGAAGGCGGTTATCTTTCTGCTCTGAATCTCAGCCCAGCAGAATATCGGATATGAGCATGACGCAGAAGCCCACCAGCAAGGCGTAGGTCGCGCCCCGCTCACAGCCGTGGGCGTGGGTCTCGGGGATCATCTCGTCGCTGATGATGTAGAGCATGGTTCCCCCCGCGAAGGCCAACGCGAAGGGGAGAATGGCGGCGGAGATGCTGACGGCGAAGTATCCGATGAGGGTGCCGATCACTTCCACAAGACCTGTACCAAGGGCGATGGCGAAGGTTCTGCCGGGCTTGATGCCGGAGGCCAGCATGGGACCGATGATGACCATACCCTCGGGGATGTTCTGGAGGGCGATACCGCCCGCGATGAGGAGCGCCTCGGCGGTGTTGCCGGATCCAAAGCCTACACCCGCGGCGATGCCCTCCGGGAGGTTATGGATGGCGATGGCCATGACGAAAAGAAGTACCTTTCCCGCGTTCTTGTTGTGAGGATGGGCCTCCTGGTCCACGTCGGCCATTTTATGAAGGTGAGGCACCAATCTGTCCACCAGATTCAGGCAGAGGGCACCCACGAAGATACCTGCTATGGTCATGCCCAGAGCGATAAGCCTGGCGGGAAGCTCAGACACGCTCTCCTCGGGAGCGGGGGCAAACATGGAAAAGCCGTAGTCCACCGAGGGAATGATAAGACCCAGCACGGCGGCGGCCAGCATGACCCCCGCGGCAAAGGCCAGCACGATATCAGAGAAGCGATGAGAGGCTTTCTTGAAGATAAAGCCGATGAGGGCACCGATAACGGTAGCACCGCCCACACCGAGGGCGGTCAAGAGAACCATACGCATGGGTATTCTCCTTTTGTGAAATAATGGGATCAAAAAGACGCGTCCTCTGCCTCACTCATAAGCTTTTCCAGATTCTCCTCAGAATACTCGATCTCAGAGGAGAACATACGGGCGATCTCACAGAGGGAATCGAAATCCTTCCCTCCCGTTGCGCGGTGGATGGCATGGATGATGGCGGTACAGTAGAACGCGAAAACGGTGCGGGTGAGGGTCGTGTCGGGCCACATGAGTGAATCCGTGGTCATATAGCGGTAAAGAAAATAGCAAATCAGATTCTCATAGGCTACGTCTTCTTCACCGTCCAGCTCACAGAACGGATCCTCGGTCAGCTCCTCCAGGGCGTTGAGGTAGGTATCCCATTCGGGATCCAGCCGCTCCATGTCACGGAGCAGGGCGGCAATGGAGGCAAAATCTCTGAGTGCCGCGGTTACGCTCTCTGTCAAGTCTATGCAGAAATGCTTGAAAACGTGACGAATACGGTCGGAAAAAGGGACGGTGCGGTCCGTGAGGATCGGGATGGTCGCATCCCGATAGTCGATCAGGATGGCGCTCAGACCGTCAAGCTCTTCAGGATCCTCATGGGCATGGCGCTCACGGGCAGCCTGTTCTGGGGGCAGCTCCACCAGCGAAAAGGGATCGGTTTGGGAAAGGATGAGACGAGAGGCTGCCTCGCAGCACAGACCCAGCCCCAGCTCCACACGGTCACCGAGGACATTGCGGAAGCGCGGGTGATCGTCGCAGATGTGGCAAAGAGAATCCTCACCCAGTTCTGTAATAAGGTCACAGAGCCCGTTTTCGTTCAGAAAAGGGCATCGCTCGTCGGGGGTAAGACGGAAGCAGGGCGTTTCCGCCTCGCGGTCGATGCGCTCGCGGAGTCTGGCTCCCATCTCCCCGGTAAGGGCATCATAGTAGCGAAGCGTATCCTCGTCCACGTCGATCTCCCAGCCTACACAACAGGAGTGACGGCAAGCCCCTGCGATACAGCGAAAGGCATTATAGTAGTTCGGAACAAATACATTCTTCATAGTATTTCCTTTGGCAAGAAAAGGGGGACCGAACAGAGTCGGTTCCCCTTTCGGTATCAGTAATCCATAGGATCATGATAAGAATGATCAGAACTTGCGCCAGACCATCTTGTTGACCACGCCCGTGTAGGACTGGATGATCTTGACCACCTTGGTGGAGACGTTCTCCTCCACGTAATCGGGAACGGGAATGCCGTGGTGTCCGTCCTCGTTCATCTCAACGGCGGTGGTAACGGCCTGGAGGAGGCTGTTCTCGTCGATGCCGGCCAGGATAAAGCAAGCCTTATCCAGGGCCTCGGGGCGCTCGGTGGAGGTGCGGATGCAGACGGCGGGGAAAGGATGCCCAATGGAGGTATAGAAGCTTGACTCCTCGGGAAGGGTGCCGCTATCCGATACCACGCAGAAGGCATTCATCTGGAGCTTATTGTAATCGTGGAAGCCCAGAGGCTCATGGCGGATAACACGGGGATCCAGTTCAAAGCCCGAAGCCTCCAGGCGCTTACGGGAGCGGGGATGGCAGGAATAGAGGATTGGCATATCGTACTTCTCGGCCAGCTTGTTGATGGCGTTGAAGAGGGAGAGGAAGTTCTTCTCGGTGTCGATATTCTCCTCGCGGTGAGCCGAGAGCAGAATGTAGCGGCCGGGAGTCAGGTTCAGCTTGCCCAGAATATCGCTGCCCTTGATATCCTCCAGGTTCTCCCGCAGTACCTCGGCCATGGGGGAGCCCGTAACGTAGGTACGCTCACGGGGGAGGCCGCAGTCTGCCAGGTAGCGGCGGGCATGCTCGGAATACGCCATATTGACATCCGAGATGATATCCACGATGCGGCGGTTGGTCTCCTCGGGGAGGCACTCATCCTTGCAGCGGTTGCCTGCTTCCATGTGGAAAATAGGAATATGGAGTCTCTTGGCGGCGATGGCCGAGAGGCAGGAGTTGGTATCTCCCAGGATCAGGAGGGCGTCGGGCTTGATCTGATTCATTAGCTTGTAGGAGCAGTTGATGATATTGCCCACGGTAGCGCCCAGGTCGTCACCGACGGCATCCATGTAGACCTCGGGGGGAGCGAGCTTGAGGTCATGGAAGAACACGCCGTTGAGGTTATAGTCGTAGTTCTGGCCCGTGTGAGCCAGCACGCAGTCGAAGTAGCGGCGGCACTTATTGATCACCGCGGCGAGACGGATGATCTCGGGGCGGGTACCCACGATGATGAGTAGCTTCAGACGGCCGTCATTCTTGAATTGGATATCCGAATAATCCAGTTTGATGTCCATAATGTATTCCTTTCCGTTTGGGTGACGATAAACGATAGACGATAGCAGATTGTAGAGCCGTATCTATGCTCCATAGGACGGAGACCGGCGCGGGTCACTGCGAGGAGCTTTCGGGCTGGTATATGCCCAGCTTGGCGTAGAAGCGCTTACGGATGGCACTCTTACGGTAGGCGTTGATGGTACTGACGGGCTTTCCGTCCCGATCCAGTCGGCGGGAGCGGATCTTGTGGCGAATGAGGAAATAGACCCATCCCACAGGAAGCACCAACGGACATTTCCCGGCCTTAGGCCAATGGCTGCGCACCACACGGTTCAGGGCCTTGATGCCCTCTACCATGCGGTTGCCGTTGACGCCGTCTTTACCGCGGTTGGAGATAAAGGCTCCCTCCACGGCTCGCTGCTTGTCCTTGACACCGAAATTGCCTCCCGCCATGATGTCCTCCATCAGCTCAGCGGCCAGGGATTCGTCGGCGTGGGTCTCCCGCATCCAGTCCTGCTCGGGCAATCCCAAAAAGAGGGAGGCAGCCAGGGAAAGGAGTCGGGCGAAGCGCCAGAGCCCAACCGCGCGAAGCTTTTCCTCAAAGAGCTCGGGGAATTCATTTTGCTTGAAGGAATGGACGAACACAGCCCAGTCGCAAAGATGGCGCAGGCCGATTCCCTCAGCCAGCAAGTGATGCTGGAGGTGCATGAGCATGATCAGACCGTGGTGGAAGGGGGAGGGATCCCGGAAGGTGGAAAGCTCGTTATGGCAGAGGCTGGCCTCCTCCAGGATGGATTCCAGATAACCCTCGATAGTCTTCCCTACCGCGCCCTCGGGAACTCCCGCGGGGACGAAGTGCATCTCGAACTGCACCTTATCCCGGTACAGGACAATGTGAGCGGGATGGACCTCGGTGCGGATTGTAAAGCCCGCCTTCAGGAGGGTCGCTTTCGCCCGCTCCAGATCTGTGGGATGGACGTAGAAATCCACGTCACCCATGGCGCGCATGATGGGGTTGGGATAGTAACGGGCTGACGCGGCTCCCTTCAGCACGCAGTAGGGGATCTCCGCCTCAGTCATGACCCTGTGAATCAAGGTATGCATGGACTGCACGCAGGCGTCCCGCAGCATGACCGAGCGAAGCGCGGGCTTGATGGCCGTGAACAGCTGCTGAGAAATGGGAAGCTCGTGACTGTGGACGAAGGCCTGGAGCTGGACAGCCTGATAATTGCTCTCTCGGTAGACAGACTCCCAATCCACGTCGGGCTCCGGGATGTACTCTGCCCCAAAGAGGTTATGAGACAGCACACCGAAGAGGGTACGCCGCGTTTTGTCGAAGCGTTGCGGATTGGGTTCTTGCATGGTTATAGCCTTTCTATCAGACCGGAATAAAAATATTCAGGTGAGCTCAAGAGGAGATCACACAGGCTCGAAGAAGGTATCGGGATGGGCGGGGTCGAAGGGCTCGTTGGCCCACATGACCGTGACCAGGTCATGTGTATCGCTGAGGTTGATGATGTTATGGGTATACCCGGGGAGCATATGGATGACCCGGATCTCGTCACCGCTGACCTCAAACTCCAGCACCTCGTCGGAGTCCAGCCGTCTTTCCTGAATGAGACCGTGACCCGAGACCACGATGAAGAACTCCCACTTCGTGTGGTGCCAGTGCTGGCCCTTGGTTATGCCGGGCTTGGAGATATTGACCGACACCTGGCCGCAGTCAGCGGTACGGAGCAGCTCGGTGAAGGAGCCGCGGGCGTCCACGTTCATCTTGGGGGTGAAGGAGACCTTCTCAGGGGGGAGGTAGGACAGGTAGGTGGAGTACAGCTTTTTGGCAAAGGAGCCCGAGGGGATGGAGGGCATGAGCAAAGTGGCCGGCTGGTCGCGGAAGGATTCCAGCAGGGTGACGATCTCACCCAGGGTGACCTTGTGAGACACGGGAGCGGCACAGTAGCGGCCCTCCTCGGTCAGGACCGTGTTGATGCCCTCAAATTCACAGCGGTGAGGCTTACCCTCCAAGGCGTCCAGCATTTCGCAGACCAGGTCGTCGATATACAGAAGCTCCAGGGTGACCGCGGGATCGTTCACGGTGATGGGGAGATCGTTTGCGATGTTGTTGCAGAAGGTAGCCACGGCGGAATTGTAGTTGGGGCGGCACCATTTACCGAAGAGATTCGGGAAGCGGTAGACCAGTACCGCGGCGCCCGTCTCCCGGGCATAGTCGAAGAACAGGTCCTCGCCCGCCTTTTTGCTGCGGCCGTAGTCTCCGTCGTAGCGGCCGATCAGGGTCGCCTGGATGGAGGAGGACAGAACCACGGGGCAGGTGTTTCCGCAGGCCTTGAGAGTCTCCAGGAGGGTAGAGGAGAAGCCGAAGTTCCCCGCCATGAATTCAGCGGGATCCTTGGGACGGTTGACCCCCGCCAAGTGGAAAACAAAGTCAGCCTTGGCGCAGTACTCCTTCAGGAGCACCGGATCGGTATCCAGATCGTACTCGAGGATATCCTCCACCGAGAGGGCGGGGCGGGTGCGGTCCTTGCCGTCGCGGATGGCCTTGAGGGCGGCGGTGAGATTCTTGCCCACGAAGCCCTTGGCGCCTGTGATGAGGATGTTCATGCTTCCCTCCCGTCAGGCGTTGTCCTTAGCCAGCTCCTCGCGGATATAGGAGAGCTGCAGGAGCTTGTCCTTGACAGCCTCCACCGAGAGGAGATCGGTGTTGTTGGAGTTGAACTCGGTCAGAGTATTGCGCTCGGCGTCGCCCTGGTTGAAGTACTTATCGTAATTCAGGCCGCGCTTGTCGCAGGGAACGCGGTAGAAGTTGCCCATGTCGATGGCTCCGGCACACTCCTCGTTGGTGAGCAGAGTCTCGTACATCTTCTCGCCGTGGCGGATACCGATGATCTTGATCTCGCTGTTGCCCTTCTTGTCGAACAGCTCCTGTACGGCCTTTGCCTGGGTCTCGATGGTGCAGGCAGGGGCCTTCTGTACCAGGATATCGCCGCTATGGCCATGCTCAAAGGCGAACAGGACCAGATCCACAGCCTCCTCCAAGGACATGATGAAGCGGGTCATGGAGGGATCGGTGATGGTGATGGGCTTGCCGGCGCGGATCTGGTCGATCCACAGAGGGATGACCGAGCCGCGGGAGCACATGACGTTACCGTAACGGGTGCAGCAGATCTTGGTCTTCTCGGGGGAGACGGTGCGGGACTTGGCGACGATGACCTTCTCCATCATGGCCTTGGAGGTCCCCATGGCGTTGACGGGGTAAGCGGCCTTGTCGGTGGACAGACAAATGACGGTCTTGACCCCCTCCTCAATGGCGGCGTTCAGGACGTTCTCGGTACCCAGTACGTTGGTCTTAACGGCCTCAATGGGGAAAAACTCGCAGGAGGGCACCTGCTTGAGGGCGGCGGCGTGGAAGATGTAATCCACGCCGTGCATGGCGTTGCGGACGCTCTGCAGGTCGCGGACGTCACCGATATAGAACTTGACCTTATCCGCCACCTCGGGCATCTTGGCCTGGAACTCGTGGCGCATATCGTCCTGCTTCTTCTCGTCTCGGGAGAACACGCGGATCTCCCCGATATCTGTGGCGAGGAAGCGATTGAGGACCGCGTTACCGAAGCTACCGGTACCGCCGGTGATCAGAAGGGTCTTACCTGTGAAAAGTGACATGATATTTCTCCGTTCCGTAATGTAATCAGATTCATGTGGGCAGTTATTTGCTCACCTCCGCTCCGAGGCGCGAGCATCGGGACAGAGGTGGACATATAACCATATGCAGACTGCGGGGGATGCCGCAGTCTGCATAGAGTTGAATGGGGATGGATAGGCTCAAGCGGCGGGAATGACGATGGGAGCGGTGGTAACAGAGCCCACGAAATGCTCGGACTTGACGTAGCTGTTATTGCTCACGGGGGTCATAACGGCGGAGACCAGCTCCAGGGTCAGGCCCTCGGAGATATCGGCGGAGGCGGGAGCCGAGAAGACCACCGAAAGGAGGTCCTCACCCTTGAAGATACCGGTATTGTAGGTTGAGACCTTGACGGTCAGGACACCCTTGTACCAGCTGTACTCACCGGTAAAGCCGTCGGGGATGATCACTTCATCCACGCGGAAGGTAGGATCGTAGTGGAAGACCATGGTCATGTCGGAGAGCTCCTTGAGCTTCTTTGCCGAGAACGTCAGCGAGGCGGTGCCGCCGCTTGCAATGGACTCGGAGGCCTTGAAGCTGTAGGCGGGGTAGACGCCGGAGCCGGAAACCGTGAAGTGCTTCTCGGCGGTAACGTCGCCATTGGCCACCACCGAGATGGTGTGGGCGCCGTTGAGCATCTCAACCGAGGCGTAAGCGAAGACACCCTCCAGAGTAGTCTCCAGAGCCACGCCGTCCAGCATGATGGAGGCGGTCTCCGCGGCGGCGCTCATGCGGACGCGGATGTCGATGTAGTTGGCGATGACGGTGGCGTTATCGCTCATGGTAGCAAAGGGGATCGCGGAGCCGCCATTGCGCCACTGGATGGAGATGATGGAGAAGGCGGGATCCGCGAGGGCCTCAGGCTCGGTAACCTCATCCTCGGCGGGGGCGCCGAACACGGGCTCGATGATGACCTCCTCGCCCTCCACGATCTCGAAAAGCTCGGGAGCTTCGGGCTCGGTGACGTCGGGGGTCTCGGGAAGATCCTCGGTATGCTCAGCCTGACTGCCGACAAGGACGGTATGGCCCGCGTCACCCATAACACCGATGGGAGACAGCTGGAGCATCATAACGAGAGCCAGCGCCAGAGTCAGCAGCTTTGTGTACTTTCTCATGCTTGAAAATTTCCTTTCTTTTGTGAACTGTACAGGGAAAACGACCCCGAGGGGCCGTCATTCCGCGCAGGGAATCGTTCTCTGTAAACTTTCTTCGTATATCATACCACAAAACCGAAAAAAAGTCAATAGATTCAGCATTTTTTCCGTGAAATGTCCACCGAAATTTTACCTGTTCTTCACAATTCCCTTCCTCTTTTCTCCACGGCGGGGTATTTCTTCCTTCCCTGCCGTTTCATGCCGTCGGAGCGTCGGATCGCGCCTGTACGGCACAGCTCGCAGGCGTGGCTGCCCACAATCGCGAGGCGTTGTTCCGTCATATTCCCAACAGGAGAATCTAAAGCATCCATATTATTCAAATTTGGGTTTGGCGGTGAGGTGACCGAGTCCTTTGCCTTCTCCAGCGGAGAAGGGGGACCGCGAAGCGGTGGATGAGGAGAGCATTTGTAACCTAACTTATCGGGTGTACAGTTATGTTCCTACAACCATACGGATAGAAACGACAAAATGGT
>JAZNJA010000079.1:0-7344 GCA_045577755.1 Eubacteriales bacterium
GATGAAGTTCCGCCTCGACGAGAGTGGCAAGCCCATCGAGGTCTACTTCAAGGTACAGCAGGAGGCCAACCAACTCATCGAGGAGTTTATGCTCCTGGCCAACCGCCGCGTAGCCGAGTTCTGTGCCCACCGCATCTCGGAGAAGGGGCGCAAGACCCCGCGCACGATGCTCTACCGTGTCCACGACCAGCCGAGCAGCGAGAAGCTCGACCGCTTCCGCGAATTTGCCCTCCGCTTTGGTCACCTCTTCCGTGCCTCAAAGGGACGTGCCATTGCCAAGGAGATGAACAAACTCTTGGGCAAGGTGAAGGGTTCGGCCGAGGCCAATGCCCTCTCGACGATGGCCGTCAGGTCGATGGCCAAGGCGGTCTACTCGACCGACAACCTCGGCCACTACGGCCTGGCGTTCCCCTACTACACGCACTTCACCTCGCCGATTCGTCGCTACCCCGATATGCTCGTGCATCGTCTCTTGGCGCACTACCTCGACGGAGGCAAATCGGCCGACAAGGCGCAACTCGAAGCGATGTGCGAATACGCCTCGGAGCGTGAGGTGGTGGCTGCCGATGCCGAACGTGCCTCGATCAAGTACAAGATGGTCGAGTTCATGAAGGAGCACCTGGGCGAGGAGTTCACGGGCCACATCTCGGGCATGAGCGAATGGGGCGTCTACATCGAGCTGGAGGACACCCACATCGAGGGCATGTCCTACCTGCGCGACATTCGGGGCGACTACTTCTCGTTCGACCAGGAGCTCTACGAGCTGCGCGGCGAGCGTTCGGGCATTCGCCTGACGCTGGGCGACGAGATGCGCGTAAAGGTGGTGCGTGCCGACTTAGAGAAACGACAACTCGACTTCGAGGTGCTCTCCTACCGTAAAATCCGCAACTAACCCTGCGTCATGGCTACACGTCGTCTTACGCTCCTGATTCCGACCTACAACCGCTCCTGCGAGCTGCTGCGCGCCCTTGATTCGGTAGCCGCGCAGTCGCTCGACCCTGCGCTATGGGAGTGTATCGTGGTGGATAACGCCTCGACCGACAACACCGCCGAAGCCGTCGCGCGCTTTGCGCAGGAGCACCCCGCGCTCCACATCCGCCGCGTCTATGAGCCGACGGCAGGCGTATCGCATGCCCGCAACCGCGGCCTCAAGGAGGCTACAACCGAGTTGATCGCCTCGATCGACGACGATGAGCGCATCAATGCCGACTTTCTCGCAGCCTATCTCCGCTTCTTCGATACCCACCCCGAAGCGAATGTGGCGGGTGGCAAGATCATCGCCGAGTACCCCTCGGGACGCCCCAGCTGGATGAGCCGCTGGACCGAACGCCCGATCGCCAATCCAATGGACTACGGGGCGAAGGTGCGCCCCTTCCCGAAGGGAGCCCTGCCCGGTGGCGGCAACATGGCCTACCGCCGCGCGGTTGCCCTCCGCTACGGTTTCGACACCGAGTTGGGCCGCGTAGGCAAGAAACTGATCGGTGGCGAGGAGAACGACTTCTTCCTGCGCCTACGCGAAGCGGGCGAAATGCTTTGGTACGTACCCGATGCCGTGATGTGGCACATCATCCCCGCCGAGAAGCTCACGACGGAGTACCTCAAACGCCTCAGCTACCACATCGGCATCAGCCAACGTCGACGCGCCTTGCGCCGAAATACACTCTGCATGGCCCGCCTGAAAGAGCTCCTGAAATGGGTTGTAACGCTGCTCCTCATCTTCACGTTACGCCCGTGTCAGTGGCTGAAGGTGGTCCAAATGCGCCGTGAAATCAGCCGTGGATTGTGGCAAAAAGAGAAGAGTTAAGTGACCAAAACGACGAAATAAGTATAAATACTTATCCACGTCGCTCAAAATTTCGCTACTTTTGTTTGATGTAATGTGCGGTATTGTGTCAGGCAAGCTGCACAAGGAAAAGTAAACTCAAAAACTTAAATACAAAACAGCTATGGTAGATATTTTTGATCGCCTTGAAAAGAATGCCGGCGGCCCGATTGGTCAGTACATGGGTTTTGCACACGGCTACTACGCCTTCCCGAAGCTTGAGGGTGAGATTGGTCCCCGTATGAAGTTCCGTGGCAAGGAGATGCTCAACTGGAGCTTGAACAACTATCTGGGTCTGGCTAACCACCCCGAGGTGCGTAAGGCCGACGCCGAGGGTGCTGCCAAGTTCGGTATGGCTGCCCCGATGGGTGCCCGCATGATGAGCGGTCAGACGATTTATCACGAGCAGCTCGAGCGTGAGCTCTGCGCCTTCGTAGGTAAGGAGGATGCCTTCCTCTTGAACTTCGGCTACCAGGGCATGATCTCGATCATCGACTGCCTGCTGACGCCGCGCGACGTAGTGGTTTACGACGCCGAGGCTCACGCCTGCATCATCGACGGTCTGCGTATGCACAAGGGCAAGCGCTTTGTCTTTGGCCACAACGATATCGACTCGCTCCGCCTGCAGCTCAAGCACGCCACGGACCTGGCCGAGGAGCAGCGTGGTGGCGTGTTGGTCATCACGGAGGGTGTATTCGGTATGAAGGGTGACCTGGGTAAGCTGGATGAGATCGTAGCGCTGAAGAAGGAGTTCCAGTTCCGCCTGCTGGTGGACGATGCACACGGCTTCGGTACGATGGGTCCCCAGGGTCGCGGTACGGCTGCCCACTTCGGTGTGGTTGACGGTGTGGATGTACTCTTCAACACCTTCGCCAAGTCGATGGCCGGTATCGGTGCATTCGTTGCCGGTCCCCGTTGGTTGGTGAACCTGCTCCGCTACAACATGCGCTCGCAGCTCTACGCCAAGTCGCTCCCGATGCCGATGGTAATGGGTGCTCTGAAGCGCCTCGAGCTGATCCGCGAGCACCCCGAGTATCAGGAGAAGCTCTGGACGATCGTTCGCGCCATGCAGTCGAAGCTCGTGGAGAACGGTTTCGATATCGGTGTGACGAACTCGCCCGTAACGCCCGTATTCCTCAAGGGTGGCGTACAGGAGGCTACGAACCTCGTAGTGGATCTGCGCGAGAACCACAACGTATTCTGCTCGATGGTGATCTACCCCGTAATCCCGAAGGGCGAGATTATCCTGCGCATCATCCCGACGGCTGCTCACACGCTGGAGGATGTGGACTACACGATCGAGGCCTTCAAGCAGGTACGCGAGAAGCTCACGAACGGCACCTATGCTGCAATGCCGATTCCGCTGCGCGCCGACGAGGGTTTCAAGGTTCGCTAAACCACAGAAACACACACAGAAAAAGCACTTCCGTTTTCGGAGGTGCTTTTTTTAATTAAGAATTATGAATTATGTGGGGCCCGCATGGGAAGCGTGAAAGGTTCCGCATAAAATAAACACCAAAGAAAAAAGCGAAATATTGCGATAAGGAGAAAGTGTCCTGATTGTCTGCGAGTTAGGTTTGAGATTCGGTGCATTGCAGAGATTGAAAAACGACCTTTTGGCAAAGCTAAGCACAAGTTGAGTTCCCATATCGTTACCGGACAGTCAGGATGCTTTTTATTGGTAAGGTTGGAGCATTCAGTGATTTGCGATATTTTGTATACCCTCGGATAACTCACTAAGAAGTAATTTTGCAACAAAAAATTAGTGAGTATGAGAAGTACATTTAAGATTCTCTTCTATGTGAAGAAAGGCAGTGAGAAGCCCAACCAAGACCGCATTGATAACGACCTCAAATACCGCTACATCAAGATGAAAGGCGATGCTTCGGCAGAGCAGATAGCCACATTGGAGGACATCTTTGAACTCAACCGCAACACCGAAGCAATCGAGCAGATGCACAGATATTAAAGGATTTGTAGGATAAGGAGATGTTTAGCAAAATTCAGTTTCTCCTTGTAAGAGAAACTTTTTTAACCCTTATGGCTGATAATCAATATGATTTTTCCCCTTTTGCTAAACAAAATAGCACATTCCGATAGTTATTTATGATTTTTCAGGCTGCTATTTCGTTCTATTTGTTGATTTTTTGGTAATTTTGTATCGAAATGGAATGGTGATATTCAGATGGGATACGATGATTTTATATTGACCGTCAATTCGTCCAGCATCATCCTATTATTAGGAATGGCCGCTGTACTGCTTGCTGCTACCCGTTTTCGTGGAGAGAGCGGATATGCGGCTGCCATTATTGTGCTACCCAATGTCCCCGTCTATATATACAATATGAGCCGAATGTTGGGATGGCACAACTTGACACTTTTTATGTTTCCCATCAGTTTCTCGGTCAATACGCTGCTGATGCCATTGCTATGGCTCTTTGCCAAGAAGAATTTTGACCTGAACTTCCGCCTCAAACCTATTCATCTGCTGCATCTCCTGCCCAGTCTTCTTTGCCTCGGACTTAGCCTTGCTATTCCTACTCAGGAGCGTATCGCATCCATTCAGCACGAGATGACAGGCGATGACACTTGGATAGGCGACATCAATACGATCATTGTTTTCATACAGATGGTGGCTTACTTCGCGGTCATATTCCGCTTCCTTCATCGGAAGAAAAAAACCATCAGAGATACGGTTTCCGATGCAGAATGGGTACAGAAAGAGTGGATTCCGGTCTTTGAGTATCTCTTTGCTGCACTGTTTGTCATCGTGATGGCATGTTATGCCATCTGGCCTCGTACCGATGCCTGGCTCATCCAGATCCTGAATGTCGTTGCGATGTTCTATCTGGTCTATAATTCCATTGCCCACCCGGTGATGCCGATCAGGCAGGTTGCCCAAGATATTCAGGAGCCTGCCGAAACCTATGAACCGGAAATCTCTGCCACTCCTGCTATGGACGACAGGCAGATGAAGGAGGTCTGTGAACGTGCTTCCCGATATCTGGAGGATTCTAAAGCCTACTTGCGTCCTGATATTTCGTTGGCAATCTTCGCCAAGGAGATAAATATTCCGCAACGCACCCTCTCGCGTTCCATCAACGGGTGTCTGGGCTGTAACTTCTTTGAATTCATCAACCGGATGCGTGTCGAAGAGGCAAAGCGCCTGTTATTACAACTTGACGTCAAAGATTACAATATAGACAGCATCTATACGGATTGCGGCTTCCGCTCCCGTTCCACATTCTTTCTGGTTTTTAAGAAACTGACGGGGAAAAGTCCTGTTGCGTGGCTACAGGAGAGATAAACCAGTCCAAACATCCGATTTTCGTACTCATTTCGTGGTATAAACACCTCTCATTTCCTTTTTATTTATATTCCTTTGCAGAAGCAACGGTTTTAAAAAGAGTCGTAAAACTATCCTTTATTCTGAATAAAATGCATAACTTTGCTGATGCAGGCCGTAAGGTCAGCAATATTCAGTATTATTGGAAGTGTAATGCTTCATTCTCTGAAAGCGAATCTGGTAAATTTACGGACGGGAATAAGCCAACTCTTCACGTAGTTTGTTATATATCCACCCCTCCCGTGGAGGGCGTGTCGTATATACCGGATGCGTGGGCCGTTGCTTGTTTTAGTCCGAGGGTTTTACCAGAGCCTGCTTTCATAAGACAAGTGGATGGACCACGCTTTTTGTGTGTATATATAATAATGTGTGCAAGCTATGGGTTACGAACTGTTTATATTCCTCTTCCATACACTCGCCATGGTCCTGCTGATAGGGATGGCGTTGATGCTGATGCTGGCCACCCGCTTCAAGGGCGACAGTTGTTATGCGGCATTGATTATCTTCACCATTACGCTTCCCGACTATATCTATAACGTATGCGGCTACTTGGGATGGAACGATGTGGCTTTGCTGATAGCTCCCATTGCCTATTCGGTCAACCTGCCATTGATGCCGTTTATGCTGCTTTTGGCACATCGGGCATTCAATCCCCGCTACCGTTTCCGTTATTCGACCCTGATACACTTCCTGCCCGCCGTGGCTTTCGGCATCTTGGTGGCCTTCCATATCGGAGGATTGTCGCTGGAAGAAGTGAGGGATTTCTCTGTCGAACGGACGGCAGGTTTCCGTTCCCCGCTTACGGCGGTCAACTTCCTGATACTGCTGGTGCAACTGATTGTCTATTTCTATCTGATATTCCGTTACCTCCGCAGGGTAAGGCACTACATTTTCAGCAACTTCACGCAACCGGAGCTTTCGGGCAAGGTATGGATTCCCCGTTTCATCACCTTTGTGGGGGCTTTGGTGGTAGTGGCGATGGTGGGCAGTCACTTCGACCCCTTGGGAGGTTTCCGCCTGTTCTATCTCATCAATGTCATTGCCATGGGCTATCTGGTCTATCAGGAGTTGGAGTACGCCCACGCTTTCCATCTCAGCTCGATAAGAGCCGTCGATGCGGTGTCTTCCGTGACCGTGGAAGAAGTGCAGCATTTCGATGAGGCTTTGCCACAGCCCGAACCCGTGAAGGACAAGAACGCCCTGATGAAGGAATATGCCGATAAAGTGGAGGAATACTTGAAGTCTTCCGAAGTGTATGTCAACCCCAACCTTACGCTGGCCGAGGTGGCAAATGCTACCCGCATCCCTGCCCGCAACATCTCGGAAGCCATCAATACGGTCTTGAAGAAGACGTTCTTCGACTTAGTGAACGGCTTACGCATCGAGAAGTCGAAGGTCTTGCTCAAACAGAAAAAGCAGCAAGGCTTTACCCTCGAAACCGTTGCCGAGCAGTGCGGCTTCAATTCTCAGTACACCTTCTGCCGTGCCTTCAAGAAAGCCGTCGGAGTCTCCACTTCCGAGTGGTTGCGGTTGGCGGAGTAGTGTTGTCTTTAAATTTCATTTTAATTTGTCATTCAGAGCGAAGCGATTGTCATTCAGAAGACGTGATTGTCATTCAGAGCGGAACATTCTTGTCATTCAGAGCGAAGCGAAGAATCTCGGTAACATAAAGTGAGTGTATTCAGTGGATGTTCCCGAGATTCTTCCTCCCTACGGTCGTCTGAATGACACTTTGTGTTAACAGAGATATCGTTCCCTTTTCATTTGTCACGCGATTGTCACTCAGAATGAAAAAAACAGAAAAAGAGCCGCATTCTTTCAAAAATCCCCCATTTCATCGAGAAAATGCGGTCGACAAACACATTGACAACTCGCATTTCAAAAATTGACGATTCCTGCAAACATTGACGATTCCTGCAAAAAAACATTGACGATTCATGTATTTATTGACGAAAGCGGTAATCGTCAATAAATGAATCGTCAATCGCTTGCACAGTATTTGGAGGTAGCTAACTTTGCTCTCGGAAAACCTAAGAACAATGACGATATGAGAAAGCAGAACGGAACATACAGCCAGGAAGGGCCGATGAAAAGCCCCGATTTACGGAGCCGTGAGGCGGTGGGCGTGCGAGAGTGGATGATGGTGATGATGCTGATGATGGTGCCCGTGCTCAAC
>JAZNJA010000080.1:0-21023 GCA_045577755.1 Eubacteriales bacterium
CCGAGCACCCCCATCGCCTCGCTGGGGTGGTGGACCAACCTTTTCAGCCTCACCGAATCCTACACCACCGACGACGTCCTGTTCCTCCGTGCCGAGCATCTGGATCCAAGTCGGATCGTAGCCATGTCGTTCTGTGAGCCAAGGAGTTGCCTGACTGGTTGTCTTCCTAAGACCGCTTGGCCTCCGACTTCACCATCGTGACCCCCCGTCCCATTACCCCCAACACCTCGGGGGAGGCGTGGAACAACCTTTTCAACCTCACCGAATCCTACACCACCGACGACGTCCTGTTCCTCCGTGCCGAGCATCTGGATCCTGCCCTGACCGACGGGACGCTCCCCGCCGTGCTGACCATCAACGAGCCCGAGGAATGGCGGCAGTTTTGCGGTGACGCCACCTTGGACTTAACGGCAGGCTCGGGGGAGACGACCGAGGAATTCTTCGTGAAATACTCCCTGCAGATCATCATCACCGAGGGGAGAAGCGGCTCCATCCGCTACCGATTGGAGGAGGTCTATACCACCAACGGAAAGGTCCACCGATCCTGGGAGCTGGTGGCCGAGGTGCCCCTCGCCCTGACCATGGATATCGTCCATTGGTGTGTCGTGATCCCCGTGAGCAAGGCCGAGGCCCAGGTGCCTATGGAGCTGTCCGTGCGGGACGTCTATGAGATCGACCCCGGGTACGTGGTGGAGCCCGACGTCATCATCCCTGACATCACGATCCGTGACCCCGGTCAGCTGTGGTTCGAGTCCGACTCCTACGCCCGAAACGGCTGTCTTTACGGCCGCCTGGGCTACAACGGCGACGGGAGCTACCCCTACACCAAGACCGTGACCACCTATGCCGAGTGGCAGAGCCTCTATCTGGGCTACTCCGCGAGCTCGGTCTCGGACTGGGGCTTTCCCGAGTGGCTGGCCTCTCTGGATGAGGCCTTCTTCGCCGAGCAGTCCCTGCTGATCCTCTACGTAGAGGAGGGCAGCGGGTCGATTCGCCACCGCGTGGATCAGGTCACGGTGGAGGACGGGACGGTCACCGTCACCCTGGCCACCCTGGAGCCCGAGATCTGCACCGACGACATGGCCTACTGGGCGATCCTCATCCCCATGGACAAGGGATCCGCCGATCTGCCCGTGGAGATCGTGGGAAAGACCGAAACCCTCATTCCGTAAAAAAGAGCCGTATCACCCAATCGGGCGGTACGGCTTTTTTCTATGAGCGCGGCAGGAAATCAGTCCTCCCCGCCGCCAAAGGTCTCCTCGAAGGCCTCCGCGGCCTCCGCCTCGCAGGCATCCCCCGCGCCAAAGTCAAAGAACCCGCCGTTGAGGATGACGAGGGTACCCGTCTGATCCACGTCCAACGTGACGTACAGCTCCTCGGGAACGGGGTATTCGGTGCGTTTCCCGTCGTCGGTGAGGAAGGTCACCAGGAAGGATATCTCGGTCCTGGGCCGCTTGTTACTGCCTACGTTGCCCGACACGACCCGCATATCCACGATACGGGCGGGAAAAGCCTCGGGCTCGGGGGGAGCCCAGTCCTCCTCTGTATCGGCGTCGGGATCCCCATCGGTGTCGGCATCGGCATCCTCCGGGGCCGCGGCCTCCTCAGCCTCGGCCTCCTCGGTGATCCCCTTTTTCTTGGAGCGGCGGACGCTGACCGCCAGAAAGATCACCAGCCCCACGACCAGGGCGGCAAAGATGAGGGTGAAGATCAGATCGGTTGTCAGAAAGGCAAGATCGAACATGGCAGACTCCTTTGAAATTCGTAATTCGTGACGGGGAGCGGAGAGATTGGCGGGCCTCTCGGAATACGGCGAGCGGGGGCTTGCTCCCGCCCTACGGTGAAGAGAGAGCTACCGCACCAAATTGACGACCACCCCGAACAGCCACAGCGTCACAGCGGCCACCCCGGCGGGGGAGGCGAAGGCGGAGAGCAGGGCACGGGGCCATTCCTTGGCGGTCAGACGGTTGAGGCCGGGGGTGGAGATCTCGTCGGGGTGATTCAGCAGATCCGCCTTGGCGCGGCGGTGCAGAACGCGGGAGACTTCTCCACAGAAAAAGGCCGACGACAGCAGCAGAAGAGCGATGAGCAGCACCACCAGAAGCCCTACGCTGCCGGTACCGCGGCAGTAGCCCGACAGCCCCGCCTGGACGAAGATCCCGAAGACGTTGTAGCAGAAATGGACTACCATGGCGGCGACGGTCGAGCGGGTCACGTACATGACCAGGGCGAGCAGCATCCCCGAGAAGAGGTAAACGGGGAGGGCGGTGAGATCAAAGTGAAGAAAGGCAAAGAACAGCGCGCTGACCGCCGAGGCGTAGAGGATCCCGTGCTTTTCCAGCTCGGCGCAGAGGATGCCGCGGAAGACCAGCTCCTCACAGAAGGCGGGCAGAAGGCTGTAGGCCAGGATCAGGCGGACCGAGGCTCCCACGGTGCCGTCGTTGACCGAGGCAAAGGTGTCGTACAGGGTAAAGGAGGGCTGAGCGGTCATCATGCCGCAGAGCATACCCAAAAGGGTACAGCCCGTGATCAGCATAAGGGAGGCGGACAACAGAAGGAACAGGTGGGAGAGACGGATCCGCCGCAGGCGAAGGACCTTGATCTGCTCCTTGGGCTTGAGTCGGACAAAGAGATAGGCGGGGATGGGAAAGATCATGAGCTGGAGCAGAATGATGGACAGGTACTGGCTCTCGCGGCTCAGGAAGGCGGCGTCAATGAGACGGGACAGGAGCAGGAGGGCGTAAATGACCAGCACCAGCACCGTGGCAGGATTGGATACCGCCATCTGCCCCCTCAGAAAAGCCTGCTTTTGGGGAGAGAGGCGCGCAAAAAATCCGGGCTTACCTCCGGGCGCATTCGGGGTGGTGGTTTCCATGGGAAAAGGCCGTTCTCCTTTCGTCTATGATGATGTCAACGGGTATATCGTGGGGCTCGCGGGGAATCTCCTCGGCGCGGCAGACCGCGAAGCAGAGCCCTATCGTGACGTGGGGAACACCCGCCGCTCTGAGGGATTCCAGAAAGCGGTCGTAGTAGCCCCCGCCGTAGCCCACCCGGAAGCCGCGGCTGTCAAAGGCCAATCCCGGCACCAGGATCAAGGCACCCGCCAGGTCGGAGGGCGTCGGGACGGGACAGGTTCCGTCGGGCTCGGGAATGCCGAAGCGGGCGGGGGTGAGGCTTTCGTCCCCCGTCACCTCGCGGAAGATCATGCGTCCCTCGCGGGTTCCCGTGACCGTCACGGGGAGAGCCAGCCTCTTGCCCTCGGCGGTGGCGCGGGCCAGGATCGGGGCGGTGTCGGGCTCGCCCTTCACCGAGACGTAGCCGCAGACCAGGGGCGCCTTCTCCCAGGCGGCCAGGGAAAAGAGGCGCTCGCACAGGGAGGCCTCCGCCGCGGCCCTCTCGGAAGGGGAGAGACTGCTCCGCAGGGCCGTGAACTTGGCGCGGAAAAGCTGCTTTTCGGTCATGTTACAGAGCCTGGATGGCGGAACGGATCTCCCCCGCCTTTTCGGGAGAGACCAGTACCGATACGATCTCCAGACCAAATTCTTGGGCGACACCCATGCCTGCGGCGGTTATGACGCGGCCGTCCCGCACGACCTTGCCGCCCACGGTGGCGCCCTCCAGCTTGTCCTCGAAGCCGGGGAAGCAGGTGGCCCGCTTGCCCCGCAGGTAGCCTCGCTTGCCCAGGACCAGGGGCGCGGCACAGATGGCGCAAAGGTAGCCGCCCCGCAACTCGGTCAGCGCCAGAGCGGTCTCGACGGCCGGAGAGCCATCCAGATTGGCGGTGCCGGGCATACCGCCGGGGAGAATGACCGCCTCGGGAGAAAACTCACCGTTCAGAAGTCCCGTAAACTGCCCCTCGGTCATGTCAGCGGTGACCGTGATGCCGTGGGAGCCCGTGACCGTGCGGCTCTCCTCCCACAGGTTGGTGGCGCAGGTGCCTACGCGGCGGTAGTGGGTCAGGTCAGCATTGGTCTCCGCCTCGCGGACGGCGACAGTACGCACCTCCAGCCCCGCGCGGCGCAAAAGATCCAGGGGGGCCAGGGCCTCCACCTCCTCAAACCCGGGGGCGAGAAACAGATAGATCATGGTAAGCTCCTCCAATCCATACGATACCCATATTATAGCACGAAGGAGGAGGCTCTGTCAAGGTGTTTTGGGGAATTGCGAAGCCTCGGGGCCGCGCAAAAAGCGGCCGCCCACCAAAAGGCAGGCGGCCGTAGGATCAGTCAAGGACAGAGGGCTCCACGAAGAGGGCGCAGACCCGGGAAAAACGATCGGCGTAGCGGGGGTCGTTCCGCAGGGGATCGAAGCCCCGATGAGCAAATTCCGCGGCCATGCTGTCGGGGTGATAGTGGATGCCCCCCTGCTTGGCGCGGGTGGTGTCGAAGGAATCCAGCCCGTGGGTGCGGTAGGAAAGGAGGGCGTTTCCGGGCAGAGCGCGGATACGGCGGATGAGATCGGCGGCGTCCTCCAGCACCGTCATGGCGGTGTCGGTGTCTCCCCCTGCCGACAGGGCACAGGCGATGGAGATCCCCGCCCAGACCCGCTCGGAGTACCATAGGTCAGGCATACCGTCCCCCGAGACGGGATGCTCAGGCGTCAGCTCGGCGCGGGTGAGGGCGGCGATCACGGACAGAATGGCGCGGGCTCCCTCCTCGCTTTCGGCGGGGTCGGGAGGGAGACAGTCGGTGCCGCTGTCGGTCATGCGGTGCATGGCCTTGAGGAGGCAATCCTGCAGGACCACCTGCCGCTTGCGGCGATACTTCTCCGCCTCCCCGCGGGCGCGGTAGCGATCCTCCAGTACCTCCTCCCAGCACTCCTCGGGGATATTGTACTGGTACATCCGTTCCATAACCGTTTCCTCGGGCTCGGCGCGCAGAAGATGGCGGATAGCCAGGGTGCGGGCGTAGGGAATGGGGCAATCCGCCACCAGCTTGGCGGTGAGCCGCCGCTTTTCCTCCAGGGTGGGTACCTCGGCACAGAGATGGACGAAAAGGTACCAGTCACTGGGAAAATCCCTGTGCATCTGCCGCAGAAGGGCCACCCGCTCCTGGGGATCGGTAATGTCCCGCAGCCTGTCCCAGCTCTTTCGCAGGGATTCCTTCTGGTCGGTGGCGGTGCTGCCCAGAAGCTCGTCCACCGTCACCCCGAACAGGGCGGCGATGGTGGGAAGCAGCTCGATATCGGGATAGGTAGTCTCGTTCTCCCAGCGGCTGACAGCCTGGTAGGAGACCCCCAACCGCTCGGCCAGCTGGACCTGGGTCAGGTTCTGCTTCTGCCGCAGACGGCGAATATTTTCGGCGATGCGTAGGTTCATAGTCGCTCCTTATGTCAAAGGGGGAGGGAATCCCCGCGAGTGTAGAATGATCCAATACCAGTATAACAGAAAAAGAGCGGCTTGTCAACGGCGCATCTGTTGAGGTCGACTGTTAAAAAATGAGAATTCTCCCCCCGAGGGGGTCACGGATCCCGTAGGGAGGCCTTGCTCCTGTGAGAGTCCCGCTTCAACAGGGTATAGCCTCCGGTCAGCACCAGCATACCCCCGAAGAGTCTTCGAAGAAGAGACGGGTCCGTCCGCCCGGCGAGGAAGCTGCCGAGGAGGGCTCCGGGAAGGGCGCAGGCCACCAGGTACAGGACCAGCCGCGGGGGGATAGATCGCTCACGGATGTGGAGCAGAAGAGCGGCACCCGCCGACAGGAGGAAGAAGGCCAGATTCAAGGCCTGGGCCTCCGCCTGGGGGAATCCCGCGAAAAAGGTCAGGTACAGGACGAACAGTCCCGCGCTGCCTACGCCCAGCCCCGACAGAACGGCGGCCAGGAAGGTGGCAATCAGAATGGCGATATCGGAGGACATGGAAAACTCCTTTCCGAGCGGGGCATGGGGAGGGCGGCCTTCAGAGGAGCATACGGACCCCCGATACCGTGATGAGCAGGGCAAACAGGATCCGCAGGGCGCGATCGGGTAGCCTGCCCAGAAGCACGGCTCCCAGAAGGCCACCCGCGGCGGCGGGGAGGATCATGGCCGTGAGCAGGGCGGGAGCGGGACGGACTCCGCCCAGCCAGTAGGCCGCTCCCGACACCGCCGAGATGGGGAGCATGACCGCCATGGCTGTGGCCAGCACGTCCTGCCGCCGCGGGGGGGATCCCGCGGGCTGTCCTCGGGGCAGAAGAGGGGGAGGAGGATCCAGGTAGGGAAGCAGAACCACCAGCAGGACCCCGCCCGCCGCGCCCAGAAGGCCGTTGAGCAGTCCCGCCCCCAGCCCAAGGATGGTCAAAGGGATCCAGGAACGGAAAAGAGAACGGGTCATGGCATACCTCCCGGGTCGGGCGTCGGGGAAGGGCGCTCCGCCAAATAAAGTAGGAAAAGTTACAAATTCCCCTTGCTTTCGCGGCGGAACTGTGGTATACTATAATGGAATATTTCTATTCACCGAGCAAGGTCCCGTCACGGCTGTGCCTTAGTATGCCCCGCCCGACAGAGCCTTATACCCATAAAGCCGCGCCAAGCCCATTCAGTACAAAAAGGAGGAGACTGTCATCATGGCTGAAACCAATACCCGCAAGAAGACCGCATCCACCCCGCAAAAGAAAAGCGGGAGCGCCGCCTCCGCAAGGAAGCAGTCGGTGACCTCTGCCACGGCCGCTTCCGGAAAGCCCGCCGGCTCCAAGTCCAAGAAGCCCGCGAAATCCGCCGCCACCAAAAAGACCACCGCCGCCGCCAAAAAGACGCCGCCCAAAAAGGCACCCCGGAAGAATCAGAAGGACCCGAGACAGGTGGCTGCCGAAACTCCTCGCAGAAGCACGTTCGCCGAGCAGTATATGTCCTACATACTCATCGCCATTGGTCTGTTCCTGGCCGTTTGCTTCATTCTCAACGCGGTGGTAGACGCCAAGACCGCTGCCGACCACCCCATGGGACCTGTGGGCTACTACATCTGCCATTTCCTGTTCGGCTGCTTCGGCTGGACAGGCTACCTCATCCCTCTGGTGCTGCTCAATCTGGCTATCTTCTGGCGGCAGTACTGGCAGGAGCGGCTACTGCCCATCAAGATCATTCTGTCGGTGATCCTGATGGTGCTGATCTCTGCCGTGATCCACGTGGGCGTCTGCGCCTCCAACAAGGCCATGGCCCAGGTGTATGACGTCGCCTATCTTTACCGCACCGGCTCCGCCTTTGAGAGCGGCGGTGTTGTGGGCGGTCTGGTGGGCTATGCCCTGAATCTGGGACTGCGCCTCCCCGGCACCATCGTGCTGGCGGTCGTGACGCTGCCCCTGGTGGTCATGTGCTTGGTGGGCGTGACCCCCGCGTCGGTGTTCAGTAAGCTTCGTGCCTCCTACAAGAAGAGCCGCGAGCAGGCCGCCGAGGACCGCGCCATCCGCGAGGAGGAAAAGGCCGCCCGCGAGGAGGAGAAGTCCGCCCGCGAGGCCGAGCGCCGGAAGGAGAGCGCCGAGGAGAGCTACCGCGCCCGCCGCGCCCGTCTGGCCGCCGAGGCCGAGGCCGAAGCCGCCAAGAAGGCGGACACCTCCAAGAAGAACGAGACCCCCAAGAAGGCGGACCAGCCGATGGCAGATCCCCATACCGCCGAGCACCGCAAGGCCAGTTTGGATCTGGAAACGGGGGAGATCATCGAGGAGGATATCCCCGTAGCCGAGCCCGCCCCCGCTGAGAGTAAAAAGCTCCGTAAGCGCGGCACCCCCGCCCCCGTGGCGGCGGATGAGGCCCAGCTGGAGATCGAGATCGAGGAGGAAGAGGCACCTCTGCCCCTGTACGAGCCCCCCGTGCCCAAGGAGGAGATCCCCGAGGCTCCCCAAGAAGCTCCCGCTCCCTCTCCCGAGGCGTACCCCTCGGAGGACGACGACGACGATCTCGACTGGGACAAGGACTACTACGACCCGAACAGCCTTCTCGAAGAGGAGGACCGCTACAACGGCGAGGCGGATACGATGGACGTGGATTTCGCCGACGACCTGCCTCCCGAGGAGGAGGCTCCCTCCTCCCCTTCTGCCGATACCGTGACCTTGACCGCCTCCGAGACGGTCGCCGCGCTGTCGGTTCCCGTCAAGGAGGAGGATCCTGCCTCCGAGACTGCCCCCGCCGAGACCGTTTTCGCTGATACTGCCCCCGCGCAGGATCCCGCCGGCGGCCATTACGAGGTGGTGACCGCTGCTGAGGAGGATCCCATCGCTGCCAAGCCCGTCGATACCCTGACCGTCCGCATCCTCAAGCAGGAGACCGCCGCCGTTGCCGAGGCGGGGCTTTCCGAGGAGGAGGTGGTCATTTCCACCGCACACACGGCAGAAGAGCTTCCCGCCGAGCCCCCCCGCGAGTACGTGTTCCCCCCTGTGGATCTTCTGACCAAGGGAAGCTCCCGCTACGAGGCCAACGACGCTGAGATCGCCGAGAACACCCGCACCCTCAGAGAGGTGCTGGAGAGCTTCCATATCGGTGTCAAGGAGATCTCCTGCTCCTGCGGCCCCACCATCACCCGCTTTGAGGTCAAACCCGAATCGGGTGTCCGCGTCCGCTCCATCGCCAACCTGGTGGACGACATCGCTATGGGCCTGGCCAAGGCCGGCGTGCGTATCGAGGCCCCCATCCCCGGTAAGCCCGCCGTGGGTATCGAGGTGCCCAATGCCGAGCCTGCCACCGTGTACTTCCGCAATATTCTGGAGACCCCCGAGTTCCGTAACCACAAGAGCCGCATCGCCGCCTGTCTGGGCGCCGACGTGTCGGGCCGCCCCGTGATCCTGGATATCAACAAGATGCCCCACCTGCTGGTGGCAGGTACCACCGGTTCGGGTAAGTCGGTCTGCATCAACTCCATCATCATGAGTATCCTCTATAAGGCCAAGCCCGACGAGGTCAAGCTCATCCTCATCGACCCCAAGAAGGTGGAGTTCGCCGTCTACCGCGATCTGCCTCACCTGTACTGCCCCCTCATCAGCGACCCCAAAAAGGCCGCCGGTGCCCTGAACTCCGCCGTCAACGAGATGGAGCGCCGCTTTGGCCTCATTGAGGAGGTGGGCGTGCGCAACGTGGCCGGCTATAACGAGGTCACCGCGGGCGATCCCGAGCGGCCTCCCCTGCCCCAGATGGTCATCATCATCGACGAGCTGGCCGACCTCATGATGACCGCCTCCAACGAGGTGGAGACCGCCATCTGCCGTCTGGCTCAGAAGGCAAGAGCCGCGGGTATTCACTTGATTCTGGGTACCCAGCGTCCCTCCACCGATGTCATCACGGGTCTGATTAAGGCCAACATCCCCTCCCGTATCGCCTTCACCGTCACCCAGCAGATCGACTCCCGTATCATCATTGACTCGGTGGGCGCGGAAAAGCTCATCGGACGGGGCGATATGCTCTACTCTCCCGTAGGCACCACCAAGCCCATGCGCGTGCAGGGTACCTTCGTCAGCGACGGCGAGGTGGAGCGCGTGGTGACCTTCATCAAGGAGCATAACGAAAAGGGCGTGTTCGACGAATCCTTCACCCGTCAGATCGAAATCGAGGCCGCCAAGTGCGGTATGGGCAAGAAGAAGGGCGAGCAGATGTCCATCGATGACTTTGACGGCCTGGGCGGCGACCGCAAGGACAGCGAGGATCCCAAGTTCTGGGAGGCCCTGGACGTGGCCGCCGGCAAGGACAAGATCGGTACCTCGGCTCTCCAGAGAGCCCTCAACCTGGGCTACGGCCGCGCGGCCAAGATCATTGACCGCATGGAGGAGCTGGGCTTCGTCGGCCCTGACCCCGGTACGAAGCAGGGTCGAAAGGTCTACATCACCAAGCAGGATCTCATCGAGTACAAGATCAACGGCCTTCCCGGCTCCTCCGAGGAGGATGAGGACGGGGACGGCGAGCTTTGACCGCTACTCCGTCTGACCCATTCCCATCCATAAACCAACGATTCCCGCGCCTTCGACCACTCGGTCAGGTTCGCGGGAATCATTATACGGTCATATGTTAACAAATACTTCGCATACAGTTCACGGAAAGTTTAATGCCGTGTGCTATACTGAACACATGAGTCCCGCGTGGCTCTGAGCGGGACTCATACGCCCCCATAAGGGGAGATCAAACAAAAGGAGAATCCATATGAAACGGTTTCTTTCCTGTCTTCTTCTGACGGCTCTGCTGATCACGACTGCCGTCGTGGGTACGTCTGCGATTTCCTCCGACGTGGACGCTGCCTCCTTCGCCGCGGCTGAGCTGCAGGCGATCTATGTCCAGTCGGGGGCGGATATCTATTCCGATCTGAACGAGGATTACTACGAGTTCTGGTGGGAGGATGAGGTCAGCGAGCTGGATAACTGGGCGCAGGCCTGCACCATCAATATGCGCGGCTTCGCCATGTCTGCGGACGGACGCTACCTGTATATGGGTCAGCTCAACGGCGGCAGCGGCGTGCGCGGCGTGGTGGTCTATGACACCGAGAAATGCGTCGTCACCGACCTGTACTACCACTATGACGGCGAGGCCGGAGACCCCGGCAATCCCTTCTCCTATGCCAAGGGCATCGCCGCCGATGATCGCGGCTACGTGTACGTGGGCTTTGCCTTCTCCAAGAACTACAACGTGGTCAACCTGGGCATTGCTCAGCAGAAGGACGACGGTACCCTGGAGGAGGTCGCGCTGAAGGCGGCCTACGAGTTCGGTGAGCCCGGTGACGAGGGCGGCATCCACGTGGGTGTCAACGGCGTGGACGTAGCTAAGGTGGGCGACAAGTACTACTGCTACGTCATGGTCAACTATGACTACGACGCTCTGTACTGCTTTGACGTCACCGACCCCACCTCTCCCAAGCTGAACAAGGACTTTGGCGAGGGCGGCTGCATCGATTTCTCCCGGGGGACGGTCGCGGGCAGCGGTTTTACCCTCAAGGAAGGTCAGTACATGGACGTGGATGACGACGGTACCATCTGGTTGGTGGTCAACGCCAACGAGGGAACCGACGGCATCATGAAGATCGCCCCCGATGGCTCGGCCTGCGTGGAGGTAGTGGAGCTCAAGGGTGTTTACTGCGTGGAGCATGAGGGCGGCTTCCTGCTTTGCGGTCTGAAGGACGGCTCCGCGGTGCAGGTGCTGGACGACGCCTCCTACGAGACTCTGGCGACCGTTCCCCTGACCGCCGATTACGGCGACCGCGTCACCCGGATCCTGGTTATCAACGACGTTCTGTTCGTGGCCGACGCAGGGAACGATACCACCGACTTCAACGCGGTCCACGCCGCTCCCCTTTCCCCCGAGGGACAGGATTTCTTTGACCGTCTGGTGGCCAACCTGAGCGGAGAGAGCGAGGAGACCGAGGGCGGCGCAACCGAGGCCCCCACTGAGGCGCCCACTGAGACCGAAGCCCCCACCGAGGTCCCCGCCGGAACCGAGGCTCCCGCCGAGACTGACGGCGAGACCCCCACCGAGGCTCCCGCCACCGAGGCACCCGACGAGACTAAGCCCTCTGAGAAGGGCTGCGGTTCCACCGTTGCCTTCGCCGCCGTGGCGCTCCTGACGGCCGCCGCTGCCTTCGTGGCGCGCAAAAAGGACTGATCCACCGGGGGATCCCCCAAAAAAGCTGAGAAAACCGAGGGAGACGGCACAGTTTCCCTCGGTTTTTTTCAAAATAGTCAACGTGTGTTCATAATCATGCGGTATAATAGAGGCATACATTCCAGACACAAGGAGGCTTCCATGTACCCTTACGAAATATTCCTCGGCATGGATCTCTATTCCATTCTCATTGCCGTGGGCGTTGTGCTTTGTATGCTGTTCATCCGCCTGCAGGCCGATTGGCGGGGGCTGAGGGCTAAGCTCCAGAACCTGTACCTGATCAATACCATCGCCGCCGTGGTGCTGGGCTACGGCTCCGCGGTGCTGTTCCAGGCCTTTTACAATTACATGGCCCGCGGCACCTTTGAGATCACCAACAGCACGGGCTCCACCTTCTATGGCGGACTCATCGGCGGTACCGCCATGTTCATCCTCATCTACCTGGTCGTGGGTCATTTCCTGTTCAAGGACAAGTACCATATCCCCCACCTTCGCACCGCCTCGGACATAGCCCCTGCCTGCATTACCGTAGCCCATGGCTTTGGACGCCTGGGCTGCCTCATGGCGGGATGCTGCTACGGCGCGAAGTGCGACGCCTGGTACGGCATCAAGATGGTGCATCTGGGCTACAAGGTGGTGCCCGTTCAGCTCTTTGAGGCTCTGTACCTCTTTGCCCTGTCGGGAATCTTCCTGTTCATGTTCAAGAAGGGCAAGAAGTATCTCATGCCCGCCTACATGATGGCCTACGCCGTTTGGCGCTTCATCGCCGAGATCCTGCGGAACGACTACCGCGGCGCTACCATCGTGGACTTTCTGACCCCCTCCCAGTTCATCTCGGTCCTGCTGTTAGCGGGCGGACTGGTCCTTTTGGCCATCGAGCTGTACGTGGATAACCGCAAGGCCAAGGCGGCCGAGGGCATCGCCCCTGTAGCGGACGGGGAAGCACCCGCCAAGGCGGCCGAGAAAGCCGAGCCCGTGACTCCCACCGAGACCCCCGAAGGAGAGGCCCATGAATAATCAACCCATGGAGCCTATGATTGAAGTCCCTTCTTCTTCTACCGTCACGACTAAGCGTCATGGATACATTTCCCGTAAGGTCTGCTTGATAGTGGTTTTTGCTGCTGCTCCCGTTTTGTTATGGTTAGAACTTCCCTCTGTCATTGCCGCTTTGCGGGGTTATGATGCCGTTGTCTCGTTTTTAGAAAAAATCAAACCGGTTTTTACGGACGACCCCATCCTGGCGCCCCTCATCAACATGACCCTCACCCGCCTCATCGGGGCGGCGGTGTTTCTCGCGCTGCTTCTCAACGAGGGCTATCGGGTGCTGAATCCCTTCCAAAAGCCCTTTTTGAAGTCCTTGCTCTTCGCTCTGCCTCCGTTTCTGGTGGTGGTGAACAATATGCCCATCCTCTCCATGATCTGGGGAGACGCTTACCTGGTCCATAAAGCCCCCGTGTACCTGATCTGGTTCGCCGCCGAGTGCCTGGCCATCGGGCTATTCGAGGAGCTGGCCTTCCGCGGGGTGATCTTCCTCATGTTCGCCGAGAAGCGGTATGCCACCCGCAAGGGGCTTTTCTGGAGCCTCATCCTCACCTCAGCCGTTTTCGGAGGAGTGCATCTCATCAACGTTCTCATGGGCGCGGGGATCGGGGCGGTCATCCTCCAGATCGGTTACTCTTTCCTGATCGGTGCCATGTGTGCCGTCGTGTTGCTGCGGACCCGCAACGTCTGGATCTGCGTGTTGCTCCACGCCATTTACGACTTCTGCGGTACCCTGGTGCCGACCCTGGGCGGAGGCACCTGGTGGGATACACCCACCGTGGTATTTACCGCGGTGCTGGCGGTGGCCACGGCGATATACCTGATATGGCAGTTTTTCCGCCTGGATCTTACCCAAGTAGGGGAGATCTACCGCGGAGCTCCTCCCGCCGAGTCGGCCGCCCCCGCGTCGGATAGCCCCCCCGCCGACCTCTGAAGCATACACGCCCACCTCGCCCCCCGGTAAGACTCGCCCGTCCGGGCGAGTCTTTTTTTGGGCTAAAGAGCTCCGCCGAGGGGATCCTGACCGAGGAAACGGGCTCTGCTCCTTGCCCCCCAAAAAGCCGTGCCTCTGAGGGCATCCGCGAAAAAACGCCACCCCGCGAGGGGTGGCGTCCGTATGCGGAATGGGTCAGTCCTTCTTCTTGCGGACCGTGAAGGCGGCGGCCATGGGGATGATCAGCGCGGCGAAACCAACGGTGGAGCCACAGCTCTTCTTGGATGGCTGGGTCTCGTCGGGAGCCTGGGTGGCGTTGCTGTCAGGAGCCCGGGTAGCGTCCTCGGGGGGCTGAGTCTCGTCAGCGGGCGCGGTGGTCTCGTCCTCGGCGGCGGTGGTGTCCTCGTCCTTGCCGGGCTTACCGTCGGGATCGTACTCGCTCTCGTAGTAGAGATCGTAGGGGTCCGACTGGTAGAACTTGATCCAGGCGATGTCCATGGTCTCCTGGGCCGTGTCGTCGGCGTAGTAGAAGGGAGCCAGGCCCAGATTCATGATGAAGTGGTTCCAGGAGGCCTCCTCGGTCATGTAGAAGATGACGGTATGCCACTGGCCGTCGGTGCCGATCAGCTCGCTGTAGCACATATCCGGATTGTACTCCGGGTTATTGACGGTACGGTAGAGGATACCCAACTCCTCACCCTCGGCGAAGGAGGTGCGGTACTTGACCACCACGTAGTCGCCCGAGCCGCCCAGAATTCTCTTGGGATACTTGTTGCTGAACACGTAGGGGATCTGGTCGTCCACGGCAAAAGAGGTAATGCGCATGAAGGACTCCTCGCCCTCGGTCACGAACTCCACGCCGGCGTTCTCGGCCTCAAAGGTCTTCACCACGGCCTCGTCGGAGAGGTCGATGAACTCCATCAGACCGAATTCCTTGTCCTCCTCGCTCATGCCGGGGATATCCTCGGGCTTGATCTCCAGACCGTCGGGCTTATCCACGAAGGTGATGCGGGCGAAGTACTGGGGGCACTTACCGGAATACTGGCCGCCGATACCGTGGCAGAAGGCCAGCTGCCAGGTCTCGTTGGTGTTCTGGGCCTGGCCGTTCACCGCCAGGATCCAGCCGTAGTTGACCTCGTCGCCGTTCTCCACCAGGCGGTCCAGTCCCATGACGGCCTGGAGGTTGACCCGCATCTCGTAGACCAGGACCTGGTTCTCGGCGTCGTAGTGACCCACGAAGTCCTTACCGGCCTCGGGACAGTAGTTACCGGCCCAGTTGAAGGTGATCTGGTCTCCGGTCTCGCTGTGGACGCCGCAGCCCAGCTCCACGTAGGTGTCGTCCTTGCCGGCGCAGCCCACGTCGGCAAAGCCTACCTGGAGGCAGTTGTAGGCGTAGAGCAGCACGTCCTGCTCGGGGTCGCACTTGTAGCCGTTGAGGCACTTGATCTCAAAGGCGATGTACATATAGGTGCCGTCCCAGCCCCACCAGGCGTCGAAGAAGTCGATCTGGGTGGAGTCGTAGAACTCCTTGAACTCAGCCTCGGTGGTGCCGCCCACGGCGGGGTTGGCATCGTCACCGATGGGAGCCATCCAGGACAGGTAATCCTCGTACAGCTCGAAGGGCATATACTCGGTCTTGCCGATCTCACCGTCGATGGTGGGGGCGATGTGCAGGAAAGGAACCTCCCAGCCCACCTCGCGCTCACCGGCCTCGCCGGCCAGGATCTCATCGATATTCTCGGCGTTCTCCACCCAGTAGCCCGACTCCTGGGCAACGGCGGAGGCGCAGATCATGCCCGCGACGAGCAGGGTCGCCACGCAGATCAGGATCGCGATATACTTTTTCATAGGGAATTTCTCCTTTATATAAGGTTGTGTACCTATTATAGCAAGCCTCGGCGGGGTTGTCAACCGATCGGGGGTGGTTTTGTGGATACTGCACAGTATTTTTGCCAATATACACAAAAGGCGGCCCCGCCTGTGTGGGGGCCGCAAAAAGGGGGAGGAAGGATCAGGCTTGCGCCGCCAGCGCGGCGAGGAGCAGGGGAATACCGACGGCGAGGATGGCGGCGGAGATACCCACGCAGATGAGGATCTTGTGGATGGTCTTCTTGCGGGTCTTCATGAGGATGGTCAGACCCATACCGATCATAGCGCCCAACGCGCCGCCGATGGCACCGCCGATCACGAAGGCGAAGAACAGGATACCGGGGATCCAGCCCAGCACGAAATCCAGAACCGTGGCCTTGGAGGTCAGTGTGACCGTCTCGTCGCCGATCACCAAGGATACGCCGCTGATGTAATTGCCCTTGACCGTGACCGTCACGGGAGCGGACGCGCCCTCCTCGGGGGAAGCGAAGGGGTCGGCCGACAGGGATTGGTATTGGTAGGTGGTCTTATTGATCTTAGTCAGCGGGATGCCGTCGAACGTGATGATCTTTTTGCCTGTCCAGAAGCTCTCCTCGTAGGTGATGAGGCCGTAGGCGGGGTGGGATACGGTGGTCTGCATGGGTGGATCTCCTTTTCGGTTTTTCAGGTATGCAATCGGAAAATGCTTCGGATTTGGGTTTGTCGGTCTGTTCCTTTGCCTTCCCCAGCGGGGAAGGGGGACCGCGAAGCGGTGGATGAGGAGAGCCGCACACAGAGGTCTTCCGGGTGTGGATTCTCTTTTTGGTAGACAGGGAAAAAGCTGACACCGGGAAGGAAATCTGAAACCCGCTCTCCTCATCCGTCACCCGCTAAAGCGGGTGCCACCTTCCCCGCTGGGGAAGGCTAAGGAACGCGGACTTCTCCCCGCTAAACCCCAATTTTCACAATTCTGCGATCACCTAATTTCCGTTGCCTTCATCATACCACAGAGCGGCGGTTTTGTCAAGCGGGGTGGGATGATCGGTCGCGTTTTGGGATAAACGGTTGCGAGAGGGGGGCTCAACCCAAATGAGAATCCCGCGCCGAGGCGCGGGATAAGGGGAATGGGAGGAATGCTGTCATGCTCCGAGCCTCGGCATCGGAGAGAGAGGCTCGATCAGACCGTCATACGGACGAAGGCACCCAGAGCGGGGTCGCCCGTGTCGGTGAGCCAGCCGTCGGAGAGGGCGCGGTGCAGGATCAGCTCCCGACGGAAGCCCGTGCTCATGGAGACCAGCGCGAGGATATGCTCATCCTCCCGCAGATGGGCGGGGAGGTCGGCGGTGAGGATACCCTTCGCGTACTCGCTCAGGCCCAGGATGAGCTCCCGCACGCGGGCGACCAGGCCGCGAAGCTCCTCCCGCTCGGCGGGGGTAAAGGCGGCGGTGCGGTCGGCCATGTCGAAGTGGAGGACAGCGGACTTGTAGCCCTCCTCGGTGGAGCGGAGGTAGCCGATCTCGGCCAGCTCCTTCAGGCAGGCGGGGTCTGCGGTACAGGGCGTACCCGTGGCCTCGGCGCGGATGACCTCGCCCAGCGCGTCGGCCAGCTTGCCGTCCAGATACTCGGGTGTGCGATCCATGATGTACTCGTAGTAGAATTTATACTGCTGGAAACACACCTCGGTGTCGGACGAGCCGTGGAGACCCACGAAATACTCGGGGATGTTGATGACGTTCTTGCCGTCGGAGGTCATGGCGTTGGTCTTCCCCTGATAGCCGATGATGTCCCACTGACCGCCGTCGGGTCGCTTCGTCCACCAGCCGTGCAGGTCCTTCTTACCGAGCAAGTCCCTCTTATCGAAGGCATCGTACTGGATGGTATCCAACGCCTGCATGAGCAACGTCCACTTGGCGGTCTCATAGTCCTGCCCGCCCCGATAGGGCGTAACTCCGTGAGCGTGACACAGGGTCACGTAACGGTCAACGAGGGCCTCCAGAAGATCCGTCAGCTCGTCCTGAAGCTCGACCTGCCGCTTATTGCACGCCTGCCAGGCCTCACGGCTGATAATGGGGAAGGCGGTCTGATATCTGATCCCCGCCGCCGTCTCCACGGTGGACAGGAAGGTCTCGCGGACCAGAAAATCCAGCTCGCTCTGCATATAGGGGAGGGCGACGCCCAGAGCGATGGCCAGCTCCTCGGCGGTCTCGGGGGTGTCGTAGACCTCCAGGAAGATGTTCTGGTACAGGGGGTGGTTCAAAATACGCCAGGGCTGACCGAAGGCGCCAAAGGATGAGCAATTGTTGACAAACTCGATCTCCTCGGGCTTGTAGCTTCTGACTCCGAATTCTCTTGCCATATTCATTCCTTCTTTCATGTGTTTTCGGGCGCGGTGAAGCCTTGCCAGTACCGTCCCTCGGGGAATACCCAGCTCGTCGGCGATGTCCTGCACCGAGCGATCCTCGATGTAGTGGGCCACCAGCACGCGGCGGTAGTCCTCGCGGATGAAGGCCAGCTCCCGACGGAGAGTGTTCAGCCGCTCGGGGTCGGTGCCGTCGTCCTCGTCCACGATCCCCGGCTCTTCGGGCAGCTCATCTCCGGATATGAGCTGACTGCGGCGGCTCTTGGCCTCGGCCCAACGGCTGTAGCGGTTGCGGGCAATGCGCCAGACCCAACCGGCGAAATTCGTGGGAACCGTCCCCTTACGCAGGGCGGCCATGACCTCACAGGTGATCTCGGAGGCCAGATCCTCGGCCTCGGTGGGGTCGCCGCACTTGCGCAGGCAGAAGTAGAACACCTTCTCCATGTAGTCGGCGGCGTACTGCTCCATGAGGGTATCGGGGGTGGGATCCATGACGGTCTCCTTTCCAATAATCGGTACTTGGCGGCGGGCTTTCGCGCTCCACTCATATAGTGTCGGAAAAGTCGGAATGATTGCGGGGGCAGGAAAGAAAAATGCAAATATTTTGCTATACTTCAAATTGGGGTTTATTGGTCTGACGGAACAAAATGCCCCGCTTCTCGCGATGACTCCCCCACCCGCTTCGCGGGAGCCCCCTCAAGGAGGGAGCCTCTTACCTAAACCCGCGGAAATTCGTTACCCGATAAGTGATTTTGCCCCGCGCCCCAAGGCTCCCTCCCCGAGGGGGCTCCGCCCGCAGGCGGTGGGGGAGTTTACCACCATAGGCATTTTCACTCCTTCAAACAGACCGATAAACCCAAATTTGAAACACAGCCCGAACCGCTACGAAAAAATTTACCCCAACCGACGGTCGGGGTAAAAGCAAGCTTCTATGATACGTATTTTGACGCTCGGATCCTCACGCATCCCGCGACTCGATGAGGAACACCCCGCCCTTCTTCACCGCGATGAACGCCACGTTCCCCGTGATCTCGTTGGACACGGCGAACTGGTGGGAGCGGCGGAGGGTGGCCTTCTTCAGGGGGTACTTGCACCCCTCGATGTCCACCCCCTTGACCACCTCGTCGGCGGCGATGAGGGAAAGATACTTGTAGGGACTGCGGGCGATGAGGGTGGAGGTAGACTTCATATAGCGGGCGCGGTTCTGGCCGTCGGTGATCGTACAGTAGACCCCGCGGGCATTCAGATCCTCCAGGATGGCCAGAGTGGACAGGGTGTGATCCAGCCGTCCCGAAAGGCCGCCGATGATGATGATATCCTCCGCCCCCCGCTCCAGGGCGATCTCCACCGCCAGCTGGGTGTCGGTGTAGTCCTTCTCGGCGGGGACCTGTCGGATCTCCACGCCCTCGTCTCTTGGGACCGAGCCGATGGAGTCAAAGTCCCCAAGCAGGAGGTCGATCCGCTCCCCCAGGGCCTTGGCGGTATGGTAGCCCTGATCGGCGGCGATACAGAGATCGTCGGCCTTGGGATGCTCGGTGATGTATTCAGCGCGGACGGCGCCGCCGGTGTAGATGAACGCGCGCATGGGGGCCTCCTTGGGATGGATTCCGTCACCGAAAAGCCCCATAAAAAGCAAAATCCCCAAGGCTTTCGCCTTGGGGGTATTTGGCGGAGAGGGAGGGATTCGAACCCTCGTTAGGGTATTAGCCTAAACACGATTTCCAGTCGTGCGCCTTAGACCAGCTCAGCCACCTCTCCATGGGTGTCGTTCTGGCGACTGGATTATGATACCACAAAACGTCGCGTTTGTCAAGAGGTTTTTGAAATTTTTTTCTGTTTTTTTGAAAAAAGCTGCGGGGGGCCCGCGCTGAGGGAAAAGTGACCGGTAAACACGTTTTTCTGCTTATCCGCACTTGACAAATCCCGCTCGAAGTGGTAAGATGTTATTGTAGATTTTCCACAGAAATTCGTGCGTGCGTCGGAAACGCGCCAGCATCGTGGCCGAGGCCAAGGAATCGGGAAGTGCTACCGCGAGGCGCTTGAACGCGCTTCTGTCTCGGTCCGCCGCGGCCGGCCGTATCAGCGGATCGGGGCAAGGGGGTGGATCTCCCCCGGCCGTCCCACGAAATACGCCATAAAATGAAGGAGGAATCATCATGCAAGAGCGCTATGGAACAGTTCTGCCCATCGGAGTCGGGCTCTACAAGAAGACGCCCGCGGCTGACCGCCGGGTGGGCATCGCGTACACCACCTGGAACACCGCCACCCATCCCCGTTGGGGCGCGGGCACCTGGGATATCCCCCTGGACGGTCCCTACATTTCGGAGGACCCCGCCATCATCCGCAAGCACGGAATCCTGCTCCGCGACGCGGGCATTGACTTCGTCTTCGTGGATTGGACCAACAATACCTGCTACGATCCCGTGGCCCAGAGAGACAAGCTGGAGACCTTCCGTATGATCGAGGAGGCTACCGACGTTCTCTTTGCGGAGTGGTCCAAGCTGGAGGGCGCTCCCAAGATCTGCATCTTCGCGGGTCCCGGCCACAGTATGCCCGAGAACCTGGAGAACGGCAACCACCAGAAGAAGGTGGATCAGATCTGGCGGGATTACGCCTCCAAATACCCCGACCTGTACTATCAGTACGACGGCAAGCCTCTGCTCATGTGCTACGGTGCCACCCCCAACTTCTACGGAGCGGATCCCGTCTGGACCGATGACCGATTCACGGTGCGCTGGGTCACGGGGTACGTTGGCCAGCAGGATAATCTGTACGATCCCGAGACCATGCGCTCCTACCACTTCTGGAGCTGGGAGGAGAGAGGCACCCAGACCTACACCGTCAAGGACGGGAAGGTAGAATGCATCTCGGTCACCGCCTCCAGCCGCGCCCAGGGTAAGGAAGGGGATCGCGGCTATATCCCCGCCCGAGGCCGACGAAACGGCGATACCTTCCGCGAGCAGTTCGGCAGAGCCATTGAACTGGGCGCAGGTATGGTGCTCCTGATCTCGTGGAACGAGTGGACCACGGGGGAGCAGCTCTCCATGGAGATCTCCAAGGACCTGGAGCCCTCCAAGACGTTGGGGACGTTCTACTACGATCTCATGAAGGAGCAGATCGCGCTGTTCAAAGAGAAGGTATGACCCCCCACCCGTATACGAAGGGGCTGAGTCAAAAGCTTTTCAGAAAGCGAATGGCTCAGCCCTTTTCTATGTAAGCCAACACTTATAAGCCCCAACAAAAGAAAAAGCCTCCAAAAGAGGCCAAAATGAGTACGACAAAAAGAGGATCCCAAGATCC
>JAZNJA010000081.1:0-10863 GCA_045577755.1 Eubacteriales bacterium
GTGTGAAAGATTATCAATGGATGTAAAAAGAGGTATTCGCTCTGAAGATGTAATTGAGAGAAGCATAGCAAGAATACCGATGTATCAAGCATTGGATACCATTAAAATTGATACAAACGCAAAAGCTGTGGCTATGATTGCAAATGAGATAAAGCAGTTGTAATACTGACAAATTCCAATTTGACGGGGAGATTTAAATGATAGATATTACTACTTGGATGCAAAAATTTTTGCACTCACTAAATGAGACATTCGCCAACCGTGTATGGTTCGTTGGTTTGCAAGGTAGTTACGGTCGTGGCGAAGCAACAGAAACAAGTGATATAGACATTGTCGTAATACTCGATCAACTGTCCGTCACGGATATTCAAAAATACAATGCAATGTTAGATACCCTTCCCAACAGAGAACTGATTTGCGGATTTGTTTCGGGCAAGGATGAGCTTTTGAATTGGGAGCCTTCCGACCTTTTTCAGTTTTATTATGACACAACCCCTATACAAGGTAGTCTTGATGAATTGCTTGCGGTGATTGATGAATTTGCTGTCAACCGAGCAATTAGAATCGGTGCTTGTAACATCTATCATGGATGCGTTCACAATATGCTGCACGAAAAGAGCGAGGACATTTTGTGCGGGCTGTATAAATTCGCATCCTTTGTAGTGCAGGCTATTGCTTTCAAGCAGACGGGAAAATACGTCAAGCATCAAAGTGAATTGTGGGATGTTGTTTCAACTGACGAAAGGGTTATCGTTGAGAACTTCTTGAATTTGAAAAATGGTGGAACGGCAGATTTCAATTTGATGTCCGAAGCATTATTTGCTTGGGCGAAGAAATGGATTAACGAAACGAATTAAACAAATTCCAATTTGTCGAGCAGAACAAGCGTTGAATGCAGGTATGATTTTTACGTCGCGTAGACCGCAACAACGGGTTGCTTGCCAATTCCCTCAACCTGTGGTATACTGTGATCACAAACTTACAAGGCGGTGATTTTATGGAAACAAAGGATATCATCCGTGAGCTCAGAATCCAAAAAGGCCTTTCCCAGGAGGCACTGGCGGAACGGGTATTCGTAACAAGACAGGCTGTTTCGCGCTGGGAGAACGGCGATACCGTACCCAACACCGAAACCCTGAAGCTTCTCTCCAAGGAGTTTGAGGTCTCGATCAATACTCTCCTCGGCTCCCCCCGGAGCCTGGTCTGCCAATGCTGCGGTATGCCCCTGGAGGACAGCAGCATCAGCAAGGAGCCCGACGGCTTTTTCAACGAGGAATACTGCAAGTGGTGCTACGCCGACGGTAACTTCTGCTACACGAGTCTGGAGGAGCTGACGGACTTCCTGGTCGGTCATATGGCAAACGAAAGCTGGCCCGCCGATCAGGCAAGAGCCTATTTTGACGAGCATCTTCCAAAGCTCAATTACTGGAAACGCTACGCCGAGCTTGGCGGTGACGAAAGCTTCAAGGCCTTCAAAGAGCAGCTGATCCGTGAATTCAACGACCTGCATATCGAGGGGATGCCCGAGGTCAAAACGCTCAACTTCCTTGTGGGCGGATACATCAACATGGAATACACCCTCCCCAATGGGCAGAAGGTGAAATTCCTGGACGATGACGCCACCTACCTCGCCAATCAGCTTGAATGCGAATTCGACGGTACCCGCTGCTTCGGAATTGCCGGGAATATGGAGCTCCTTCTGGTCTGTACCTATGAGGAAAACGGAGAGAATCCCGAGCTTGTGATCTACAAGAAGAGATGATATACGAGCAAGAAGCTCTGCTCCGTCAGGGCTTTTTGCGCTATATAAGGCCGATATGAATTGTTGGAATTCAATGGACAGAGCGGACCGCCGGGACAGTCGGTCGCTTGACAATTCCTCTCTTTTGTGATATAATCAAGTAGTTATGTAAACAGACATTCACCAAACGAAAGGAGTTCCCCATGCTGCTTGCCATAGAAGGTCTCGTAATGTGCTTCGTCCTCCTGATCGTGTGCGTGGTCGGCATCGCCAACGGCCCCGTCGGGTTGGTCCTGCTGTATGAGAAGGACGTCCGGGAGCGGGTGGTGGAGCTGGGCCTGACCACCAAAAAGCGTATCCGCCGAAACTATGTCCTTGCCTCCGTTGCCATGTTCCTCCCCCTGTTCATTCTGCCTCCCCTGATGGTGTACGGCATCAACGGCGCCACGGGCTTTTGGGACGGCTTCTGGCAGATGTCCATTATTCTTTGGATCCAGGGTTTGTTTGACCGCTTCTTCATCGATTGGTACTGGGTGGGGAAGACCAAGGCCTGGGATATCCCGGGTACCGAGGATCTGAAGCCCTATATCCCCGTGAAGACCATGATCGTGAAATGGTGCAGCACGATCCTCCTCAATCCTCTGATCGCTGCCATCACCGCGGGGATCGTGTTCCTGATTCTGCCGTAAGGCGGGGCCGACAGGGTTGACAGCGGCTGTCACAACGGGGGAAGAGATTCCACAAAACAAAACGCCCCTTTGGGAGATAGGAACGGTACATGGAAAACAGAAAAGAAATGCTGGGCACCGCGCCTCTCGGCAAGCTCCTCTTCAAGCTGGCACTGCCCACGGTGGTGGCCCAGCTGGTCAATATGCTCTACAACGTGGTGGATCGCGTCTACATTGGCCATATGGCCACGGACGGGGATCTGGCGCTGACGGGTGTGGGGGTTTGTATGCCCCTCATCATGATCGTATCGGCCTTCGCCGCGTTAGTCGGCTCAGGCGGCGCTCCCAGAGCTTCGATCTTCATGGGTAAAAAGGATATGGACAGCGCGGAAAAGACCCTGGGCGGATGCTTTTCCCTGCAGATCGTTGTATCAGCGGTGCTGACCGTCCTCCTTTGCCTCTTCAACCGTCCTTTGCTTCTGGCCTTTGGTGCCAGCGAGAACACCATCTCCTACGCCTCCGCTTACATGGAGGTTTACGCCCTCGGCACCCTGTTCGTCCAGCTGACCCTCGGCATGAACGCCTTCATCTCGGCTCAGGGCTTTACGGGGATCTCCATGCTCTCGGTGGTCATCGGTGCCGTGGCCAACATCGGTCTGGATCCCCTCTTCATTTACGGGATGGACATGGGGGTGCGGGGCGCAGCTCTGGCTACCGTCATCTCCCAGGCGCTATCCGCTCTGTGGGTCGTGTTCTTCCTTTGCGGAAAGCGGACTCTCTTGCGGATCAAGGTCAGGAATCTTTTTGTCAGCCCGCGGATCGTGCTGCCCTGTCTGGCGCTGGGAACCGCCACCTTCATCATGCAGGCCAGCGAGAGCGTCATTTCCATCTGCTTCAACTCCTCCTTGCTGGGGTACGGCGGAGATGTGGCGGTGGGGGCCATGACCATTCTCACCAGCGTCATGCAGTTCGCCATGCTTCCTCTGCAGGGGATCGCCCAGGGCGCTCAGCCCATATTGAGCTACAACTACGGTGCCCGAAATCCTCTCCGCGTGGGGAAGACCTTCCGACTGCTGCTCATCTCCTGTCTGGTCTACTCCGTCACCCTATGGACCGCCGTCATGCTGTTCCCCCGCGCCTTCGCGGCGATGTTCACGAGCGACACCGCTCTGCTGGACTTCACCGTGGGCGTTATCCGCATCTATTTCGGCGGGATGCTCCTCTTTGGCATCCAGGTCGCCTGTCAGATGACCTTCGTGTCCCTGGGACAGGCTTCCTCGTCGGTGGCTGTGGCGGTGATGCGGAAGTTCGTGCTGCTTCTGCCCTTGATCTATTTGATGCCACATTTGGTGGGAGATCCCACCGTGGGCGTGTACCTGGCGGAGCCCATTGCCGACGTGCTGGCGGTGACCTTCACGTCCATTCTCTTCTGCTTCCGCTTCCGCCGCGCTCTGGACGGTATACGGGAGTCTGCGTGAGCCCTCCCGCCGCTCCGTCCCCCGGGAGGGACAGCCACAGAAAAAGACCCGCCAAGAGGTGTCTTCCATAAAGCAGATTTGACCTACAACATCGTAGGGCGGTGCCTTGGTGCCGCCGCTACAAACGGTGTAGATATAATAAAGCGGCGGGAGATGAACCCCCGCCCTACGACAAAAGGAGTACGGACGATTCGTTCGTACTCCTTTTCACACTCCTTGCCCCGCAAGGTATAGTGTGTTACACCTTTTAGGTGTACTGTCGGGCGGTAATGAGCCTCCCTTTACACAAGGGAGCCTTTAGTTTGTGCGTTCCCAATGTCCGTCAATTTTCCTGACAAGCACTGCTTTTGTGGACACAAAAGCTATTTACTACGATTGGTTGATTGCTGTATGTTCTGTTCTCCGAAATGGAGAAATAATAAAATATCGCTCTCTTGACTCTACTGTTGGTTTTGTGTATAATAGAGTCACAAGCTCCGGAACTTGAATTTTTCGAGAGGTGAAAAATATGTACGAATGTAAGATCGCAGAGAAATTGGTGGAGCTCCGCACTTCAAAGGGAGTAACGCAGGAAGATGTGGCACAAAGCCTATCTATTTCAAACAAAACGGTTTCCAAATGGGAGAACGGTGCTTCGACCCCCGATCTTCCTATGGTTGTAGAACTCGCAAAATATTATGGTGTCACCACCGACACCCTTCTCGGACTTTCCGAGGACAAAAAGCAAAGCACAGCAGAAGAAATCCGCTCTTTGTTTGAGGGGCTTGATCGCCGCGAATCTGTGCTAAAAGCTTTTGAAACAATAAGAGCTCTTGTTCCTACGATGTATGGAACGGTTTCTAAATATTACGACGACACTTATGATAAAGAAAACGTTTTTCCGACAGGTATGTCACATGGATACCGTTCCGCAATTTCACTCCATGAGTTCTTTGAGTTTACCGCAAGCTCTGAAAATGTGAACTTAGCTGTGATGATGCTCAGAAACAAGGCTAACTTTGCGTGGATGAACGATCCGAACAAACAAAAAGAAATCGTGAAAATATTCAAATTTTTATCGAATGAAGATACGCTTGCCGTTCTTTATTACGTCCATTCTACAAACTGCTCCGAAAGTTTCACAGCAGACTATGTTGCGCGTAATACGGGACTTAAAGAAGAACGCATTACAGAAATCCTCGATGAATTCTGTTCCGTTGGCGCATGCCATTGGGTAACGGCACACCTTGCTGAAGGAGATGTCAGAGTGTATGAGTGCCACGGTGACGGTCTTGTTCTGTCTTTGATTTCCTTGGCATTTGAAAGAATGTGCGGCAGACAGTCCTATGAATACAACTTCAACGGAAGATGCAAAATGATCGGAGGTAAATAATATGAGTTTATCGGGTAATATCAAAAGATTGCGTCTTGACAAGAATCTGACACAAGAGCAGCTTGCCACAAAGCTTGGTGTATCAGCACAAGCAGTATCCAAGTGGGAAACGAGTGAAACCTATCCCGACGGAGCGCTTCTTGTGCCGCTTGCCAACGAGCTTGAGGTATCTCTTGACGAGCTTTTCGGAAACGATTCTGTTTCTATGGCGGATATTTCGGGGAGAATTGTGAAATTGATTCATAACACCGATGCAAAAGAGCGATTTAACGTTGCGCGTGATATCAGTTGGCAGATTGAACGTGGTTTGTTTAACTGCCGTATGGAGATAGGAAAGAAGTACGATCCCAATGAAATCAAGAATCAGAAAAATGCATCCTACATTCTCGACGATAATGGATTTACAATCGTATCGAATGGAAAAGAGCCTTTCTTCTCCGTGTTTCCGCAACCGGAAGAGGGATACGGCCATTTTCTAAACGATAAGGATGACCTGCAAAAGATCTTTGCTGCACTGTCTCATACGGATACAATGAACGCTTTGATTTATTTATATCAAAAAAACGAGAACTACGTTTTTGAGAGCGCAGTTCTTGAAAGAGATTGCGAGATCGCAAATGATCAGATCAACGCGGTAATAGCTGATCTGCTGACGCTAAAGCTAATATGGAAACAGGAACTTACAATTAACGGTGAAAGTCGCGTTCTGTATTATTCTCGACCTAGCCACAAATTGCTTGCCGTATTGTTGATGACAAGAGAGATTGGCTATAGGGGAGCTTATAGTTTGCAGTCCCATATCAGAAATACGCCATTTATTAAAGAATAATGAAACACCGCCGCGAGTAACCGTTTGGTCACTCGTGGCGGCAATTTTATATATCTTATAAATCTGCTTTATCGCAGGCACCCCAAGGCGGGTCTTTTTCTGTAGGGATCAATGATTCTTCTTCTTGAAGATGATCTTTTTCTGGACGATATAGTTGCCGAAGAATACGCAGATCTCGGTGAGTAGCTTGCAGAAGGCAACGGGGAGACCGGGAATGAGATCGAAGAGATACAGGATCCCGGTGTTGACCGCCAGCACCAGCAGGGCCAAGAGAAGGTACTCTCCCGCCGTCTTGAGGGATGGCTTACGGCCAAAGACGTAGCGGCAGTTGAGATAGTAGTTCAGGCAACCGCTGATGACGCGGGCGGCGATATTGGCGGCCATGGCGTCGTAGGCCTCTGCCCAGGGGAAGGCGATCATGGGGATCAGCCAGATGAAGAGATTGAACAGAATGAAGTCTACCACAAAGGAGATGAGGGAGCTTCCCGCGAACTTGAACAGGTTAGCATAGATGCGCAGGGAATCCCGTACCACACGGAAGTGGCTGGTAGAGTTCTCACGGTCCTCGTACAGGGTGGCGATGGGAACCTCGTGGAAGCCCACGCGGCGGTGGGCCATACGGGTCAGCACGCCCATCTCATACTCGTAGCGGTCTCCCTCCACCCCCAGCATCTCGGGGATGAGCGCCACCGAAAAGGCGCGGAGGCCGGTTTGGGTGTCGGACACCTTAACGCCCGTGAGGAGGCGGAAGACGGCACGGGTAATGCCATTGCCGAAACGAGAGCGGAAGGGCATCTCCTTGCCCACCACCCGCACGCCCAGGGTGAGCTTGTCGGGATTCTCGGTGGCACCGGCGAAGACACGGGCCATATCGGTGGTCAGATGCTGGCCGTCCGCGTCCATGATGCCCACAAAGGGGGGATCCTGAGGGTCAAAGCCCGCGGTCAGCTCTCCGATATGAGCGAGAGCGGTCTTGATGGCCGCGCCCTTGCCGCGGTTCTCGGGATGGCGGAGGACAATGGCGCGGGGATCCAGTCCCGCGAAAATGGGCTCGTAATCAGCGCCGCCCCCATCGTCCACAACGACGAGACGGTAGCCCTGCTCCAGCACCTCGGAGGCCAGCCGCCAAAGCCGCTCGTCGGGGCGGTACGCGGGGATGATGACCGTGTATTTGGGATGGGCACAAGGGGTTATGGGGGTATTCTGCTCCATGAATATCTCCTCCTTTTCGGGATGGATGTGGTAGAATCGGGGTTACTCAGTCAGTCTCGGCGTGTCCACGGCCGCGGATCAGGTGGATCCCCTCGGCGACGGCGGCCAGAGCGATCAGCACCCAACCGATGATCCAGTAGGGGCGGTCCAGGGTGGTATGGCGGCCCGATATGTTGACGATGCCGCGGAAGAGACAGCCGACCACCCAGGTGGCCATGGCTGAATTCCAGAGATTGAAGGTCAGACGGCTGACCAAGCGATGCAGGGGGGTCAGAAAGCCGATGAGGGCGGGGAGTGCCACGCCGAACAGGGGCATGAGGAACATGGACCGCATATGGTTGGACGCCGCGTTGTGGGAGAAATGCTCGTAAATAACGGTGAAGACCACGCAGAGCAGAGCCAGGGAAGCACCCACAATGAGGGAGCGCTTGGCGCGGCGGCGGGTGGGCTCCATGGAAGCCGTTACATCAGTAACCGATGTAGACAATGTCGCTCACTCTCCTTTCGCCCGAGGGCTTATTCCAGTTGGTGTAGGGGGTATTGATGAGACGTCCGTTGAAGATCATGGTGGCGGAGCCGCCGCCGTCCAGGTTATAAGCGGTCTTGGCCCCCAACTCACAAAAGACGTCCGCCAGCTCATAGAGGGAGGTGCCGATGCTCTGGTCGCACCGACCGTCCACCACGATGATGAGGTAGTGCCCCTCCGACACGTAGCCGATGGCACAGCGGGGGTTGCCTGTCTTGCTCCAGGCCAGGCCCACCTCGGTGTTCTCGTCTACAGCGATCTGTCCGTTGAGGACCAGGGTAGGCCCGAAGGTCAGCACGTGCATGGCGCCTTTGCCCAGGACCGCCTGGGCGGTGTAGTCCTTCTCATCGAAGGTCACGAAGGAGCCGTCCCACATGATGGCCAGGTCGTCGAAGTAGGCCAGATCACTGCCCGAGCCCTTGGCGGGACGCATGGTGTCGCGGTACAGCACGCCGTTGCGGATGACGTAGCCCGACTCGTTGGAGCCGTAGAAGTCACCGTTGACCGCCAGAATGGCGCCTACCCGCTTGGCGATATCCGAGGTCTTTTCCTTGATATTCATGCCAAACTGGTTGCCGTCCTTATCCTGGGCCAGGGCGGTCTTGAGCAGGGTAGGATCCCGCAGACGGATGTCGGCCACGTACATATCCGAATCGTACCGACGGATCTGGGTGATCTCAATGCGGATGTTTTCGTCCAGATACAGGTTATCGGTGAGGATGACCTGATCGGGCTTGCCGAAGATCTCCTCCTCGGGGGTAGTGTCTGCCTCGGGGTCCTTTCCGCTTCCGTTGGGATCGCCCGAGGGGAGGGTCAGACTACCCGTCTGCTGGGGGGGCTGCTCCTCAGGGGGCGTGTTGTTGCCCCAGTTCTGGTCCACTGTGCCGGTGAAGGGCTCCGCGGTGCCGGGTTCATTTCCCTGGGCCGTGCGGGGAATGACGAAGACCAGGAGAAGGGTATAGGCAAAGAGCATGACCAGCAGCGTGGTGAAGATCGCCATGTATACGAAGGGCTTTCGAAGAAAAGAGCGCATACGGTTTTCCTTTCGGTATATCTGTGCAGTTTAAACTGACTTCATTTTATTATCATACTCCCGATATGTGCCATGGAAAAGAACAAATTGTTGTGGTCCTGTAAATTTTCCGGGGATATCCCCGATAATTTCACACAGAGTTTGCAAATATTTACAAATTGGCGGTTGAGCCCGCCGACGAAACGCGGTATAATAGTATATCCCATTTGTATAAGGAGGAGTCTGCCATGTACGGTTACGTGCGTACCCACGCGCCCGAGCTGAAGGTGCGAGAGCAGGAATACTACCGTGCCGTCTACTGCGGTCTGTGCCGTACCATGGGAAAATGCACGGGGCAATGCTCCCGCATGACCCTGTCCTACGACTTCACCTTTTTTGCCCTGGTCCGCATGGCCCTGACAGGGGAGAGGATCGAGATTGAGCGCCGCCGCTGCCTCGCCCACCCCATCCGCAAGCGCCCCATGGCCAAGCCCAATGAGGATCTCGCCCTCTGCGCCTGCACCTCCGCCATCCTTGCCTACCACAAGATCCGCGACGACCTCCGTGACGAGCGGGGACTGAAGCGCACCGCCGCCACAGCGGCCGCTCCCTTCGTAGGCTCCATCCGCCGCCGCGCCATGAAGCGGGGCTATACCGACGCCGACCGTCGGGTGGATCTGGCCATGCGTAAGCTCTGTGAGCTGGAGGCCTCCCGCCCCCCCTCGGTGGACGAGCCCGCCACCCTCTTCGGGGAGCTGATGGCCGTTCTGCTGGGCTACGGCTTGGAGGGAGACCAAGCCAAGCTGGCCCGTTCCATCGGCCTTCACGTGGGCCGCTTCGTTTACATCCTGGATGCCGCCGACGATTACGCCGAGGACGTGAAGAAGGGGCGCTACAACCCCCTCGCCTGCCTCTACGGCGACCCCGCCTTGACCGAGCTGTCGGACCGCAAGAGGGAGGAGTTGAAGATCGCTCTTCTCAACGAGCTGACCGAGCTGGAGCGGGCCTTTGACCTGCTGGACACCGCTGATAATTCCGACCTGGGAGGGCTGCTGTCCAATATCCTCTACGAGGGCCTGCCGCGTCAGGCGGAGCGGGTGCTGTTCGGTTCTGCTTCCTGTGACTGCTCCCAAAAGGGACAGGGCAAAAAAAGGCGGCATTCCCGCAGAAGTAACCGGAAGGGGGAGCAAACGTGAGTCAGTCTTCTTCCTGTTACGGCTCTTTAGCCGTCGTATCCCCCCTTACCTCTCCAACAGCTACCCCCGCCGAGCGTATTGCCCGCGATCTCCTTTCCCGACACACCCCCGCCGATACCGACGCGGCTCTGCGGTGTCTCCTTGAGGCGCAGGACGAGCCGCGGGGAGGGGAGTGGTATTTCCTCATGGGTGTCTGCGCCCTGCGACGGGGCTTTCTGACCGATGCCCAAGCCCACCTCGATCATGCCTGCACCTTCGGCCAAGCCGAAGCCGTGGGAAAGTACCGCGCCCTGTACGAGTCTGTCAGCAAGACCTTTGAAAAGAAACGCTCCGACGAGGAGAGACAAGACCGCGACTACGCCTGCTTTTCGGCGGCGGACTGCTGTGATTGCTTGTACTGCTGTGACTGCGACGGTGACGGCTCCTGCTGCGACGGCCCCGACGGCTGCTGTGACTGTTGCGACTGCTCCGACGGCTGTAACTGACCCCTACCCTACTACTGTGAAAGGTTACCCATAAATCATGAACGATCCCTACAAGATCCTTGGCGTGTCCCCCACCGCCACCGACGATGAGGTCAAGGCCGCCTACCGCGCCTTGGCTCGGAAATACCATCCCGATAAGTACCGCGACAGCGACCTGGCCGAGATGGCGGGGGAGAAGATGAAGGAGATCAACGCCGCCTACGACGAGATCCAGAAGATCCGCGCGGGTAAGGCCACGGGCCAGGGCGGAGGCTACGGCTCCGGCTACGGCGGTCAGACCTACGGAGGCCCCTACGGCGGTCAGACCTACGGACAGGCCCACCACAGCGGCAACCCCTATATCA
>JAZNJA010000082.1:0-15160 GCA_045577755.1 Eubacteriales bacterium
GATTCGAGATTCTTTTTTCAAAGAAATTTCGAGATTCTTTCGCATCAAGCTTTTGCTTGTACTTTAATCTCCTGTTGTTCAATTGTCAATGATCCGCGCGGCTCTCACCGCTATTTCAGTGCCGTGTTTTGCACAGCCTGAATATTATACCACATCTCTTTCCGTTTGTCAAGAGGTTTTTGAAAAGTTTTTCAAATTTTTTGCGGTATTTTTCGCTTTCACTCGCTACCATGTTTGTGGCCGCTCGTCGTCAGCTTGCATATTATAGCACTTTTGATTTTATTTGTCAAGCGGTTTTTTGAAAGTTTTTTCGGTTTGGAGTCGTCGGCAGTTTGTCATAAAAATGTCGTTGCCAAACTGTACATCTTGCACAATGCAGGTTGCGAGCAATCAAGAAAAGCCCCTCTCCCGAGGGAGAAGGGCTTTAAAAACAGTATAAAGATCAGACCTGAGGAATCTCGATCTCGATCTCGCGGCCAATCTCTGCGGACTTGGCGATACCGTCCAGGATAGCCTGGTTGTAGACGATCTGGGAGGTAGGCACGGGAGCCTTGCCGCCGTTCTTGCAGGCGTCCAGGAAGGAGCGGATCTTGCGGTCGAAGAGGCTGGGGCCGCCGTCGTTGATGATCGGGACCTGAGTCTCGTAGTTGATGCCGCCGATGGTCTTGTAGATGGTCATGGGACCGCCCACGGTGCCGTTCCAGCAGTCGGTGGAGGGGATGCGGAGACCGCCCTGGGTACCCAGGATGATGGTGTCGCCGGGGGTGTTGATGTTCATGGCCCAGGCAATACGGAAGTCCAGGATGATACCGCCCTCCAGACGAATGAAGGCTGCGGCGAAGTCATCAACGCCGAACTTAGCGGCATACTCGGGGTTGTTGGGGTAGGTGGTGGGGTTCTTACCAAAGAAGTCGGACTTGTAGCCGGTAACGGTCAGAGGCTTGGGATAGCCGATGGCGTTGAGGACCATGTCCAGGGAGTAGCAGCCGATGTCGGCCAGAGCGCCCAGGCCCGCGGTCTCGTCACGGATGAAGGTGACCTCCGGGAAGGGAGTGGGGATACCGCGACGGCGGCCGCCGCCGGTCTGGATGTAGTAGATCTGACCCAGCTCGCCGGACTCCACGATCTTCTTGATCATCTGCATATTGGGATCCAGTCTGGGCTGGAAGCCGATGGACAGGATCTTACCGCTCTCCTTCTCGGCCTTCATGACCTCGATGGCCTCGTCCAGGGTGACGGTGAAGGGCTTCTCCAGCATGACGTGGACACCCTTCTGCAGAGCGTAGATAGCGGGGGCGGCGTGCTGACGGTTGTAGGTGCAGATGGAAACGGCGTCCAGCTGCAGGGACTCGTCGTCCAGCATCTCCTTGTGGGAGGCGTAATCGGTCTTGACGCCCTCCACGCCGTGCTTCTTGAAGAAGGCGGCGGCCTTACCGGGGATGAGGTCGGCACCGGCCACGATTTCCACGTCAGCCATGCGCTTGTAGGAATCCACGTGAGCGTCTGCGATCCAGCCGCAGCCGATGATGCCTACGCGCATCTTTCTGTTGGTGTCAACGACGGTCTCGACCTTCTGACCTGCATAGTCAAGAAGCGCGTCCATTTTTTCTTCTGCCATGATAAAATTCTCCTTTATCAAAAGATTTTCATGATTTATCTGCACAGCCGCGGGGGCTGTCACATATATGGGAAATTACTCGATCCCCTCCACCATAAACACGCCGCAATACTCATAGGGCACGATGGCGGAGAAGCCGTTGACGGTATCGGCGCGGCCGACGGCGATGACCTGACCCGTCAGCATATCCGTTACCTTATAATTATTGTAGGTTTCAGTAAAGCACTTGTCGAAGGGGATCGTCACCTTGCAGATGCCGTCGTTCCCCTCCTCGTTGTTGGCCACCACGATGACGGCCTTGTTCCCGGCGAAGCGGACGTAGTTCTGGAGCTTGCCCAGCCCCTCCACCGTGACCTCCTCGATGTTAGAGTCCCGGTGGTTGAGAGGCCACTGCGCGAAGATCTCGGGGTAGGCGCGGCGGATGGCGATCATCTGCTTGACGTCCTCGAAGAAGAGGGTCTGGTCGTCCTTCACGCCTACGGCGCCGTAGTCCACGGACACGTCGTAAAGCACGGCCTTGTTTTTCATGGTCACGCCGAACTCGTCGCCCATGTACCACAGGGGGATGTAGGGGGCGTAGATGGCGGCGTAGCCGATCTTGAGGCGGTTGCCGTTGACGTTCCTCGCCTGGTAGTCGTGGTTGGTGATGCAGTTGGTGTAGTAACGGAAGGTGCCCATCTGGCGGCGGTTGCTCACGAAGGTGGGACCTCCCAGGCCGCGGCCCGTTTGGGTGGCGTCCACGATATCCAGGTAGCCGTCCACGAAGAAGTTGACGGGGTTCTGGTAGAGCTGACCGCGGGTCATGTCGGAGTACTTCAGCACGCCGTCCTGCTCGCAGTCGAAGGCGGCCTGGCGGTGGCCTCCCTCCTCGGACATGATGAGGGGGTAGACGCCCTTGTCGTTGAGCCTCTTGCGGATCTCGGTATAGACGGCGTAGCCCGCGGTGAAGGGCTCGCAGTCACAGCGGTAGCCGTCGGCCCCCGTCTTCTCGATGTTGGCCACGGCGGTGGAGATGAACCACTCCTTGAATTCGGGGTTGCTCCAGTTGAAGGCGGCGTTGCCCCAGGCCTCGCCGTTGTACCAGTCGGGATGCTCCTGGATGAGGGGAGAGGCGTACATGGTGCCCCAGGTGATGATATCCAGGAGGATGTACACACCCTTGGAGTGGGCGTAGTCCACGAACTTCTTCAACTCGTTCCAGCCCTCGGCCTGATCCTGGGTGCCCGTCAGCCAGGGCTCGATGCGGTGGAGGCCTACGTTACCGTAGCCGTTACCGCCCGCGCCCCGCTCGTAGACGGGGGAGAGCCACAGGACGTTGACGCCCGCCTCGGCGTAGAAGTCGATGAGGTCGTAGGAATCCTTGAAGGTACCGCCGATGGAGGCGGTGTCGATGCGAAGCTCCACCATGACGGCGGTGTCCAGCCAGGCGGGAGTCATGAGCTTGCCGTCATCGTCGGAGGGAGCCAACACCGTCTTGTCCCCGCCCTCGTAGGAGAGGAGGGTGCTGTTGTCGATCTTGTCCTCGGCGTAGGTGTAGGTGTAATCACCCGCCACGTCCACCAGGAGGTTCCCCTCGGAGCGGGCGAGATGCCGGGTGATGAAGGTCTGGAGGGCACGGGACATGGCCACGGTGCCGCCCGCCTCGATGCGGATGTTGCCGCTCGCCTCGTCCACGGTCAGGGACCAGTTCAGGCTTTCGCCCTCGGTGTAGGCGAGGGAAATGACCTTACCCGACGCAGTCTCTGCCACAGCGGGGTGAGCGCCGAACTTGGCATCCATGACCCGGGTCATGTAGGCGAGATCGTCGGCGTTGCCCTCCTGCACGGCGGCGGGGGCTACAACGGTGTACTCGGTCTTACCGTCGGCGATGACCGACAGGGTGGTCTTGGGTTCCATGGTCATTTCCTCCGGCTCGGTGACGGGAGGCTCGGTGGGAGCCTCCGTCGGGGCTTCGGTAGGAGCCTCGGTAGGCGGCTCGGTGGGCGCGGGGGTCACGTCTTCGGCGGTGGTGTCGGCGGGGGCATCACTCCCCACGCAGGCGCAGAGGGTGAGAGCCAGCAGGCCGACGAAAACCAGAAAAAACAGCTTTTTCATAATGGGGGTCTCCTTTCGGGAGAGTCATGAGCCTCCCCCCTTGGGGGAGGTGTCGCGCCCGCAAGGGCGTGACGGAGAGGGCAATTCACGTCAGAGAAATAGCCCTCTCACCCGCTTCGCGGGAGCTTTCTCGCTGCGGCTCGGACACGACCCGGCTCTGACTGCCACCGGCAGTCATTCACTACCGTGTCGCCGCTTCGCTACCCAGAGGGAGAGCCTCTGTAATGAGATCACAGGGAGCGCAGGTACCCGATAGCCTTCTCGGCGCACTGCATGGGATCCAGGCCCATAGAAGGCTGATCCTGCTCCACAACCAGCCACTCGGCACCCGCATCCTCGGAGGCCTTGATGATGGCGGGCATATCCTGGACACCGAAGCCCACGGGACGGAACTCGAAGGGATTCTCCTCAACGGCCTTCTCCTCGGACTCGATGCCGATCAGCTCGTACATATGCTCGGACTTACCGCCGGCGTAGTCCTTCAGATGGACCACGGGAGCGCGGCCCGAGAACTTGCGGACGTAGGCGGCAGGCTCCTCGCCGCCCACGCGGACCCAGCAGGTGTCCAGCTCGGTCTGCAAGAGGTCGGCGGGGACGGTATCGTACAGCACCTCCAGGGCGTACTTGCCGTCGATCTTCTCAAACTCGAAATCGTGGTTGTGGTACAGGAGGGTCATACCCAGCTCCTTTGCCACCTTGCCCAGCATCTCGGCGTTCTCCACCACCTTGGCAAAGCCGTCGGTGCCGGGGCGGCACTCGGGGGTCAGGTAGGGGATGGCCACGTACTTACAGCCGATCTCGGCGTAGTCGGAGAGCACGCCCTTGGGGTCGGCGATCATATCGTAGTAGGGGACGTGGGCGGAGATGGGGGTCAGACCGATCTCGGCGCACAGAGCCTTGACCTCGGCGGCGGTCTTACCGTGAAGTCCCGCGAACTCCACGCCCTCGTAGCCCATGGCCTTGATGGCCTTCAGGGTGCCCTCAAAATCGGCGGCGGCTTGGTCACGAACGGTGTACAGCTGGATGGCGATAGGCAGCATAGGATCCTCCTTGCCCGCAGGGAGCGGGTCTTACAAGTATCGGTTTTCTTTTTGGGCATATTCACCCACTTTGCTTTATTATACCATACCCTCGCCCTCGGGTCAAGCGGTTTTGCACAAATTATTTTTCTTTTTTTCGCCTCTTTTTGTATGTCCCCACTTGTCATCCCCCTATTTTTGTGGTATAATGCTTATATATACACTCCGTTTTCATCCTTATAAGTAAAGAAAGGACATTCATATGCGAATCGAGCTGAAAGATTGGACCTTAACCGTCATCCCCCATAAGGAATACTGCGCCTCCGGCTACCCCGAGCGGGGCGAATTCGGCCTTGTTTCGGGTCTCGGTGTCACCATCCCTGCCGTTGTCCCCGGCAACTTTGAGCTGGACATGGTACGGGCGGGACTTCTGGAGGACCCCTACTGGGGCAGTAACATCACCAAGCTCCGCGAGCTGGAGGATCGCCACCTCATCTACCGTACTACCTTTGATAAGCCCGTATTGGAGGATAACGAGCTGCCCGTCCTTCGCTTTGAGGGTATTGATACCTATGCGGATATCTCCGTCAACGGCGTTCACTACCTATCCACCGACAATATGTTCATGTCCTACGAGGTCCCTTTTTCCCGCCGCGATTGGGAGTATCTTAAGCCCACGGGAAATGAGTTGACGGTCTATATCTATCCCACCATGATCCAAGCCCAGGAGAACATTCTCCCCCCCTCGGCGGGTATGTTCCCCTTCGGCTACGCCTCCCTCTACGCCCGCAAGGCTCCCTCCTCCTTCGGCTGGGATATCCTTTGCCGCGCCGTGTCGGGTGGCATCTGGCGGCCTGTGTATATCGAGACCGTCAAGACCCCCGCCATCCGCGAGACCTTCCTCTACACCCGCGCAGTGAATCCCGATCCTACCGACCACACCCGTGGCTACGCCGAGCTGAATCTCTACTATGCGGTCGACCTCGGCGGTGACACCTACTACCCCTTCGACTGCGACAAGCACCCGAATGAATTGCCCTACGACTACACCGTCACGGTGAAGGGCACCTGCAACGACTGCACCTTCAAGGTCACAGCCGATCTTTGGCACACCTGCGGGAACATCTTCATCCCCGTCCACGGGGCCTATCTCTGGTATCCCAAGAACGCGGGTCGGCCTTGGCTCTACGACGTGACCGTCACCCTGTGTCGTAGCGGTGTCGTTGTGGACGAGAAGACCATGAAGACGGGCATCCGTACCGTGGAGCTGGACCGCACCACCTTTGCGGGGGAGAAGGGTCAGTTCCGCTTTATCATCAACGGCAAGCCCGTGTTCGCCATGGGCTCCAACTGGGTCCCCCTGGACGCCTTCCATTCCCGCGACGCCGAGCGTCTCCCCAAGGCGCTGGAGATGCTGGACGAGGCGGGGTGCAACATCGTCCGTTGCTGGGGCGGTAACGTCTACGAGGATCACCTCTTCTTCGACTTCTGCGATGCCCACGGCATCATGGTCTGGCAGGACTTCGCCATGGGATGCGCCATCTACCCCGTGGACGAGAAGATGCAGTCCATGCTCCGTGAGGAGGTGGATCACATCGTCTGCAAGCTCCGGAACCATCCCTCCCTCTGCCTCTGGGCGGGGGACAACGAGTGCGACTTCGCCTGGTGGGGCTGGCACGGCATCCGCCGCGATCCCGCCGAGAATGTGCTGACCCGCAAGATCATCCCCGACGTTCTGCGGTTGCAGGACTTCACCAGACCCTACCTCCCCTCCTCCCCTTACCTGGACGAGGACGCCATCGAGGCCATGAAGGACCCCGCCAAGGTGGTGAGCTGTCAGGGCACCGCCGATATCTCGGAGGACCACCTGTGGGGCCCCCGGGACTACTTCAAGGGCCCCTACTACCGCACCGCAGGCTGTCATTTCGCCTCCGAAACGGGCTACCACGGCTGTCCCGCTCCCGAGACCCTGAAGACCTACATCCCCGAGGACGAGCTGTGGCCCATCTTTGACAAGGCCACCGACGCCGACCCCTTCGCGGGAGACCCCAAGCCCTCCTGGTTCCTCCACCAGACCACCATGGAGCTGAAGTACACGGGCGGCTTCCACTACCGCATCCGCCTCATGACCAGCCAGGTACAGCATATGTTCACCGACGTCCCCGCCGACCTGGCCACCTATGCCAAGATGAGCCAGATCTCCCAGGCCGAGGCCTTCAAGTACTTCATTGAGCACTTCCGCACCGCCAAGTGGCGGCGGACGGGCATCATCTGGTGGAACCTGTTGGACGGCTGGCCCCAGATCTCGGACGCCGTGGTCAATTACGACTTCACCCCCAAGCTGGCCTATTCCTTCATCAAACGGGTACAAAAGCCCCTCCACATGGCCTTCGCCGATCCCGCGGACGGTCAGTTCACCCTCATGGGCATCAACGATACCCAGAAGGATGAGATCTTCACCTATACCGTGAGGGACATCACGGGCCTGCCCGTGGGTACCGATCTGACGACCGTTCCCGCCCTCCTGTCGGGTGAGGTCACGGTCCCCGCCGACTCGGCTGCCCCTGTGGCCGCTCTGCCCACTTCGGGCCTCCCTGACTTCGGCAGGGCGGACGACCGCTTCCTGCTGATCGAGTGGCGGGACTCTGACGGCGACCACCGCTCCCACTTCATCCTCGAGCCCAGGCATCTGGACTACACCACCTATCTGCAGGCGTTGGAGCTTTGCGGCTTTGACGACTGGCACGGTTTTGGATCATGAAAAGAAATCTACTCGCCCTCCTCAAGTCCCTCTGCGTCACGGTGGGACTCAATATTCTCCTCGCGGGGATCCTGATCCTGTTCTCCCATCTGGTTCACAAGGAGACGGGACAGGCTCTCCTGTTCCTCAGCGTATCCCTGCTTCTGACCCTGGGAGTATGCCTCTTCGCCACCATCTCCACCAATCGGCGAGGGATCCTCTGGGCGGCTATGGGTATTTCCCTGTCGACCCACCTCACGCTTTCGGTGGCGGTCACCCTGATTGCGGGCGGGCGGCTCTCGAGGGCCTGGGCCGGAGGAACGGGACACAACCTCGCCCAGCTGTTGCTTCTGCTGATGTCCCTGGCCGTCTGGTTCATTTCGGTCTTCACGGTCACCGCCGTCCGCTCCCGACGCCTGGGACGGGCCGCACGGGAGGAAGCGCAGCGGGTTAAGCTGGCCAGAAAGGGATATACCAAGGAATGGCAGCCCCTGAGCCCCTCCCGCGCCCGCTGGCTGGCGATCCTGCGGGGAAGTCTCACGGTGCTGTGGTGTCATTTGATCACGGGACTGCTCTATCTTCTGCTGGTGGAAAGCTACAACGCCGACACCATGCTGTCCTACATTGCCTTCCCTGCCATCTGGGCTCTCATGGCTGCCGCCTACGGACTCCACGACCGGGAGCATCGGGCGGCCTATACCCTCTCGGCGGCCATAGGGAATCTGCTGTGCTTTTTCCTGGCCACGGTCTTCCTTACCGTAGCGGGTACTCCGCCCATTACCTACCGCTTCATCCTGCATCTGGACAGCCTGCTGACCACGCCCTTTGAAAATCCCGAGCAGCTGCTGGCCCTGGGGATCTTCCTCCATATCTGGCTTGCCATGGCGGTCTTTGGGATCAGCCACAGACCGAAGCGCCCCGCCGCGGTGCCGAGTGGTTTCATCACCGTGACCGCGGCTTCTCCCCAGGCGGCAAAGGCCACCGCTCCCGCGGCTTCTCCCCGGGCGGCGGAGGTCACCGCTCCTGTAGCTTCTCCCCAGGCGGAGGAGGTCACCGCTCCTGAGGCTTCTCCCCGGGCGGCGGAGGCCACCGCTCCTGAGGCTTCTCCCCAGGCGGCGGAGGTCACCGCTCCCGCCGAGTCCCCTTCCCCGGACACCCCCGCGTGACTTCTCCATACAGGCTACCGAACTCATATGGAAGGAAATCAATATGGAATACTATATCGGCATTGACGTGGGCGGCACCAAGTGTGCCGTCGTGCGGGGAGACGAAACCGGTACCGTCACCGCCAAGATGCGTTTCGCCACCACCACTCCCGAGGAAACTCTGGGTACCATCTACGAAACCACCCTCCGCTTCATAGAGGAGGGCAAGACCCGAGGGGAGCCGCCCACGGCCATCGGAGTGTCCTGCGGCAGCCCCATGGACTCCAAAAGGGGCATCATCCAAGAGCCTCCCAACCTCCCCGGCTGGAAGGATATCCACATCACCGAGGAGCTGACTGCCCGCACGGGACTTCCCGCCTACCTCTGCAACGACGCAAACGCCTGCGCGCTGGCCGAATGGCGGTTCGGGGCGGGACGGGGCACGAGGAATATGGTCTTCTGCACCTTTGGCACCGGCTTTGGCGCGGGGCTGATCCTGGACGGCAAGCTCTACGCCGGCACCAACGACAATGCCGGCGAGATTGGCCATATCCGCCTGGACAGCGAGGGCCCCATGGGCTACTACAAGATCGGCTCGGTGGAGGGCTTCTGCTCCGGCGGCGGACTGCGCAAGCTGGGTCAACGCTATGCCCTGAGGGCCATCCAGGAGGGCCTTTCCCCTGCCTACTGCCCCACGGTGGATGCTCTGGATACCGTCACCGCTCTGTCCATGGCGAATGCCGCCCACGCCGATTCCCCCGATCCTACCGCTCTGGCGGTCTGGGAGGAGTGTGGCCGCCGTCTGGGCTATGCCATGGCCATTCTGGTGGATCTCCTCAATCCTGAGAGGATCGTGCTGGGCAGCATCTACGCCCGCTCCTCCGATCTTCTCTGCGACGCCATGAACCGCGTCATGGTCGAGGAGTGTCTCGCTCCCAGCCTGTCGGTCTGTCGCGTAGTCCCCGCCGAGCTGACCGAGACCGTAGGAGATCTGGCCGCCCTGACCGTGGCCATGGAGGGCCCGCGGCTCTGACTCCGCGATCCATCCCCCCGAAATCCGCCCGAATCCGATCCCCACATGATTCATATAGGAGGCAACCATGAAACATCCCATCCGATCTGCCCTGTCCCTGCTCCTCTGCATCCTCTTGCTCTGTCCTCTCGTGGGACTCTTCGCCGCCTGTGACCGAGGAGCTCCCGCCGAGAAAAACGCCATCACCTCGGTCATCCCGGAGGAGGATACCCTTCTCATCAACGCGGTGCTGACCAAGGGCTTTCTGAACAGCTATACCGAAAAGAAGGTCTACCTTTTTGAGCTGACCGCCGAGAAGAGCTCCAACGTGGACCTCAGCGAGCTGGATCCCGTAGCCGAGGTCAAGGCGGCTGAGAGCATCCGTTTCAAGCTCCCCGTCCTGGATGGTATGCGCACCAGACAGTATTCCTCCTTCCTGGTGGCCTCCTATGACGCCAAGACCAAGCAGTATACGGCTCTGACCTCCCCCATGGCGGTTTCAGACGGCAACGGATCCGCTCCCTCCGCCGAGGGGTCCATCAAGGGTCTGATCTCGGACCACCCCGCCGACGCGGTGCGTCTGGGCATTTCCCACACCGTAGTGAACGTGAACATGGACGAGCTCATCCTCTCGGGCTGGAAGCGGGATGCCGTGGCCTACGTCTTCAACGGCGTGACCCGCTACCTGGACGGAGAGGCTCTGGCCGCCCTGGACGAGACTGTGGGCATTTACACCGCCGCGGGCGTACACGTCTACCTCCGCTTCGTGCTGGGCTCCCCCGACGGCTCCGACGTTCCCGCGGGGCTGTACTTCCCCATGGGAGACAAGGCACCCGAGTCGGTCCGCTACTACGCCGTCAATATGACCTCCGCCTTCTCGTCTGACGTCATGGAGGGCTTCTTCGACTTCATGGCGGGACGCTTCGCCGCCGCCTCGGAGGATACCCCTCCCGCCACCTCCTTCATCATCGGCCGTCAGGTCAACCGACCCTCGGTCAACAACTACGCGGGCGGAGCCGAGCTTGTGGATTACGTCACCAACTACGAAAAGCTGGTACGCCTGGCCAACACCGCCATGAAGACCCATGCCCCCGGCGGTCGGGTATACGTTGCCCTGGACGACCGCCGCGCCGTGAATAACGGTGACGGCTGGGATCTGTCCACCTTCCTGTCGACCTTCCGCGAGGAATGCGCCCTGCGGGGAGACTACGGCTGGCAGGTCTCCTGTGAGCTGCACGCCTCCTCCTCCGCGGTCTGGGAGGAGGATTCCACCGCGGACGCCGCCTACTACACGATCCGCAATCTGGGTACTCTCACCGATCTTCTGAACAGCCCCACGTACCGCATTGGCGGCGCCGAGGGTGAGGCGCGCCGACTGGTGATCAGCGGCTACGCCATTCCCGCCGTGGCGGCAGGCAGTGTTCCCACGGGCACCGATGCCAACCGACAGGCCGCCTCCTACGCCTTCTCCTACATGACCTGCGTGCAGAACGGCCATGTGGAGGCTCTCATCTACAGCCAGCACGCCGATGCCGCCGTCAATGCCGCCGAACAGCCTCTGTGCGGTCTCTGGACGGTAAAGGCCGCCTCCTTTGAGACCCCGGAGGGCGTGGTTCTGCGCCTGTTCCCCGCTCAGAAGCGAGCGCTGTACGACGTATTCCACCGCATCGATACCACCGAGGCCAAGTCCCTCTCCTCGGGTCTGACCTCCATCATCGGGGCTCCATACACCAAGCTGGAGAGCGCCCTGGCAGGAAACGCCCATCCCGTAACCGCGGTCACGGGGGCCGCCACCCTGGGAGGCTACGAGGCCGAGCACAAGCGGGCCAATCCCCTCTTTACCTTTAACGGCGGCAGTCTCCATGGCTTTAGCGACGCGGGCAATCTGACCTACCTGGAGCTGGCCGAGGCCGAGAGCCTGGGTACCGTCACCCTCCACGCCCGCTTTGACACCGTCGCGGTCTGTGATCCCATGGGAGTGACCACCTCCCTCCCCGCCACTGACCTCATCGGCAGCAAGCAGGTCCTTTTGGACCTCTACGCGGGTCCTCTGCAGAACACGTCCTCAGCGGCTAAGCCTACCGTCACCCTGCGACTCATCCGCTCCGCCAAGGGTGCCGTATCGGCCGGAGACGGTGAGCTTCTTTACGAGGCCTCGGTGACCGACGTCAGCGCCAGCACCTGGCAGACCGCGAGCTTTGACGTCTCGGAATTCACCAAGCTTCTGGACGCCGACGACACCGTTACCCTGTCCGTCCTGGTTCATTATCCCGACGGCAGCAGCTGGAGCGGCGCCAGCAACCTGGGTCTGGCGGGCATTCACGTGGTGGGAGGCACCGCTACCTCGGGCAGCTCCTCGGGTCTGCTCCTGGCGGTCGTCATCATTCTGGTTCTCCTGGCAGCCGGCGGTCTTACCTTCCTGCTGATGCGCCGCCGCCGCTGATCCCCCCAAGCTCCGACCTCCCCCTTCGTCCAATTTCTTCATTACATTAAATGATAAGGAGAAGATCATGTCAGCTCAAACCGCTCACCTTTGTCCGCTTCCCGCCCCCGCCCTTTCCCTGCAGTACCTGCTCTGCCTCCCGCCCGAGTACGAAAGCACCGATGAAAAATACCCTCTGGTGATCTTTCTCCACGGCTCGGGGGAGCGAGGCACCGATCTGAGCCTGGTGGCCAAGCACGGCTGGCCCCGCTACGCAAACGAGGGGACCGAGTACCCCTTCATCCTGGTCTCCCCCCAGCTTCCCGACGGCTGCCATTGGTGCGGTCAGATCAACACCCTCAACGGCTTTTTGGATCACCTCCTGGCCACCCTGCGCGTGGACCCCAAGCGAGTCTATATCACGGGCCTGTCGGACGGCGGTACCGGGGTCTGGGTCTGGGGCATGAACAACGCCTCCCGCTTTGCCGCCATGATCCCCGTCTGCGGCGCGGGCATCCTCTGGGGCAGCTACGAGATGGTCCGCACCCCCGTCTGGGCCTTCCACGGTGACATGGACGGCGCCATTCACTACACCGAGTCCACCCGCATGGTGGACCAGATCAACCGGTGGGAGGGCAACGCCCGCGTGACCATCTACCCCGGCGTCGGTCACGACAGCTGGGTACAGGCCTACACCGACCCCGAGCTCATCGACTGGATGCTGGCCCAGCATCTGTGAGGGGGAGCGGCAGGGCTCTGCCCCGCACCCGCCCAAGGACCTTTTTGAAAAAAGGTCCTTGGGGATCCCCCAAAGCTTGCCATAAGGGTATATGAGCATTCAGGATCGCTTCCGTATGGGGGCGGTCCCTTTCTTATGGGTGACCTCTCCCGGCGAGCCGTTATTTTTTGTTCGTGCTTCAGCCAAAAAATCCCCCCGAGGACTTGCAAAACAGGGGGTTTTATGCTATACTGGAAACAGAAATACCACTACAAAGGACCATCAGCCTATGAATCACATCCGCCTCCACGAAGCCTTTCCCTTGCTCCCCGGTCTGCGGGCGCGGGCGGTCATTGACACCCAAGCCCTCATTCAGAACTATCATACCCTTCTGACCCCCGTCAAGGCGGTCTCCCCCCACACCTACGCCATCGCCGTGGTCAAGGCTGACGCCTACGGGCACGGCATCCGCCCGGTGGTGTCCGCTCTCCTGGAGGCGGGGTGCCGCTCCTTCGCGGTGGCCTGTCTGGAGGAGGCGGTGGCCCTTCGCCGTCTTCTGCGGGAGCTGCTCACGGGCACGGTCTCCGACCGCGACACCGACATCCTGGTGCTGGGCTATACCGACCCAAAAAACGCCCCCATTCTGGCTCTGTACCACGTTGCCACCGCCCTGCTCTCGGAGGATTACGCCCGCCGTCTCCTGGCCCAGGCCAGGGAGGCCAAGGTGGTGGTGCGTGGACATATCGCCCTGGATACGGGCATGAACCGCATCGGCTTTCCCGTCCACAACGACACCGAGACGGCAGAGACCGTCAAAGCGCTGATATCCCTTGCCCGAGACGGAGAGCCCACCGAGGAGGGCGGACTGATCCCGGACGGTCTTTTCACCCACTTCGCCCGCGCCGACGAGGATTTTGATACCGAGATGACGGCCCCCGACAGTTTGACCATGACCCAGTACGCCCGCTATCTTCGGGTAAAGGAGGCTCTGGAGGCGGCGGGGGTCCGTCCCAGGGTCTGCCATATCTGCAACAGCGCGGCCACGGTGCGCTTTCCCAAGGTTCGTCCCGAAGCCTGTCTGGACGCGGTGCGGTTGGGCATCAATCTGTACGGTTACGGGGTAAATTACCCCGAAATAGCCCAAAACGAGGGGGTTTCATGTATGAAACCCACCATGAAGCTGGAGACAGTGGTCACCCACGTCCATACTCTGCTCCCCGGCGAAACGGTAGGCTACGGCGGTGTTTACGCGGCCGACGATCCCCGTACCATCGCCACTCTACCCATCGGCTATGCCGACGGTTGGCTGCGGGCGTTCTCGGGAGCGGAGGTCACCTTCCACACAGAAAGCGGTGACGTCACCGCTCCCATCGTAGGACGGATCTGCATGGACCAATGCATGGTGGACGTCACGGGCCTGCCCGTGGCCGTCGGCACCCCCGTGACCCTTTTCGGCGAGTGCTCCGCCCAGCTGGAGGCTCTGGCCGACCGCGCCCACACCATTCCCTACGAGCTGCTCTGCCTCATCACCGCCCGCATTCCCCGCGTCTGGGGACAAGACCGCAAAAAGGAGGACACATGATCTACGACATTTCCCAAGAGGTATTCACGAGCCGTGTCTGGCCCGGTGACCCCACCCCTGTCCGTGAGGTTCTGGGGGACATCCGCAAGGGGGACACGGTGAATCTCTCCGCCTTCTCCATGTGCGCCCACAACGGCACCCACGTGGACGCTCCCTCCCATTTCCTGGTCAACGGCAAGACCGTGGATGAGCTGGATCCCTCTGCCTTTCTGGGCTTCTGCTACGTCACCCGCCACGAGGGGGACGTGACCGCCGACGATGCCCGCCGCATCCTGGGCTACGCCACCGAGGCGGCCGCTCCCGAACGTATCCTCATCGCGGGGAAAGCCACCGTCACCCACGAGGCCGCCCGCGTTTTTGCCGACGCGGGGATCAAGCTCATCGGCAACGAGAGCCAGACCATCGGCCCCGAGGATGCCCCCCTGGCGGTGCATATGATCCTACTGGAGGCCGAGGTGGTGCTCCTGGAGGGGCTGGACCTCACCCGCGTCAATCCCGGCCGCTACTTTCTCTCCGCCGCCCCCCTCAACCTGGGCGGGTGCGAGGGCGCGCCCTGTCGGGCGATGCTGATGGATCTGTAAGGGGAGCGTGCCTCCGGCGGCTTAGAACCTTTTTGAAAAAAGGTTCTAAGAACTCCAAAAACTTTAAAAAAGCATTGATGAATAAGATTATTATTTAAAAGTTTTGGGGATTCTTAAGGGACTCTCAAATTTGCCGCTACGGCAAATTTCTCGCGGTGCTTGCACCGCTATTTTCAAAAGTCCCTTAAGCGGGTCCAGGGCAGAGCCCTGGCCGATAAACTGCAATTTG
>JAZNJA010000083.1:0-23825 GCA_045577755.1 Eubacteriales bacterium
CAAGGTGTTGCCTGACTGGGTTGTCTTCCTAAGCCCGCTTGGCCCCCCGGACTTGCGGGAGGGAAAATTGGGGTTTAGCGGTTTGTTAGGTAGTACTGGCCTTCGCGTTTTGCCCTCTCACCCGCCTACGGCGGGAGCTCCCCCAGAGGGGGGGCCTTTCGTACTAAACCCAGCGAAATCCCGTTTCCCGACAAGTGTTTTCCCGCCGTTCTGAGGCTCCCCCTCTGGGGGAGCTCCCGCCGCAGGCGGGTGAGAGGGCAAATATCGCGGGCAAGCCACAAACAAACAGTTCGCCAAACCCAAATTTGAATGATAACCGAATCGTTCCCCCCCGATCTGCCCCCTACTCCACCCATCCAAAGGAGATCACCCCATGAAAAAGCTACTCTCCCTGGCCCTCATCGCCCTCCTGCTCCTGTCCACCCTGACAGGGGTACTCTCGGGCCTGACCCTCACCGCCTCCGCCGAAGAAGACCTCAGCGGCATCCGTGAGATCGAGTTCGCCCGAAACGGCGTGGGCGGTACCCCCTACATGAGCGGGCTGAACAACCCCGTGGGCTACGCCTTTACCCTGGACCCCGAGGTGCGGCTCCTGGAAATCACAATTCCCGATTTCGCCACCTACTCCAACAACACCAATAAGGGCACCTTCAAGCTCTACGAGTGGAAGGGCGACCGCAACTCCTCGGTGGCGGCAGGCCCCATCGCCGACCGCTCCATTATCGACCACGTGGATCACACCGACCTCACCCTGGAGATCCCCGCCGACTACAAGGTCACAGGCCCCCTCTACTTCGAGGTCATCTGTCTGGAGGGCTCCAGCTATACCCCTTGGAACGCCGAGGGCGGTCTGATCGATCCCATCGACGGCGTGGTCACCGATATGCAGGCCTACCTGGGCGGCAACCCCGCCTCTCCCTTCGCCTGCAACATCACGGTCTGCGACATGGAGAACAAGTCCGCCTCCTCAAAGGTCACCTTCGTCTACGACTTCGCAAAGGGCTTGAAGGACGGGGAGGACGTGAACCAGAAGAACCAGATCAAGATCGAGAACAAGCAGGGCTACGTCACCTTCACCGCCGAGGGTGACGACCCCTACTTCCGCTTCGCTGACAACTACCAGCCCACCCCCAAGACCTCGGAGCTGGCCTATGCCGTCATCGAGTACCGCACCAACGCGGCCATCGCCGCGGGCGAGTTCTTCACCAACCGCAAAAGCGGAGCCCATTGGGGCGACCCCAACGCCTACGTCACCTGGGACTACATCCCCGACGGCGAGTGGCACACCGTGATGGTGGATGCCTCGAATATTTGGGGAAATGACAAAACAGACGAGTTGTACGCCTTCCGCTTCGACCCCCTGATCTCGGGGGCCAAGGCGGGGGATACCATCGACGTGGCCTCCATCAAGTTCTTCGGGGACAAGCTCTACGCCCAGTCCTACGCCGCCGACCGCGAGGCCACCATCAAGGAGGACGAGTCCCTCCGGGTGGCCGAGGGCTCCGAGATCCTTGACTTCGGTACGGGTAAGCTTGTGGCGGGACTGACCGCCGCGGACACCGCTAAGGTCTACACTGAGTCCGCCTTCACCCGCCTCGCCGCAAAGGGCACCGCCACGGCCACGGTCAGCGGTCTTTCCATCGACCCCGCCTTCCGCTTCGTCACCCTCATGGCCCGCACCGAGACCGCTTCGGTCAGCGAGGGAATCACCCTCACCGCCAAAGCAGGCTCTACCGAAGCGCAGGGAAGCTACTCCATTCCCTGCGATGGCTACTGGCACACCGTCACGGTGGAGCTTCCCCTTGACGCGGATGGAGCTCCCGTGGATACCCTCACCCTGACCCTCCCCGAGGGATGGGTGGATCTCGCCTATATCGGCTTCTTTGAGAAGGCCGAGTATACCGATAAGTACGACTACCCCGGCACCCTTTCGGATCACCAATTTGTCATGGGCGCCACCAACGTCCCCGTCTACAACGTCACCGACCCCACCCTGGGCTCCCCCTTCTGCAGCGGCGGCCAGTCCATGGGCCAGAAGTTCATCGCCACCAGCCCCGTCCGCGGCGTCATCATCCCCGGCCACGCCACCTGGGGCGCCGATCCCAACAACAACAGCGGCTACTTCAAGCTCTTCAAGTGGAACAAGGACTACAAGACCACCGTAGCGGGTGAACCTCTCTACACCCAAGACCTCAAGAACCTCAAGGACGGCGAGGATCTGATCGTCACCTTCGACGAGCTGCCCGCGGGCGAATACTGCTTCGAGGTCAAGATGACTACCCCCGGGGACAAGGCCTACACAGGCTTCAACACCGCAAGCGGCAAAGCCACCGAAGGAACCGTCTCCTTCCGTAACGGTGCCGTCAACGACAACCAACTGGTGGCGGGCTACCTCACCGCCGGCGAGGGCCTGGTGGACGTGGGCGCCGAGTATAGCTTTGACGTCACCTTCGAGTACGACTTCACCAAGCACTACGACAGCGTCACCGACACCTTCGGTCTGGCCAATATCTCGGGAGTCAGCGTCACCGACCTCTGCGATCAGGGCTACCTCCACATCCGGGCTCTCGGAAACGACCCCTTCTTCTCCTTCGGTATCCAGCCCACCGTCACCTCCAACCTCATGGATCATATCGTCATCAAGTACCGCACCGAGACCACCGCCAAGAGCGGTGAGATATTCGTGGAGCGTTCCGACGGCGTCAAGTGGGGCCAGCCCTACGATAAGAGCAATACCATCTGGGACTGGCAGACCGATGGCGAGTGGAACATCGAGGTCATGGATGCCTCCGCCGTTTGGGGCAACGTCTACGGCGTGACCCTCCAAAACCTCCGCTTCGACCCCCTGGAGAAGCCCACGGGCGCGGGGGAGACCATCGACGTGGCCTACATCAAGTTCTTTGCCAATGCCAAGGCCGCCGAAGCCTACGCCGCCACCGAATACGTGGAGGAGGACGGCAAGACCGTGGTCAAGCCCCCCCTCCGCCCCATTGATCCCACTACCGTCAAACCCGTTATCCTCATTGAGGGCGAGGACCTCAACGTCACGGGCGGCTCCCAGATGCAGGAGGCTACCTACAGCTACGAGCAGGGATTTGTCACCTACACCGCCAAGGGCACCGACCCCTCCTTCTTCCTCTACCGCGAGTCCACCAAGATCGCCCCCATCATGGCGGTCCGCTACCGCACCACCTCCCGAGGCGTGGGCGGTGAGGTCTTTGTCGGCTCGGTGCAGAAGAGCCCCAACGGCCGCTCCGACCGCGTAACCTACAAGTATATCTCCGACGGAGAGTGGCATACCGCCATCATCGACCTTCGTAAGGCCGCCGACTACGATGCCGATACGGGCAAGGTCAACTACCTCCGCTTCGACTTCCTTCACTCCGAGAGCGGCCTGAGCAGTACCGCCACCCTCGACGTGGAGTATATCGCCTTCTTCGATACCGTCGACGAGGCCGCGGTCTACCTCCACGCCCTCCCCACCGAGAAGGCCACCTATACCGCCACCTTCGTGGTGGAGGGTAAGCCCCTCTACAAGGTGGAGTTCCGCGAGGGTGACACGACTCTTGAAGAACCCGTGGTCCCCATCCTCCCCGGCATGATCGGCGCGTGGGAGCCTTACACCCTGCAGAACGCCGACATTACCGTCAACGCGGTCTATACCCACGCCGCCGAGAGCGACGTTCCCGAGGTCCCGCCCCTTTCCTCGGGGGACGGCACCGAGGAACCCGAGACGGGCGTCCCCGCCGTGACCGATGAACCCACCGACCCCGCCGACACGGCTGAGCCCACAAAGAAGGGCTGCCGCTCGTCCCTGACCATGGGGCTCATCACCCTCATCCTTCTTGCCGCCGCCCTGACCCTTGGCAAGAAGCGTGACCGCCTGTAAGCGGCACCCTATGAAAGGAAGGAACTGTACATGAAATTCCATAACAGACTCCGCCGCTTCGGCTCTATGACTCTCGTTCTTCTTCTGCTCCTCTCGGCCCTCGCCGCCTGTACCCCCGCGGGTAATCCCGACGATACCGAGAAAACCACCGCCGCGGACACCCCCGCCGACACCGAGGTGGGAACCGACACGCCCACGGTACAAAACCCCGTCGATATCCCTAAGGAAGGGAACTATACCACTACGTCCGACCTGGTGATCCCCGACTACACCTACGCCGTGGACAGCCTCGACAACAACGGCATCCTCCCCGCCACCCGGGATGTCTGGGCGGATACCTGGACCGGAACCGACGGAGCTGACCGAACCATGCCTGACGCTACCGCCACCCGCGCGCCCACGAACCGCCAGGTGGGTATCTTCTACTTCCTGTGGCGTGACCGCGACCAGGACAGTATCTCCGAGATCTCCCCCTCGGACCACTACGCCGCCTGGCTCAAGGGCGGTGAGGAGGCCCTGTGGGACTGCATGATGGAGGGCGGTGAGGGCCACCCCCACTACTGGGCCGAGCCCTACTTCGGCTACTACTCGTCCAACGACGAGTGGGTCCTCCGCAAGCACGCCTATATGTTGGCCGAGGCAGGAGTGGATTTCGTCTTCTTCGACACCACCAACAATAACCTCCATACCGTCTCCCATATGGCCCTTCTGAAGGTCTGGGAAGAGGTCCGAAAAGAGGGCTACGAGGTCCCCAAGATCTGCTTCATGGTAGGCAGCTACGAGGCAGAGTTCGCTGAGCTGTACAGCTCCATTTACAAAAAGGGACTCTACGAGGATCTCTGGTACTACTGGGAGGGCAAGCCCCTGGTGCTGGTCACGGGCGACTTTCCCATGTCCGACGAGGCCCGTGACTTCTTCACCCTCCGCTACTCCTGGGCGGTGGGCGTGACCAACTGGTACGGCGACCGCAAGGGCATCAAGTGCTGGCCCTGGAACGCCGACTGGCCCCAGGTGCCCGGCTACGGTGACAGCCGCGAGGACCTGGAGCAGACTGTGGTCATGTGTGGTATGGGCGCCACGGTGGGACGCAGCAAGTACAGTCACCGTATGCCCCGTCTGGAGAGGGGCGAGCCCTGGAATTTCGGTTTCCCGCTGATGGAGGAGTACACCTCCAAGGGACTCATGTTCGGTCAGCATTTCGATAAGGCCATCGACCGTGACCCGCCCCTCATCATGATCACGGGCTGGAACGAATGGATCACGGGCCGCTGGGATAACGTGGGCGCGGGCGCGGGTGCCGGCGGTCAGGTCATCGCGGGCCAGTATACGGTCTCGGCTACCCCCGGCGACCGTGAGACCACCTACTTCGTGGACTCCTTCAACCCCGAGTATTCCCGCGACATTGAGCCCATGAAGGGCGGCTTCGGGGATAACTACCTCTACCAGATGGCTGAGCGTGTCCGCGAGTACAAGGGAAGCCGCGCCGTGGAAACCGCCTTCGGGCAGTGGGCTATCGACATCCACGGCTCGGTAGGACAGTGGTACGCCGTAGGCCCCGAATACCGTGATTATGAAGGGGACGTTACCCACCGTCTCTCCCCCGGCCACGTGGGCGGTAAGGAGTACGGCTTCTACATGAACAACAGCGGCAGAAACGATATCGTCACCGCCAAGGTTTCGAGTGATACCGACCACCTTTACTTCTACGCGGAATGCGCCGACGATATCACCGACCCCGAGGGAGCCAATTGGATGAATCTCTTCATCAATTCTGACTGCGACGACTCCACGGGCTGGTACGGCTTCGACTACCTCATCAACCGCAACCGCACCGATTCCGCTCTCCTGGTAGAGAAATTCGTAGGCGTGGATACCTGGGCCTTCGAGACCGTCGGCTCGGTGGCGTATACCCGAAACGGGGGCGTCATGCAGGTCAAGATCCCGAAGACTATGATTGGATTCACCGATACCATAGACTTCAAGTGGGCGGATAACTCCACCCCCACGGGTCAGATCATGGAATTCCTTGACCAGGGCGACGCCGCTCCCAACGGCCGCTACACCTACCGCTTTACCCTTACTGAGCAGGCGGTGAAGTATCCTACCGAGCTGAAGGGAGATCTCAACACTATGGTGGTGCTGAAGTCCCGCTCCTACAACGCCTTTGTGGGAGGGAAGCAGGTGCGGCTGGTGGAGGACAACACCAATGGCGTCCTGCTGGCCTCGGGCGGCGATATCTGGCTCCCCGCAGACTTTTTGAAGTCCGCGCTGGGTATTGACGCTGCGGGCGAGACTGCCTACAATCACTACGGCATCCCCTACGTTAAGGCTACCGACCTCGTGGAGAGCGCGGGTAAGGTCATCACCGTGACTCCCGATGGCCTGGTGATCATCGCGGACAGCGAGATCACGGACGAGAACGATCTAGGCATCCTGTATCGGGCCTTGAGCTGAGCTCCGTAATACTGTCTCCCCTCGGCTGCGGCCGGGGGGAGATTTTTTGCCCGCGCCCCATCCTCTGAAGAAATTTTCCTAATTTCTCACGGAAAATCCGCGTTTCCCCCTGTACAAAGAGGGGAAAATGTGGTATAATAATGTAGTAAAATCGTAATTGCGCCAAAATTCATCCGAAGGAGTCCTTCCATGCTGAAGACCAAGATCGTATGTACCCTCGGTCCCGCCTCCCGCACCGAGCGGGTCATGACCGAAATGCTCAAGGCGGGTATGAACGTAGCCCGTCTCAATTTCTCCCACGGAGACCACGAATATCACCGCGAAATGATCGAGACCTTTCGCCGTGCTCGCGAGCGGCTGGGGGTGCCCGCCGCCGTCATGCTGGATACCAAGGGCCCCGAGGTGCGGCTTCGCACCTTCAAGGACGGCCGCGCCGTTCTGGAGGAAGGAAAGACCTTTGTCCTGACCACCGAGGAGATCGAGGGTGATAACACCCGTGTGGCAGTCAGCTATGCCGATCTCCCCTCTTGCCTCAACGTGGGGGACCGTGTTCTCATCGATGACGGGCGGCTGGAGCTGCGGGTCACCGACCTGACCTCCACCGACATCACCTGCGTGGTAGTCATTGGCGGTGAGGTCACCAACCGCAAGGGTGTCAATATCCCCAACGTCCATCTGGATATCCCCTACCTGTCCGAGCAGGATATGGCCGACCTCCGCTTTGGTGTGGAAATGGACGTGGACTACATTGCCGCCTCCTTCGTCCGCTCGGCCGACGACGTCATGGCCATGCGTAACTATCTGGACTACTACGGCGGTCACAACATCCGCATCATCGCCAAGATCGAGAACGCCGAGGGCATCGAGAATTTCGAGTCCATCCTGGAGAAGGCCAACGGCATCATGGTCGCCCGCGGCGACATGGGTGTGGAGGTGGATTACGAGCGTCTGCCCGGTCTGCAGAAGCGCTTCATCCGGCGTTGCTACCAGTCGGGTAAGATCGTCATTACCGCCACCCAGATGCTGGAGTCCATGATCCACAATACCACCCCCACCCGTGCCGAGATCACCGACGTGGCCAACGCCGTCTTTGACGGTACCTCGGCGGTTATGCTCTCGGGTGAGACCGCCATGGGCGATCATCCCGCCCGCGTGGTCAAGGTCATGGGCAAGATCGCCGCCCAGGCCGAGAAGGACGCCTTTGAGATCGGGGCATACCGCGCCATCGCGGGTCACGAACGCTACACGGGCGACGCTACCGACGCAATCTGCGACGCCGCCTGCACCACCGCCAGAGATCTGGGTGCCGCCGCCATCCTGACCGTGACCAAATCGGGCTATACCGCCCAGCACCTGTCCAAGTTCCGTCCCGCCGAGCCCATCGTGGCGGCAACCCCTAACCAGAAGACCTGCAATCAGCTGGCCCTCTGCTGGGGCGTTTACCCCATTCCCGCCATCTACCAGGCCGATACCAACGTCCTTGTGACCCATGCCGTGGACTGCGCCAAGCGCTTCGGCTACGTCCAGGCGGGGGATCGCGTGGTGGTCACCGCGGGCGGTACGGGTGAGACCGGCACCACCGACGTCCTCAAGGTACAGGTGGTCCCCCAGCCCATCAAATGATACGGGAGGTGACCGCGGGGTCATCACTCCTTTGAACCGAGATCATACGAAAGAACCGAGAAAACCGCTCGCGCGGCTTCTCGGTTCCTTTTTGACCCGGGCGGCAGGACGGTCTTCTCGGGGGATCGGCACCGTACGGTGCTTTTTATTTTTCGAAAATCGTCTCCAAAAAGTCTGCGGTGAAGGCCTCCTTTGCCCGAAAATCCATGGCGGCCGAGTAGATACGCTCCAGCTCGAAATGGAGCGCGGAGGCCTGCTGCAGGCTGTGGAGGGCGGCGTCGGTCAGCTTGGACTTCAGTGCCGCGGCGCGGCGAAGCTCTCCCCGTACCTCGCGGAGGGCCTCGGGATGGGTGTAACGGCGCAGGGACAGGGCGCGGACAGTCCCACCCTCGGGGATCTCAGCGTGACCGACCAGCACGCACAGACCCGCGTCGGGGTAGTAGAGTCCGTCGGCTTTGTCGGGGAGTATGGGGTCGTAGGATACCCATACCCGATGCCGCCTCGCCTCCGAAAGGCGAAGCAGGGAGGCGGTCAGACGTCCCCCCAGCCCGTAATGCTCCTCGGCAACCGCGATACAGCCGCCCGCGTTTACCGCTGCCTCCTCAAAGCAGTGCAGAGTCACCTCTCCCCCCATGCTCACGGCGCGGCGCAGAGCGGGGGTAACCTCGAAGGCCCGTGTCGAGGGGACCCGACGCAGCAGCCGCCCCGCCAATCCCTCCAGGCCCTCTTCTCGGACACAGGGGGATAGAAGCCCCTCCACGGCCCGGGCGACGGCACCGACACCGTTCAGGTAGGCGTATGCCCGCCCGTAAGCGGCGGCTTTGGCCTCCTTAAGGCGGCGGACGGTGTCCCTCTGCCCCGCGAGGAGCCGGGAATCCCAGAACTGACCGAGGTTGATCATCTCGTCCTGTACCCCGGGCAGAACGGGCTCACGGAGATGGGGAGCGGTGCCGTCCAGAAAGCCCAAGGCGGGGAAGCCCTCACGGGTGAGCAGAAGGCCGTCCAGGGACGAGGAATCAGAGGAGCAGAGGTATTCGGTCACGGCGTAACCACAGGCACGGGCACGGTGGGCGACCTCTCTCATAAAGCGGCTTTTACCGGTGCCGGGCCCCCCCTTGATGATGTAGAGACGGTCGACACGGGCGTCGGTGAAGATCTCACCGTAGTAGTTCCGAAAGCCGTCGGCGGAATTGGCGGCGGCAAAGCAGCGGCGCGGGGTGGGTTGCATGGTGTCACTCCTTTCGGGGGTGGTTTCCCTTACAGCATATGCGACAGCCGCCGTAGGGGTGCGACAAAAGAAGGACGTCGGTCTCCTCGGCGACCTCTTTTCGGAGCAGGAGAAGAGCCAATAGATTCACCAGAGTCATCAGGGCGATGGCGGCGTCAGCCAGGGACCAGGCAAACCCGGGGGAGGCCACCGCTCCCACCGTCAGCGAGGCGGCCAACAGTACCGTATAGATCCCCGTACAAAGCCCCTCGCGGCGGCATCCTTCGGTCAGGTATCGGACACAGGTCATGCCGTAATGGGCCCAGCACAGCACCGTTGCCGCCCCGAAGAGCAGCATGGACACCGCGAAAAAGCCCCCCGCCCAGTCCCCCAGAACCGAGGAAAAGGCGGCCTGGGCTGTGCGGGTCACGTCCTCCCCGAAGGCCGCGGCTCCGCTGTCGCTGACCAGAATGCACAGCGCCGTGACGGTACAGAGCAGCACCGTGTCCACAAAGACCTCTATCAGCCCGAAAAGCCCTTGCCTGGCGGGGAGATCCACGGTGGAGGCGGCGTGGGCCATGGGGGCGGTGCCGCACCCCGCCTCGTTGGAGACCAGACCCCGCATGACTCCGTACCGCATCCCGCGGGAGACCAGAAATCCCACGATACCCCCGCCCGCGGCGTCGGGATGTCGGACTCCGTCAAGGATCGCCCCTATGGCGTCGGGGATTCGCTCCCTCCGCAGCACAAGCACCGCGATACAGACTCCCAGAAAGCCCAGAGTCATGAGAGGCACCAACCCCTCGGTCAGGGCCGAGATCCGCTTCGCGCCTCCCAGCACCGCCACCACCGCCAGCACCGCGATCACGCTCCCCGTAACCAAGGTCGGCACCGAGAAGCTTTCCTCCAGCGCTCCCGCCACCGCGTTGATCTGCAAAAGGCTGCCCATGGTCAGGGCGGTGACCAGACACAGGACTGAGAACAGAATGGCGGCGAGCCGACCCAGGCGGGGAAATCCCCGCTCGGTCAGTCCGTCGCGGATGTAATAGGGCGCGCCCCCCACGAAAAAACCGTCCGCGCAGCGGCGGCGGTGGCGGACGGCCAGAGTGATCTCGGCGTATTTCAGTACCATCGCCACTAAGGCGCTGACCAGCATCCAGAATACCGCCCCGGCTCCGCCATAGTACAGGGCAGACGCGACCCCAACGATATTCCCCACACCCAGGGTCCCGGCCAGGGCTACGGTCAGGGCACGGAAGGGGGAGATTCCCCCCGCGTCCTGTCGTGTTAGCAGAAGCCTCAGGCATCGAAGCGGATGGAGCAGATAGAAGCCGCGCAGACGGAAAATGAAGAAAAAGCCTGTGCCGAAAAGGAAAATTGGCACGACGGACATAAGTGCGGACATGGACATCACCTCGAAACAGGATATGCCCGTCCGCTTGTGTTCAGAACGCCCCCGCGGGTGCCGTCCCACGAAAAAAGAGCCGACACAGACGGTCGGCTCTTGGGTATGGAGTGCGGGGAGACGGTCAGCGCGAAGGGGAGGGGATCACTCCTTGTCCTCCTTGGCGACGAAGGCATCACCCTTGTCCTCGGAGGCCTCGGTCTTGGGGGCCTCATAGGTGAAGTCAGCCTCGTTGAAGGTGTTAAAGCCATCCTCGGCGGGGATCTCACCCTCAGCGGCACCGAACTCGGGCAGAGGCTCGTCCTCGGGCATGGACTTCAGCTTGAAGCCGTGCTTGACGCCCGTGATGAGGTAGAACATGACCCAAGCGTGGAAGAGGATGTCGACGATGACGGCGGTGACGTCAAACAGGGCGAGGAAAATGATGAAGAGACAATCGATGGAGAAGAACACCAGCGCGGGGATCATCCAGCCGGGGCGTTTTTTGGAAAGGAAGAAGCAAAGCAGATAGGGAACGGTCAGGATGATGCCGATGATGATGGGAACGATGAATGCGGAGGACTCAACGATTTCGTTTTCGGACGTGGGTAAGGTCAATTCTACGAACAAAGCGGGGAGCCTGGCCGAGAAAAGGAAGTAACTCTGACTGAAGGCCAGAGAGAACAGGTTCACGATGGAGACGATGGCGACCAACAGCAGGTTATAGCGGCTGCGGTTGTACTTCAACTGTACCTCCTCGCGGGGCGACATAGGCGCGGTGTTCGGGACGTTTGCTTTGAATTTCATGACATGCGGATTTCCTTTCAATTGTTATATATATGGTGATACCATAATCAGAATGAATACCCCGCGCCCAGGATGTGGCGGAGGGTCTCGGCCTCGTAGCCGGGGATCAGGAGGTAGGAGCCGTCACGGAGGGTGATCTTGATCTTACTGTAACAGGATAAAGAGGACGATGACGACCAACACAGGACGTTGCCTTCTCTGTAAGGCTCCCGGTCGTAGTCGGCAGATTTGAGCCAGTATCTGAACTTGACCCAGCCCTTGATCCGCTTGACCTCGGCGATCTCCGAAAGCGGCAGGCGCATGACCGTGTCCTCGTCCGAGAGATACAGCACTTGTTCCTCTTGCCAGACCGCTACGGGAATATTGTCATAGATACCGCGGGGACGAAGCTCGCGGGACTCCCCGCCCTTGCCTTGTATGTGACGGTAAGGAAGAATATCCAACGTCCACACGAACTCCTCGGGGATCCCCAGCTCGGCGCGGGCGGCAGTCACGGTCTCGGAGAGGCGGGGATCGAAGTCTCTCTCATTCTTTATGCTTTCGGGATGCTTTCGGATGTAGAGGCGGCGGATGATGGGGGTGAAGGCTTTTACAAGCAAATGATCGAACCAGAGCAACAGAAGCGTAAATACGATATCCAACCGGTCGATCATGATCCTGATCTGAGAATCGGGATCAAAAAACAGCGCAATGAAAACGGCAAGAGCTATGACCAGGAAAAAGGCCAATAGATTCGCGATCCAATACTCCGTGTTCTCCCGCTTTTTTCGGGCTTTCCGCACCTCCAGCCACCCATCGTACAGCCCATCCTTCTCCGCCTTCAGATCGGGCGAAAGCGTCCGCACCGTATAAGCGTTCAGATCGAACACGTCGGTGGAGCGGTTCTTGTCCTCCCGGTCGGGGCGCACCGTGTAGGAGAAGAGGTTTTGGCCGTCCATGGCGGTCAGACCTCCGCGTCCAGGCAAGCCGCCCCCGCGATCTCCTGGAATTTGTCGAAGTCGTAGGCAGGCACGCGGATCTCGTAGCGGTCCTCCCCGTCGCGGATCACGACGCGGTAGTAGGTATGGAGCTTGTAGTTGCCCTCGCTGTCCTGCTTGATGCCGTACCGGGCGTACTCGCCCTTGTTGAACTCCTCGTCCTTCCACCAGAAGGAGATCTTGTATTTGGCGTCCACGGTGTAGTAGCCCTCGATGGAGGCCTTGGGGAGCTTCTGGACGCACTCGTAGTCGGTGATGCAGAGATAGTCGCCCTCCTGCCAGAAGAACACCTCGGTGTTCTCGAAGCAACCGCTGTTCAGCACCTCCTTGGTGTCCCCGTCGGCGGTGGACTTGTAGCGGTAGGGCAGGACCTCGATCCCCGTGACCTGCTCGTCCTCGGGATGGTTCAGCTCCACGCGGATGCGGCGGGAGATCGCCTCCAGGGAGTTCAGGGACTCGTCCATATCGTCGGGAAGATCCTCGCTCTCATCCTGCTTTTTCTGTCCCCGCTTGTGGATGAGCAGCAGAGCGCCTCCGATAGCCGCCGAGAACGCGCCTCCGACGAGCAGCCATATGCCGTTGCTCAAAGCGGTCATGAAGTCGGTCTCGGGGAGGGCCTTGAGAAAGCCCATCAGCACGATCAGCCCCAGACCGATCAAGGCGTAGCCGCCCAGGAGCAGAGGGAGCTTCATGGACTTCATGGCGGCCTTGGCGAACTCCTTGGAGCCCTTCTCACGGGCCTCGCGGGTGGCGGGGGAGATCCGCGCCGTAGTGAAGGGGGTGTCGTCGAAATACTCGTTCTTCTTGTTGTCGGTGAGATCCACCGCGATCAAATGCTTGTCAGCCATAGTCGGTTTCCTTTCTGACGGAAGTAGAGGGGGCGTATACCCCCTCTCTTATACAGACGAAATTTTAGGGTCGAATCTTTCAAGAAATTGAAAAAAGTTGAAAAAATATTTTCAAGCTACGGTCAAGCCACCCCATGAACCGCTAAGAGCTCCTTGACGGGAGCCCAATCATAGCAGGGGATCAGCACCTCAAACTCCTCGCCGATCCGCAGACCGAAGTACCCGTGGCCCTTGCGGCTGAGCAATCCGCTCTTGCGGATGCCGAATTCCCTGTACCTGTCGGAGTCGAATTCCTCGGGCTTGAGCCATAGATCGATCTCAAAATCCTCGTCGTACTCCCGAAAGCCCTTGACCTCGGACAGAGGGACGGCGAACAGCTCCTGGGCCGTAGCCAGGCAGAGCTTCTCGTCCTCCACGAACACAGACACCGCCAGATTGTCGAATTTTCCCTCCTTACCCACGCGGAGGATGGTATCGCCCTTTACCTTGTAGTGGTAGGAAAATACATCCACGGTCAGGGCGGTTGAGGGGACTCCCAGCTCTTTCGCGGCCTCGGCGGCGGCGGCCTCCAGCTTTTGGGAGGCCTCGGTAAAGTCCAGCTTCAAGCTCTCGCTTTGGGACTGGTTGATCCTGCGGTTGACCCGCTTGGCCTTGAAGTTGAAGACAAGGGAGGTCACCAGCAGGGCCAGGTCGATGCCGTGGAGGAAGAACAAAGACCCGTAGATCCCCGCCTTGGCGTCGGCAAAAAACAGGGCGATGGCGGCCACAAGACACACGAAGCAGATCGCCCAGTATCGGTTGGCCTTTTGGCTCAGAGCCTTTTCCTCCTCGGTCTGCTCACGGGGCGCGGTCTGCTCCTCCACGATGGAGAAGGCTCCCTTCAGCTTGGCGCGGACCTCCTCGGAGACGGTCTTGGAAAGGTAAGGGTTCCCGTCAAACCCCGTGGCGTCGGGGTTGTCGGTCTTGTTGATGGAAAATAGGTTTTTCATATTGGTTTTCCTGTGGTTGGGTTCAAATTTGGGTTTGTAGGTATGTTTGATAACCGTAGAAAGTGGAAACCGTTATGCACGCGTACTCCTTCACCCGCCTGCGGGCGGGAGCTCCCTCCCGGAGGGAGCCTTAGGAGCGCGGGGAAAAATCACTTGTCGGGTAACGGATTTCCGCGGGCGTAGGAAAGAGGCTCCCTCCCCGAGGGGTAGCGAAGCGGCAACGCGGTAGTGAATGGCCGCCTGTGGCGGGCAGAGCCGCGTTGTGACCGACCCGCGGGGAGACCTCCCGCGAAGCGGGTGGGGGAGTTTACTACATGGTGAAGGCGTTCACACCCAACTCCCCGACAAACCCCAATTTACAGATCGTGCCGATCAAAGATCGGCGGTCTTCATATACTCCGCTCCGTGAGCCGAAATGAACGCCTTTCTCGCGGGCAGATCGTCGCCCAGGAGGGTGTCGAACATCCGCGCCGTGGCGGCGGCCTCGGCGGGGGTGATGGCGATGAGACGGCGGGAGGCGGGGTTCATGGTGGTCTGGCTCATCATCTCGGCGGTGTTCTCGCCCAGACCCTTGGAGCGCTGGATGGTGTACTTGGTCTTGCCCAGCTCCCGGATGATGTCCACCTTCTCGAACTCGTCGTAGGCGAAGTAGGTCTGATCCTTCGTGGTGATCTCAAAGAGGGGAGACTCGGCGATGAATACCCGCCCCTCGGCCAGCAGAGTGGGGAGGAGACGGTAGAACAGGGTCAGAAGCAGGGTGCGGATCTGGAAGCCGTCCTCGTCGGCATCGGTACAGAGGATGATCTTGGACCAGTTCAGCTGGTTCAGGTCAAAGGAGGGCAGATCGTTCTTCTTGTTCTTGGCGCGGGTCTTGGCGTCGATCTCCACCCCGCAACCGATGACACGGAGCAGGTCGGTGATGATCTCGCTCTTGAAGATGCGCTCATAGTCGGCCTTCAGACAGTTCAGGGTCTTGCCGCGGACGGGGATCACCGCCTGGAACTCGGCGTTTCTGGCCAGCTTGACCGAGGTCAGAGCCGAATCACCCTCCACGATGTACAGCTCCCGCTTCTCGGGATCCTTGGAGCGGCAGCCCACGAACTTCTCCACGCGGTTGGAGATGTCGATGTTGCCCGTCAGCTTCTTCTTGATGTTCAGTCGGGTGGACTCGGCCTGCTCGCGGCTGCGCTTGTTCACCAGCACTTGGTTCACGAACAGCTCGGCCTCGGTGGGATGCTCGATGAAGTAGACCTCCAGTCTTGCGCGGATGAAGTCGTTGAGGGCCTCGTAGATGAAGGTGTTGTTGATGGCCTTCTTGGTCTGGTTCTCGTAGGAGGTCTGGGTGGACTTGGAGTTGATGACCAGCACCAGACAGTCGGCAATGTCGGGATAGGTGATCTTGGCCTCACCCGACTTGTACTTGCCCGAGTTCTTGAGATACTTGTCCACGGCGTAGGTAAAGGCCATCTTCACCGCCTTGTCGGGGGAGCCGCCGTGCTCCAGATAGGAGGAGTTGTGGTAGTACTCGGTGACGTGGGTGGTGTTGGACACGCAGAAGGAGACGTCGGCCTTGACCTTGTACTCGGGCTTGTCGGCGCGGTCGCGGCCCTGGGTCTCCAGGTGCCACAGAACGGGCTGGGTCATGGCGGAGGTGCCGACGATCTCGTTGATGTAGTCCGAGATGCCGTTCTGGTACAGGAAGGACTGCTCGGTGAACTTGCCGTCGGGCTGCTGGAGGAAGAGATCAAAGCGAACCCCTGCCGACACCACCGCCTGACGGTGAAGAACGTCCACGAAGAACTCCGCGGGGATGCTGATATCGGTGAATACCTCCAGGTCGGGGCGCCAGCGGATGACGGTACCCGTCCGCTTCTGCTTGGGAGGAAGCTCCTCCTCCTTGAGCTTTTTCTGGGCGGGCTTGCCCTTCTTGAAGGTCATGGTGCGCTTCGTGGTGCCGTCGTAGGACTCCACCGTCATGAACTCGGAGGAGTACTGGGTCGCGCAGGCGCCCAGACCGTTGAGGCCCAGGGAGTATTCGTAGGCGCCGCCGCCGCTGTTGTTGTCGTACTTACCGCCGGCGTAGAGCTCGCAGAAGATCAGCTCCCAGTTGAAGCGCTTCTCCCGCTCGTTCCATCCCATGGGGACGCCGCGGCCGTGGTCGTCCACCTCAATGGTGCGGTCATTGAAATAGGTGACCTTGATGACCGAGCCGTAGCCCTCCTTGGCCTCGTCCACGGCGTTGGAGAGGATCTCAAAGAAGGAATGCTCACAGCCGTCCAGACCGTCGGAGCCGAAGATGACGGCGGGGCGCTTGCGGACGCGGTCCTCGCCGCGCAGGGAAGTAATACTCTGATCACCGTACTCGGCGGGGGCGGGGGCAGGCTTTTTGGTGGTCTTTTCGTTTGCCATAGAAATCTCCTTTATCGTGCTGTGTATGGGAAGGTCCGCGGGGTGCGAACCATATATTGTAATATAATCAGATTTATTATACCATATATTGTGGAAAAAAGCAAGTCGTATCTGTAAATTTTTCGGCGGAGGCAACAGAAAAGGCCTCTCGCGGGGAGAAGCCTTCGGCTATGAAATCAGGGGAGATCACTGATGGTCGGGGAGTGCTGAAACCGTCGCGCGGGCGTAGTCCGCCACCCTCCTCGCCGCCTCCTCCACGGTCATATCGCTGTTATCGAAATGCAGACCGTACAGCTCCCCATGCCTTCGGATCCAGCCATTGTACTCGATCTGGGACAGGATGAAGGACTCCTCCCCACACATCCGCTCGGGAGGTCTGGCCAGGAGCCTGCGGCGCACCTCGGCATCCGAGCAGACCATGCCCACGTAGGTAGCGGTCACGTCCTCGGGGAGAGGGACTCGCTCGAAAAAGCTGATGGGATCGTTGCAGGTGCCGAAGAGGAGATGCTTGTCCCCCGCCAGCTCAAAGGCGCGGGCGAGGCAGTCCTTGGTGTAGTCCCGCTCCCTGGGCGTGCCCTTATAGGTCCACCAGTTGAGCCGTACCTCGTCGGAGTCGATGCAGGCGAAATCGGGGAGCAGATCCAGCTCGTTCAGCGCGTTCTTGACGGTGGATTTCCCCACCCCACAGGCGGCGGAAAGCAGGATCAGACATCGTGCCATGGCTCACTCCTCCTCAATTTCAGGCTCGGGCATGACCAGCGGCCGCCTCTCGGGGAGATGGAGACCGTCCACCCCGTGAGCCTGCATGGCGTGGAAGATGCGGTGGCGCAGACCCTTGTGCTGACGCTCCAGAGAGGCCAAAAGCTGCTTCATGGACTCTCGCTCGGTGTTGGAATCAGCGGGGCAGATGGACTTCACCACGGGCAGATCAGTCGCCTGGGCGAAGGCTCGGACCTCCTTTTCGGGGGTGTAGAGCAGAGGGCGGATGACCCGCAGATCCACACGGGAGAGGTAGGTCACGGGCTGGAAGCAGCCGATGCGCCCCTCAAAGAAGAGGTTGAGCATGAAGGTCTCCACCGCGTCGTCAAAGTGGTGGCCCAGAGCCACGGTGCTGCACCCCAGCTCCTTGGCGGCGTTGTTCAAGGCCCCGCGGCGGAGCTTGGCGCAGAGGGAGCAGGGGTTGGTCTCCTTCCGCACGTCAAAGATGATGCGGGCGATCTCGGAGGGGACCACGTGGTAGGGGACCTCCAGCCTCTCGCACAGGGCGCGGATGCCCCCGTAGGGGTCGGCGGGCAGCTCCTTGCCTTGGTTGGCCTCGATGGCGCCAAATCCCATGTCCACCGTGATGGCGATCAGCTCAAAGGGCTGGGGGTAGAATCGGCGCAGACCCGCCATGGCGTGGAGCAAGGTCAGGGAATCCTTGCCCGCCGAGACGCCCACGGCGATCTTGTCCCCCGCGCGGATCATCTGGTAGTCGTCCACGGCGCGGCGGGTGTAGCTCAAAATATGCTTCATGTGATCCATAGGATGCTCCTTGGGAAATGCAAAATGCAAAATGCAAAATGCAAAATTGGGATTCAGCGAAAAAACGGTGGAATAAACGCAGCTCGGGTAGATCTTCTAAAGGGGACAATGCTTTTTCGGGTGTCGGATCACCGATCCTTACCATAAAGCTCGGCTTTTGCGTCAGCAAAAGGCATCCTTCATTTTGCATTTTGCATTTTGCATTTTGCATTCTCCCCCATATACTCTCCGGGAAAACAGCAATTCCCATAAATATACGCCGCCTCCGCCGTCTGCGTCATAGGCTCGGCGGGCTTTTCGGGCCTCTCGGGATCCGCCTCCCACAGGCAGAGGGGCGGGGTCACCGTCATGCCGGGGGCGGCGTATTTTACCGCCTCCACCAGTACCATGGAGGGGGGCGCGGCATAGGTGGCTTGCACCAAGGTCATGCGCTTCGGCTCCAGATGGGCGGTACGCAGACCCTCGAAAAGGTCTGCCAGCCGATCGGGGCGGAAGACACAGCAGAATCTCCCCCCATGCTTGAGGAGCCGCCCCGCCGCGCCGCAGAAATCCTTCACGGTTCCGCAGACCTCGTGGCGGGCGATGTACTTCTCGTCGGTGCGGTTCCGCGCGCCGCTGTTCGGCGCCATGTAGGGGGGATTGGCGGTCACCAGATCCACCTCGCCGCCTACGGTGTCGGCTTTGATCTCCCGCGCGTCGGCGCGCAGGGCAGTCAAGCGGTCGGCCATGCCGTTAAGAGCGGCGTTGCGGTGAATCAGCTCGCAGAAGGAGGGCTGGATCTCCACCGCCGTGAAGCGGGAAGCCTTACCCCTGGCCAGGCAAAGCAGGGGAATGATCCCCGTGCCGCTCCCCAGATCCACCGCTACGGCGCTCCTTTTGGGACGGACGTAGGCCGCCAGCAGGTAGGCGTCGGTGCCGAAGGTCAGGCCATCGGGATTCTGGATGAGGCGGATATGCTCGTTGACCTCTCGTATGATCTCGCTCATGGCGAACCTCCTTGCGGGGACAGAGGGCTCTGTCGGAATGGAATCATTATAGCATAAAAAAAACGCCTTGTCAATTCCGTGAGCTCTCCGAGCGGCGAGAATTTTTCCCCGAAATCCCCGAGATGGGCCGCAGAGCGCGAAAAAAAACGGGACGCAAGTAAAAAATTACGATACCCCTTGACAAATTTGCAATTATGTGTTATGATATACCATCATAAACCAATGACGAAGAAGAGTACCGCACCCACCCCGTTCCAGAGACCCGCCGATGCTGTGAAGGCGGGACGGAGCCTGCGCGAATGGACTTCCGAGGGCAGACCGAGCCGAAGCACCCTGCTTCGGGGTAGTATCTGACGGCGCGCGCCGTTACCGCGTAAAGAGGAGGGAAGGACCGAAAGCATTTCCCTCAATCGTGGGTGGTACCGCGGATTTTTACAGAAATTCGTCCCCGACAGAGCAGATCTGTCGGGGGCTTCTTTTTTCCTTTGACCATATGACCCACATAACAGTTGTCAAATAACACCTCGGTGTTATAAAAATTTATGAAAAGTTTTTGGGGAGTCCGGAGGGGCTTTGCAATATTTGCCGAAGGCAAATTTGCCCCGAGCAACGCGAGGAGGTTTTCAAAAAGCCCCTTTGGCCGTTCCCCTATCGAAAGTGAGGATAACCCCATGTTCCAGAACACCCCCGTTTCCTTCTCCGGCGTCCAGCCCAGCGGAAATCTGACCATCGGCAACTACCTTGGCGCCCTGAAGAATTTCTCCGCCTACACCGAGAAGTACAAGTGCTTCTACTGCGTGGTGGACGAGCACGCCATCACCGTCCGTCAGGTCCCCGCCGACCTCCGCCGCCGCACCTACGAGACCTTGGCCCTCTACATGGCCTGCGGTCTGGATCCCGAGAAGAATACCCTGTACGTCCAGTCCCACGTGAAGGAGCACGCCGAGCTGGCATGGCTCCTCAACTGCTTCACGGGCTTCGGCGAGCTGTCCCGCATGACCCAGTTCAAGGATAAGTCCCAGAAGCACGCCGACAACATCAACGCGGGCCTCTTCACCTACCCCGTGCTCATGGCCGCCGATATCCTGCTCTACCAGACCGACGTGGTCCCCGTGGGCATCGACCAGAAGCAGCACGTGGAGCTGTGCCGCGACATCGCCACCCGCTTCAACCAGCTCTACCCCGACACCTTCACCATCCCCGAGCCCATCATGGCCAAGAGCGGTGCCAAGATCATGTCTCTCGCCGACCCCACCAAGAAGATGAGCAAGTCCGACGAGAACACCAACGCCGTGGTCTACATCCTGGACGACCGCGATACCATCATCCGCAAGTTCAAGCGCGCCGTTACCGACTCCGACACCTGCGTGAAGTACGCCGAGGGCAAGGACGGCATCAACAACCTCATGACCATCTACTCGGTCTTCACGGGCAAGACCCTGGACGAGATCGAGCGGGAGTTTGAGGGGAAGGGCTACGGCGACTTCAAGATGGCCGTGGGCGAGGTCTGCGCTGACGCACTGGCACCTGTGCAGGAGAAGTTCAAGTGCTTCATGTCCGATAAGGCCCAGCTGGAGGCCCAGATGAAGAAGGGCGCCGAGGAGGCATCCTACGTGGCCCGCAGGACTCTGTCCAAGGTGCAGAAGAAGCTGGGATTCGTGCAGATCCGATGAAGTATGTGTTCCTCTTCACCGATCCTCTCGCATTTCTCAAGACCCTCCTGATCTTTGCCGCGATCTTTACCGCCATCGCCCTGTGGAAGCTGCTGGGACTGCTGACCCACCGCAGGGTCATAGCCGACCGTGGGCGTACCATGGTGGATATCCTGACCCTCAAGTGCTTTATGCTGTCCTACGCCGCCGCGAATGTTTGCTTCCTCTTTTTCCGCTCCTACGTGGCCATCCTGCTGTGGATCCCGCTGGGGGTGTGGTTGAACAAGAAGATCCTTGCCCATGATTTCATGGCCATGGCCTATTTCGACGCATTCCCCTCCTACGAGCTTCATCCCTTTCAGAAGCTGAAGGACTACAAGGAAAACGGCCCCGATCCCGCGGTGCTCAACCGCAAAAAATTCAAGGCCCTTGTCCCCTATGACGGGTACGGACTGTATTGCTACGCCCACACCTGCCTGCTGTCCTTGGTTGCTTATGGCGGAAAACTGTTTTTCGAGGAAGGCACTGATTTTTTCGGCATCCTGTCCCTTGTGGAGTTTGACTGTCTGGCAGTATTTATCGTTGCGTCCCTGCTTTTGTCTCTCCTGAAGGCCAAGACCGGAATCGGCGGGCGCAATTCCTTCAGGGCATTGCTTTACTTTATCGTTGTCGTTGTGATCGTGAATCTCCTGTTTTTCGCATAAGCCCGCTGTGAGCGATCATTTCGGTGTTTGTGAGGCTTGGATCGGAGCTATAAAAGAACCGCTTTCTTTGGGGAAGCGGTTCTTTTATATATGTGTATTAGATTTCAAATTTGGGTTTATCGGGCTTCAGACCGATAAACTGCAGTTCCCCCCATCACGGCAACCCCCTGATTCCCAACGCCTCGTCAGGCAACACTCCTTCGATCACCGCCGCTTCCACCAGACTCCGATCCACGCACAGAGGCTTGATCAAATGCCAATCCATCTCCCCGTTCAAGATCTTATCCAGAATACGACACCGTGAATCGTAGTCCATGAAGGGGAGCAGATGCTCCAGCATCTCGGGCGTGATCCCCGCGCAATCGGTCTCGGCCAGCAGCCGCTGTGTCCCTTCGTCAGAGAGGTACACCGCGATATCCATCAGGCGGGACACGTTGATCCCCTGCACCGCCAGATTTACCGTCAGCCGCTCTACCGCGCTGGGCTTCAGCAAAGGAGCCAATGCCGCCACGTCCTCGGGGGCCGCTTTACCCACAGGCTCCTGCCCCTGTGCCAGACTACGGAGAATGGCCGCTTCCCCTGCCGTGGGGGAACCGGCACCGATCAGCTCGTCCACCGACACGCCGAACAGCTCAGCCATGGTCACCAGTATGGTCACGTCGGGGAAGGAGTCCCCCGTCTCATACTTGGATACCGCCTGCCGTGTGACGTTCAGCCGTTCTCCAAGGTCGGATTGGGTCATATCGGCGTTCTTGCGAAGCTGAGCCAGCTTCAAGCCAAAGGTCTGTGTGTTGAACATATCGGTTCCTCCTTACGGGTGTTATGAGTTCTGCATATATTGTATCCCATGATCCCCAAAATGTCAAGCAACGGTTGTTTGCGTTGGTGTATGACCGAAAAATAACTGCATCCTCCCCACTTTTTCCCAAAAACCTATTGAAAATCCCCCCCATCCATGCTATAATAATAGCAACAAAAATCCACCCAAGAAAGGAATCCCACCATGAATCAGGACAGAATCATCAAAGCCTACGAGTACGCCCGCGACGAGTACGCCGAGTACGGCGTGAACACCGACAAGGTGCTGGAGGAGTTCGACACCATCTCCATGTCCCTCCATTGCTGGCAGGGCGACGACGTGGTCGGCCTGGAGGGCCTGGGCGACGTGGAGTCCCAGAACCTGGTCACGGGCAGCTACCCCTATGCCGCCAAGACCGGTGACGAGCTTCGCTCGGATATCCAGATGGCCTTCTCCCTCTCCCCCTTCAAGCACAAGGTCAACCTCCACAGCATGTACGCCGAGCGGAAAAATCCCAGAAACGACCTGACCATCGAGGATTTCCGCAACTGGGTGGACTTCGCCAAGGAGCACGGCTACGGTCTGGACTACAACGCCTCCTTCTTCACCCATCCCATGATGAACAACGGCTTCTCCCTGGCTTGTCTCGACAAGTCCACCCGCGACTACTGGATCGAGGCGGGCATCGACAGCCGCGAGATCTCCCTGGCTATGGGTCGTGAGCTGGGTCAGAAGTGCTTCAACAACATCTGGATCCCCGACGGTCTGAAGGACGTCCCCGTGAACCGCTACCGCTACCGCGAGCTGCTCATCGAGTCCCTGGACAAGATCCTGGGCACCCCCTACACCGAGGAGGAGCACAAGTACGCCGCCGACGTCCTGGAGGGTAAGGTCTTCGGCATCGGTACCGAGGCATTTGTGGTGGGCTCCCACGAGTTCTATCTGGGCTACGCCGCCACCCATAACTGCGGTGTTACCCTGGATACGGGTCACTTCAATCCCACCGAGAACATCCCCGACAAGCTCTCGGCCTACCGTCCCTTTGTCCGTGACCTGATGCTCCACATCTCCCGCGGCCTCCATTGGGACTCCGACCACGTTCTCATTCAGGACGATTGCCTCATGACCATCATGCATGAGATGCGTATGGGCAACCTCTATGGCGACGTGGCCATGGGTCTGGACTTCTTCGACGCCTCCATCAACCGCGTGGCCTGCTGGTCCATCGGCCTCCGCGCCGCCGCCAAGGCCGTGCTGGCCTCCCTCCTGGAGCCCGTCAACCTCACCGACAAGGCCGAGGTGGAGGGCGACTTCACCTCCCGCCTCATGCTCATGGACGAGGCCAAGAACCTGCCCATGAACGCTGTCTGGGAGTATATGCTCATGAAGAAGGACATCGCCATCGGTCAGGACGCCCTGAAGGCTATCAAGACCTATGAGAAGGACGTTATGGCGACCCGCTGATTTCCACAACTGAACTTATCAGAAACCCCCGCCGGGCTTCGGCGGGGGTTTTTGTATTGGGGAGGGGGGCTTGTGTATCAAATTTTGGGTTGTGGGACTGGTTGTTTGT
>JAZNJA010000084.1:0-8958 GCA_045577755.1 Eubacteriales bacterium
ACCCGCTTCGCGGGAGCTCCCCCAGAGGGGGGAGCCTTTGGAAAACGCTTGTCGGGAAAGGGTTTCTCTTGTAAAATGGCACGAAAGGCTCCCCCTCTGGGGGAGCTCCCGCCGCAGGCGGGTGAGAGGGCAACACGCAAGAGTCGGCATGAACTAACAGCCCGATAAACCCCAATTTTTCGCAATTATGCAATCGCCTAATAGATTACAATATTAGTATATCATGCCGTCGCGTGATTGTCAATTGTGGTTAATGCTGAACTTTTTTGCTCTTCAAAAGGATATTTGGTGAATTCTATGACATTGGAAATTGACTCTTGACATTTGTCGAAAAATATGGTATCATGTAAACAATGTGAACGCACTGTTTCTAAAAACATAAAAAGCGAGAGGAGACCGCCATGGCCGCCAAGAAATGCTTCTGTGTTCTGTATAACCCTTTAGCCTCCACCGGAAACGGAGAGGAAAAGGCCCGAAAGCTCATCGACGTTCTCGGCAAGGATAGCGAGGTCCGCCTCCAGAGCCTCATCGAGCTGGAGGACAAGCGAGCCTTTGTCGAAGGCCTGGAGCCTCATGTCACCCCGATCATCATGGGCGGTGACGGCACCCTCAGCCGCTTCGTGGACAGCCTCGGCGGAAATCCTACCCGAGAGATCTACTACTACGCCGCGGGCACCGGTAACGATTTTCTCAACGATCTCGGCAAGAAGGCCGATACCGAGCCCTTTTTGCTCAATCCCTATATCATGAACCTTCCCCGTATCCACTTCAACGGGGAGACGCATATTTTCATCAACGGTGTCGGCTACGGCATCGACGGTTACGTCTGCGAGGAGGGCGACCGTATCCGTCGCAAGACGGGCAAGCCCATCAACTACACCTCCACCGCCGTAAAGGGACTTCTGGGTGCCTACAAGCAGACCCACGCCACCGTCACCGTGGACGGCGAGACCATGGAGTTCGACAACGTCTGGATGACACCCACCATGCTTGGCCGCTACTTTGGCGGCGGTATGATGTGTGCCCCGGGACAGGACAGACTCAATCCCGAGGGGACGGTGTCCCTCATGGTCATGCGCTGCCGCTCCAAGCTCCGTACCCTGCTCCTCTTCCCCTCCATCTTCAAGGGCAATCACATCAAGGCCAAAAAGATCGTCTCGGTTTACAAGGGCCATGAGATGACGGTGCGGTTCGACCGCCCCACCGCTCTGCAGATCGACGGCGAGGTGTATTCGGGGGTCACCGAATATACTGTGACAACGGCGAAGGCAGACGGCAGAATTGGTGATCCGGAATGAGCGGAGGACCCGTCGAGGCTTGATATTTTCCAAAAAAAGGACTGTTTTTCGCAGTCCTTTTTGGTTTTCTCTTGACAAGTTTTTCTTTACATGATATAATATAATTGACTGAATATAAAACACGCCCGACGGGCGTACAGGGAGGCAGCACATGAAGAAGAACACCACCGACAAGTTCCTGATCGGCTCCTGGGTATCCTTCTACCCCTTCGAGATCGACAGCTACGAGTACCAGCTGGACCAAATGAAGGAGGCGGGGCTCAACTTCAACATCTTCCCTGCATACTTCGGCGGCGGAATGCGGAACGCCGAGGTATGGGCAGACGTGGAGAAGCAGTACGAGGCCCGTGATATGTACTACTTCATGAACGGCGGCCTGGACGAGGGTATGCTGACGGAGGGTGTTCAGTACGCCAAGGGAAAGGCCCGCTGCATCGGCTACCACCTCATCGACGAGCCCGGCGGAGCGGCTCTGCCCCGCGTGGGTGAGTTCTGCCGCGCCTATCGCGAGGCCGACTCCAAGCGCTTCCCCTTCGTCAACCTCTTCCCCAGCTACGTCGGCACCGCGGCCATGGAGGGCGATTATTACCGGTACTGCACCCGCTTCGTCAAGGAGGCCGGCGAGGAAAACATCGAGTATCTTTCCCACGATTTCTATCCTTTCCATCTGAACGGCACCGCCCTGTCCATCTTTGCGGACATGGAGGTCATCCGCCGCGTGGCCTTTGAGAACGGCCGCCTCCGCACCCATGCCTTCCCCCAGTCCACCGCCTGGATGGGTACCCGTATGCCGAACATCGACGAGATGCGATGGAACGTCTATGCCTACCTGGCCTACGGCTTCAAGGCCCTGTCCTGGTTCAACCTGGTCTGCCCCGGCCGATCCGACGATGAGGGCGAGTGCTTCCGCGAGTCGGTCATCTACCGCGACGGTACTGTCAAGAATCCTCAGCTTCTCAAGGACTTCGGCAAGCTCAACGCCGAAGTGCACGCCCTGGGCGATACCCTCATGAAGCTGGACACCGTCCACGCCTACCATACCACCGACCGTATCGGCGGCGTGGAGCGCCTCCCCGAGGACTGGATGATCACCCCGGTGGGCGATGTGGATTTCGTGATCAGCCATATGGTCACCGCCAAGGGCGACGAAACCTACGTCATGCTCTTTAACAATTCCTGGGAGAACCCCGCCACAGCTACCTTTACCGTCCACCCCCTGAGCGGTATCGAGGGCCTGACCTACGTCAGCCCCTGGGGCGGAAACGAGTATCCCGTCACGGTTACCGACGGTCGCTTCACCGAGACCTTCCGCCCCGGTGAGGGTAAGCTCTTCAAGCTGAACGGCATTCTGACACGTAAGGTACTGCCCATTCAGCGCAACCCCGCCCGCCTGAACCTGGAGATCCCCGAGGTCGCGGACCTGGCCGGCCTGGACGTCACCTTCTCGGCTGACACCGACATGAAGGCCTCTACCCTCCAGATCACCACCAACAAGCGGTTCCCTGAGGAAAAGACCCTCTACCTGTCCTTTGATCACGATCCCGCCGACAAGGGCGGAAACGATAAGGGAACGGTTCCCTTCCCCAAGAGCGGTAAGATCCGCTTCGATGCCTACCCCGGCAAGCACATTCGCTTCACGGTCCACGACGAAGCCTCCTGGTACAACTACGGCTATGCAGAGATACGCGTCCGCTATGCCTGTGAGGGAGGTGCCCTGGCCGTCACCGAGGCTGAGGACACCGTCACCGCGGCTCAAGCCGTGCTCTATGAGGATCTGGACTTCACCGCGCTGGACGAAGCCATCGCCGCCTTTGAGGCCCGCAAGGAGTCCCACTACACCGCCGACAGCTGGCGCGCTGCCAAGAACTTCTACGAGGCCGCTCTGGACATGAAGAGCTGCACCTACCCCCAGAACGCCGTCACCGTAGGTGCCTGGAAGCTTATGGATAGCATCCGTGACCTGGTACCTGCCATCGCCCTTCCCGCCGAGGAAGCCGCTCCTGCGGGAAAGAAGAGCCTCTTTGACAGGATCGATCTCAAGAGTATCAAGGTGGACAAGGGCATCCTGACCGCCGCCGTGGCTACGCTGGCCGGTGCCGCAGCGGGGATCGCCGCCGGTGTTCTCACCGTCTTGAAGCGGAGAAACAAGTAAGATTTCATAATGAAAACCGCCTCCGATATCTTCGGGGGCGGTGCTTTTTTCTTTATGATAAAAAACGCGCCTTGGAATGAAAAAGTTTTTCAAAACATATGGTTTTGTTTTTTAGAAGATTTCATAGCTTCAAATTGAGAATTAGTATATTCTTGGAGCTGATAATCTTTAAAACTCTCCACCGCTGAATTATAGCGCTTACAATCATGGAAATAATTGGTATTTGCCCTATCAAAAGCTTTTATTGAACAAAAAGTAAATAAGAAAATACCTAATAATTGTAATACTACTGACTCTTGAATAATTACATTTATGATAAACAAGCCAAAGAATGTTAATAATAGGCAGACACAAATGAATCCCCATTTATAATATGAGATCCGTTGAGGCTTTTGAGGCATTTGAATACTATTAACTTCAGAAATATCAATAGGAATAGGAGTCAAATCATATACTTTGCATGAATTCATCACTTCTATGTACCTCAAAACAGCGATACTTGAATTTGGAGTGATTATTTTTAAATTTTGCATTATTTTTTCTGAGCAATTCTTCGCTCCATATTTCAAAATTTGATAAATCAAATACGCATACACTATATGATAATTATTATTTATATTTTGTTCCTCTAATACATTATATATTTCTTGTGAAATTTCATCAAAGAGCTCTTGAGAAATACTGGAAAAATCAATGAAACTTAAAAGATAATAAACATTATCTGACGTTAGATTTCTTTTTGCTTTGATAAGAATATTTACTAATTCTTCAGTAACACTATTCCACACAGCAGGATTATTTTCATTGGTTACTTGATGTGTTAGTCTGTTAAACAAATCTTGAACTGTGTTAATGAACACATCAAAGGGAGGTAAATTATTATAACGATAATACTTACTAAATTCGTTCTTAATTCTTACTAAAGTCTCAAAATAACCATCCAAATCGGGGTCTTGTTGTTGAAAGTATTCGATACGAGATAACGAATTCAAGTCACCATTAGCAAATACGCGCTGGATTGTTAAAGCTTTATTTTTCGCATATATTAAATCCCTGATAACATTATGGAGATCCTCTTGACTTGAAATCAACTTGTGGTAATAAAACATATATACTCCACTACCAGAATATCCCCCTAACTGGATGCTCATGCCTTTATCTGCATCAATAGTAAGTTTGTTTTTCCTGTCGAAGTTTTTGTACAATTCTGTAAATTTTTTGTAATTGTCTTTCAATGCAACAATATAGGAATCTATCTCATATCCATATATTTTCTTAAAGGTCCCGTTATAACGTAAATCTGGTCCTGGAAAATAGTATTTAATATGCCAATCATCATTACAAACTACTAATGTTCCACCTGTTCTTAATTCTTCTTCATACCTTCCCGTCTGCATATTCACTCCTTAATATTCTCAAGCAAAATTTGAAATCATCTTTATTGTTAGATAATAAATTAATTACATGAATTCTTTAGAACAAAAAACTGTTCTATATCAAAAAAGCGGTCTAAACTGCTAATATAGACCGCTTTTGGCACCCGCAACGGGAATCGAACCCATAACTACCCCTTAGGAGGGGGTTATTATATCCATTTAACTATGCAGGCCTATTCGATTCGTGTCCGGATCCCCATAAGGTTAGAGCAGAGAAATACGTGGTACTTCCCTGCTCGTCTGCGCTTTCGCGCTATGGTGGGCCATCGGGGGCTCGAACCCAGGACCAACCGGTTATGAGCCGGTAGCTCTAACCAACTGAGCTAATGGCCCCAATCGGGGTTTTCCCAAACACGGGTATTATACCACAGAGAGGGTCTTTTGTCAAGTCGTTTTGGAAAAATCCCTCGCGATAATCTCGATATCGCCAAAAAAGATCCCCGCCCATAGCGGGCGGGGACGGGATCATGATTTGAGCTGTTCGTAGAGATAGAGGGCTTGCCCGTCGGTGGCGGCGGCGCTGTACATACGGACGAGGTACACAAGGGCTTTACAGGGATACTCTCCCGCACCGGTGGCATCGCTGTCGGCGCCGACGCAGAGATACTTGGCGCCGTTGTCGGTGGGATGGACCAGGCTGCCCGAAACGGAGGTCTCACCCGCTAAGGCTCCGTTGATGTAGAGCTTGACTGAATGGCCGGTGTAGACGCCCAGGACGTGGTAGGCGGTCTCGGGCATCATCTCGTAATCCACGCCCAGGTAAGAGCCGCCGATACGCACCGAGAAGGTGAAGACACCGTTCTCCCAGTCCATGCCAAAGCCTCCCGCGTGCATATTACTGGCCACGCTGTGGAAGCCCGACAGGTCGGCGGGGGTGGTGAAGTACAGCTCCATGGTGAAGCCATGCTCCATAGCCTCGTAATGATTCTTCACGCCGCTGACCGCATAGTTGCCGTTCCCCGTGAACGTCATGGCGGGGCCGAGATCGGTTTCGGTGACAGTGGCCTCCCCCTTCCTTGTCACCTCATAGCCATTGGGGGAGAAGTCCTTGACGGTATCGCCCTCGGCGCGGATATCCAGGATATCCGCGGGGGGCATTTCGGCAGAATCCACCGAGTTGGAAAACTCCACGTCCGCCAGTATGGCGGGACCTTCGTGACCGAGCAAATTGAAGGGGGTCACGAAAACGGTATACCTGCCCGATGCGCTCAAGCCGCCCAGAAAGCGCTCCACGGTGGCGGGCGGGCTCAGAGTCAGGAAATCCGAGGTTTTGGTGACGCTCGATACGATCTTACCATCCAGCATGAGATCGATGCGGTACTGAGCGGCCATTACCCCAGCCTTGTCGAAGGCCTGGGGGAAGGACAGCGAAATGCCGCTTCCCGATACCGACGCGCTCAGGACGGTGTCCTCAGGGAAACGGGGCGCCAGATCGGCATCGCTCACAATGGGAGTTTCCCCAACCAGGGCGTGGACGAAGACCGGGAAATGGTCGGAGATATACTCCCCATCCGGCTTCTCGTCCACCACGCGGTACTCCTTGACCGTCATACGATCCTTGGTAATAAAGAAGTAGTCGATGGGGCGCTCCTTGGGGTCGTAGACGTCGTAGTCACCGTAGCTGGGGTAGGTGGCGATATCGTTGGCCTTCTCGGCCACCTTCTTGGCGTCGGCTACCACCTCGGACTCCAGCATCTTGAGGTAGGAGGCGGTGCCCTCGTCGCAGTTGTAGTCGCCCCCCGCGAAGACGGGGTAGCCCATGGCCTCAAAGCGCTCGATCTGGTTTTGGATCATCTCCACCTGGATCTTGTTGACCTCCATGTCCATCCAGTCCAGATGGGCATTCATGTGGACGTAGCGGAAGCCGGTCTCCTTATCCTCCAGAAGAGCCCAGGTGCAGGTGCGGTTGGTGTCCACGGTGGGGCCGTACTTGGAGGGGGTCTCGGGGGTGTTGGTGAGCCAGAAGGTGCCCCAGTCGATGAGGTCGAACTTGTCCTCCTTGTAGAGGATGTAGGTGGCGAAGTAGCCGTTGGCGGCGTCCTTACCGCCTCCCGCGTCCAAACCCACGCGGGCATAGCCCTTGGCCAGGAAATGGCGCTTGAGGAGGTTGATCCAGCCGCCGCGGGCCTCCTGGACGCCGATGGAATCGGGGTCAAAGGACAGAAGCAGTGGGGCCATGAGACGGACGCGGGAGCCCGCCGTGGCCTCGTTGGCGTCCAGGTTCATGGAGATCACCCTGACCTCCTGGGCGGGGCGGGTAGCGGAAGCCTGGGGCTGATCGGGGGCCTCCGCAGAGGTCTCGCCGTCGGTCACGGCACCGCTTCCGGGGAGAGTCTCGGGGGCTTCTTCGGGTGTAGTCGAGGCAGAATCGGCCGAGGAGCCGTCGGCCGTGGTATCGGCAGGCCCGTCGGCTGGCTGACAGGAAACGAAGGCACCCAGCATCATGAGCAGAGCCAGGGCCGCGCAGAGATATCTCAGCATGGAAGACATGGCGTTTCTCCTTTGCTTTTTTCTTCATTATACAGGAAAAACGGCCCTCCGTCAAGGGTTTTGCTCCAATTCGTGAGGTGGATTTTTTCTTGAAACTTTTTTTGGAAAAGGTATTGCTTTTTTCTTTGGTTTGTGGTATAATATCATGCGTTTGAGAGATCCTCCGATCCTCAACGCTTCGCATACGGAGGTGTATCGAAGTGGTCATAACGGTCTCGACTCGAAATCGAGTGGCGAGTAAAATCGCCCGTGGGTTCGAATCCCACCGCCTCCGCCAATAAAAAAGCACCGCTTGTCGGTGCTTTTTTATTGGCGGAGATGATGGGTGAGAAACACGTTCAAGCTGCAACATAACGAAATACCTTCTGATTTGCAGCACCTGCAAGGTGCGGAGAGCAGCTTGTTGCTCGGCTCTGGCGAGCGGGGTTCAGAATCCCACCGCCTCCGCCATCAAAAAAACACGCTTCGGCGTGTTTTTTTGTTTTCCCCTTGACAAACATACAGCTCCATGCTATACTGAATTGAACCCAACCGAAAGGAGCGTCCCCATGGACAAGAGAAAAACAAGCCTGCCGCAAGAAAAGCTTGCTTCGATGGTCACGTGGATCTTTGCCTCTCTGATCATCGTCACCAGCTTTCTGATCTTCCTGTTCTGTTATGAAAGCGCCTACGATACAGGAGGTTACTATATATCGGGGCGTAGGATGGTCTTTTATTACCATCTGCTCATCATCATCGCCTCAGTCCTCACAGCCTGCGTTCTGTTTGCCGTTTTCAAAAAGAAGCTCTCTCTCCGTGTGCTGCTGCCGATCGCGGCTTTACTGCCCCTTTTGTGCTATCTGGTCAATTACCATACCTTGAAAAAAGACGGGCTTCTCTATTCAATAGTGGACGACGGTGGGATATTCCATTTCATCGTGATCGGCGATTACGACTTTGACGGAATGAACGACAAGGAGCATCATAGGCTTTACGAGGAACGGGTCGTGTCCGCCGTCTGCAGTGATACGTTTTTTCGAGAAGAGATCCATTGGGTGGACATGGATACGACCGGCATCGGAGCCGGATTGACCGGGTACTTCTGCAAGCTGGACGGCGAGGAGAGACTTCTGAGTCTTCATCTAAATACAGGCGTGGAGGTCAAGAAGATCGAGCTGGAGATCACACTTGCCGATCCTCAGCTGGCCCGGTCCTTTTCTCTGTATCTGCAAACCGACAGCGGTGAGATCCCCGTCGGGTATACCGTCAACGAAAACGGCAGTATCTCCGTGGTTTTCGACGCTGACACCTGTTCGGAGTGGCTGAAAAACGCGAAAAATGAATTTCCCGTGGTGACGCTTCGGTACGGATTCGACTGATTACGGTTCCATTACCATATTTGACCCTGTGCGGTTGCAGAATTGCGAAAAATTGGGGTTTAGCGGTGGGTTTGCATAGCCGGAAAAGAATGCCCGCCCAAATGTCCGCGTTCTCCTCCACCCGCTTCGCGGGAGGTCTCCCTGCGGGTCGGTCACAACGCGGCTCTGGCCGCCACTGGCGGCCATTCACTACCGCGTTGCCGCTTCGCTACCCCTCCCGGAGG
>JAZNJA010000085.1:0-11260 GCA_045577755.1 Eubacteriales bacterium
TGTTGTATAATTACCTCGCTTTCTTGTAGGTTTTTTGTGGCAATTAAATTATACAACAAAGCAAGCGGTTGTTCAAGCCCTTTCGGTTTTGAACAACCGCTTTTTTTGATTTTTGGGGGAGTTAATGACTCAGCCTCTTTTGCTGGTGGAGATAAATATAGCAAAGTCGAATAGCGAAGAATTCTTTTTACATCATCACATTACAAAACCGTATCCATAAGCTGTCCTGCGATATCTGTATTCTCGAAGCGCATGATGCTTTCCTCATGTGTACCAAAACTGAGGAAATTAACACTTCCATACCACACGACGGATTGATCGATAACAGTAAACTTCTGATGAAAATCGGATTTATAACTGACGATTATGCCGCTTTCTCTCAACTTCTCCGCACACTCGACAACCGTGTCACGATCCCTCTCTTTGAAATCCTCGGGAGGTCGTGTAACTACCGTTACCTTAACGCCGCTTTCAATAAATTGGATCTTTTCTTTCGCGGAGCTGTATTTATTGAGGAAATGTATTGTTTTTTCAGCTATCTCAATATTTGTGTCGGATCGATTTGCCATTCCAAGCCTCTGTCTCAACCGCGCGTTTTCTTCTTCGAGCTGCTTCGTCCTGCCCTCTAATTCGTTATAGCGAAGTACAAGCTCTTTATATAGCTTCTCATACATTTTTCGTCCTCGCTTTATAGCATTATGTCATAACTTTATTTTTCAAAAAGTATATGCAAAGCCAGCAGAGGGAAATCAGAATAACTTTCTTCTGGATAAGCGTTACGCATTTTTTTATACTCTTCATATAAAAAGTCACACTCAGCATCCATACCCTTCATACCAAACACAAGACACGCGACTGCTTGGGCATACGGATTTCGGATTTCTTGATATCGCTTTCTCAGTTCCAACACATACCGAAGATCATTTTTGACAAAACAACGGCCGGCAGTCTCAATAAAGCTGTCAAGCGCGCTTGTCAAATAACGTTTCAAAATCAATGGCATTGTTGTCTCAGCATATTCCGACACCTTTTCTATCATTTCGTGACGATTCTCTATAGCTTTGAGTTTTCTCATGTAATTTACGATGATTTCCGGATCATTCATAGAAGCAATCATATTTCTTTCATCCGAGTTGTCGGGAACAGTAAGGCCCTTTACTTTGGCTAATTTATCAAACTGCTGAAACAAATCCGGTAGTGCAGCGTTTACACTGAAATAGAAAATATTTGCCGCAGACAATTCGGGAACCCTATGCGTGTCAAAAAACTTCTTGTCCAATTTATTTTTCATAACATAAATCCTCGTTTTACATATCACCCGGAATATGCAATTTCACGTAAGAGCCAACCACTACCTTTTCAAGAGCACCGATCTCCAGCATTTTTTCAATTGTGGAAGAAAGCTTTGCTGATATTCCTTTATATCCCATGGCTTTTGCAAGCTCGTTCATAGATAGTGTTCTGCCTTTGAGCGCCGCAAAAATGCGTTCTCTGTATTCAAGCTTCTTGGGATTGCTTTCGCTCTTGGGCAGAAAATACGAGTGGATTGGAAGAGTCACCGAAAGATACATCCGGTTATCATCCATATCAAATTTCGGTAAACTCGAACCGTTCTCTCGAAGTGCTCTTAATACGGTAGGATAACCTGTATTGCGGCCTTCTATCAAACGAAGCTCCTTCAGAAAATCACCGATTCGTCTGTTTCTGTAAATAGGAGATGTAATATTATAAGCCGAGATATTCTCCATAGTGATACTTCTGTCAAACCCGGGAAAGCTGGTGATCGTGATAGCTGTGGGCGTTATCTTAACTGTTATAGGTTCATTCACTTGATACGATCTATGATATACAGCATTCGATAATAACTCTTCAACAGCAGCATACGGATAATTATGAATCTTTACAGATTCTGCCTTGTGTGCTTCTTTTATGATCGCTTCTTTCAAAATATAGTTTTTGATATAAGAAAGCGCATCCTTCAATTGTCTTTGGATCGGGCCTGTGAATACCTTTTCCACCATATTAGTTCCTGTTGGATCGGGAATATCTACCACCTCAATTCTCGCATAACGGAAGTATCTCTCGGGGCGTTCCGAAAACATCAGTATTCCCACATTGAGCGGCTTGAGATTTTCTACGGGACCGGAAACCAATTGCATATCCTTTGCAATCTTTAGGGCATCCTCTTTCAATGAGATCTCATACAAGCTACTACCGATTTCTTTTAGATGCTGGCGCATAAGACCAATATCCAGATCTGAGATATCTGCCGCAAGATTTGCTCTGTCATCAAAGGGAATATCAGATGAAACGTAAAACAGTTGCTTTTCCTCCTCGGCAGAAGCGATGATGGTGCTGCTGAATTTTCTGATATAGTGCAGTTTATTTGCTTTTTCAGAGAAAATATCCTTGGATGCCTTGTAGGGTCTGCCGTAGCCACCCGGAACCCAAATGACGATGATATACCTTCCGTCAAAAAATACAGGTTCTACAATGGGGTTATACAAAGGTTCAATACAATGGCAGTAGCCTACAAGTTCTTTTAGAATTGTATCAATATCTCCCTGCGCGATTCCTTTGATAGGGAATACAGGACTCCCGTCAATTTCCTCAACCCCTACGACAATATATCCGCCGCCGACGTTGTCGATATCATTAGCAAAGGCACAAATGCTGTGAATGATAGGGTTGGGGTTCCAATCGCTCTTGAACTCGATTCGTGTGGACTCTACAACTCTTTTATTGATCAGATCTTCGATGTTTATCGGTATTGCCATATATGCCTCCTGTTATCTCATGTGCTATTGTACCGTTATTATATCATAAAAACGGCTGCGTGTCAATGTTTCAGACAAAACTTCGTCGATGGTTTCGACAAAAATGCATCGAAGCTATCGAAAGAGAAGGAGCATGATGGTTTGTTGCCATATATATGCCAAGATTGCTAAGTAATTAGCCGAGAGTGACCATTGGGGTACTCTCGGCGGTAACATTTAATAAGTATATCCAAAATAGAAAAAGCAAACCCGAACAGTTCCGTCGTAACGAGACCGTTCGGATTTGCTTGTTCTGGTGGAGATAAGGGGAGTCGAACCCCTGACCTCTTGAATGCCATTCAAGCGCTCTCCCAACTGAGCTATACCCCCATTGGTCACCGGATTATCGGCGGTTGTTTTTCGCAACGACGATATTATAGCACAAGTGCGGGGGTTTGTCAATAGGTTTTTGAAAGTTTTTTGAAAAATTTGTTTATTTTTTCGCCTCGGATCCGCCGCGAGAAGCTCGGGCAGCTTCCCTGTGGGGTGCCGTCAGTTCCCGACGGCGGTGACCCGCAGAGGCGGCATGACGGCGCGGAGATGATACGCAGCGAAGGCGGGATCGTGGAGCCAGTCGGCCATGCGGTGGGCGGGGAGGAGGAGAGGCATACGGGGATGGACGGGCGCCACCGAGTCGTTGGCGGCGGTGGTCAGCACCGCGAAGCGGGGTGTCCCGTCTTCGTCCTTGCGCCAGAGGCCGCAGAGATAGGTGACCTCGGCATCCGGCAGAGAGAAGCGATGCTTGCTCTTATCCCGCGACCATTCGTAATACCCCAGCGTGGGAATGACACAGCGGCGGCGGGCAAAGCTTTCCCGGAACAGGGGTTTTTCGTGCGCCGTTTCGGCACGGGCGTTGATCACGATCCCCTTTCCCGCGGGGGAGGGGATCCCCCACACAGCGGGAGCAGGGGCGTAGGAACGGGCGGGATCCCGGGTACGGCACAGGATGGGCACCGTATCCGTCGGGAAGACCTCCCCCCGCTTCAAGAGCGCCCGGGGCGCGGTGACGGCCAGCTCCTCATAGAGAGCACGGATATCCACGCTCCCATCCTCCTCGATCACGTATCTGCCGCACATGGCGTTCTCCTTTCTACGGGCGGGACAGTCCCCGCGGCCGTCTGCCCGGATATGGGCTCATTTCAGAAAATCCGACCGATGCTCCTGGGAACGCAGGTCATACCCGCGGGCCCGCAAGCTGTCGATCTTCAGCGCTATCAAATTGACGTCCGAGCGCATGGCGCGGGCGATCTGCCCCACGTCGTAGCGGTAGCTGTAAATATAGTCCAGCAGCTCCTCGTCGGGCAACAGAATGGAGGCAGCCACCAGGTTGGCCTCGTACTCCCGCCGACAGGTCATGTCGTAGAGCTCCAGCTCCCCCAGCCCGCTGCCCATGGCGAAGGAACGGTGCAGGCGGTCATGCCCGATCTCGTGGGCACAGACGATGCGCTTGGTGTCCTCGTGGAGAGTGCTGTTGAGGAAGATGCACCGCCGCTTCAGGATCACGCGGTACATTCCCTTGAGGCGGCCGAAGTCATCCTCATAAATATGGATGCCCAGTCCCTCGGCGATAGCAAAGGGATCGCGGGTCCCATATGTACGGACCAGTTGGCATCCGATCCGTTCACAGGCTTCCTGTTCCATGCCTGATGTCTCCTTTCCCCCCGTACGGGTGTCCCGTCTGCCTGAACGGCCCCCTCTCGCGGGTTATTCCCTTTTTCATCAAGGCTTACTCCTCTCCGCGGGCGCGGGAGGCGTATTTCTTGTTCTCCTCCTTGGCATCCCAGTAGGCGCGGTTGAGGGCGGCCATGATGGCGTCCTTCTCCTCCTCGGCCAGCTCACCGCCCGCGAAAAGTCCGCTGATCTCGGAGACCAGCTCCTCCACGTCCCGCGCCGCGCGGGCGCCTCCGCGCTCGTAGGCGCTTACCACAAAGCTTCCCTCCCGTCCGAGGAGGTACTCTATGGAGGTGTCCAGCGCCTCGGCCATTTTCTGCACGATCTCCATCTGCTGAGGCTTGCGACTGCCCATTTCGTAATTCTGGATGGTACGGGCCGTCACTCCCGTCCGCCGCGCCAGCTCGGCCTGGGAGATGCCTACCTCCCGCCGTCTCTCCTTCAGTCTGTCCTTAAATACCATACGGCATACCCGTCCTTCCTTTTTTTCTCGAACACGAACACTTTATTGTTAAGTTTACTTGACTACCGTGTCCGTGTCGTGTATACTATAATTACGAAACCTTGTTCGTGTTTATAGCATATCACAACGAACGATTTTTGTCAAGAGGGTTACGGGAGAAAAACAAAAAAATCCCCTTTTTTTGGGGAAAACACCTCTATACATGGGGCGAAAGGGAATCCCGCCCTCCGAAGGGAGAGAGAATGAACCGAACCATTCTGCATTGTGACATGAACAATTTTTACGCCTCGGTGGAGTGTATGCTCCACCCCGAATGGCGGGGGAAGCCCGTGGCGGTCTGCGGCGAGACGGAGGAACGGCACGGCATCGTGCTGGCCAAAAACTACGAGGCCAAGGCCTTCGGTGTCACCACGGGAGAGGCGGTCTGGCAGGCAAAGCAGAAATGTCCCGGTCTGATCCTGGCCAAGCCCCACTACGAGGAATACCTCCGCGTATCCGACGCGGCGCGGGCCATGTACGGCGAGTACACCGACATGGTGGAGCCCCTGGGGCTGGACGAATGCTGGCTGGACATCACCGCCAGCCGTCGCCTGTTCGGAGACGGCGAGACCGTCGCCCATGCCCTGCGGGAGCGCATCAAGGGAGAACTGGGGGTGACGGTCTCGGTTGGGGTCTCCTTCAACAAAGTCTTTGCCAAGCTGGGCAGCGACATGAAAAAGCCCGACGCCGTCACCGTCATCCCCCCCGACCGCTTTCGGGAGATCATCTGGCACCTGCCTGCCTCGGATCTGTTGGGTGTCGGGCGGGCGACGGCGCGGCGGTTGCACCCCTTGGGCATCCATACCATCGGGGACCTGGCGGTCTATCCCCCGGAGTGTCTGCGGGCCAAGCTGGGCAAATGCGGAGAGGACATCTGGCGCTTTGCCAACGGCCTGGACAACTCCCGCGTGGTGAGCCGCGGCATCGCGGATCCGGACAAAACGGCGGGACACGGCATCACCACCTTGCGGGATCTGGTCTCGGACGGGGAGGTATGGCCCGTCATGCTGGAGCTGGCCCAGGACGTGGGACACCGTCTCCATCTCTACGACCGTAAGGCCACGGGGGTGGCCATCGCCATTCGTGATCGGGAGCTGCGCTGTAAGCAATGGCAATGCCGCCTTCCCTACCCCACACGCAGTGCCCTGATCCTGGCGCGGGAGGCCTTCGCTTTGTTTTGCCGCAGTTACAACTGGGAAAGCCCCCTGCGCTCGGTGACAGTACGGGCCATCGACCTTGTGGAGGCCGACACCCCCTACCAGCTGGATATGTTCACCGACGCCGCCGCCATCCGCCGCCGCGAGGTGCTGGACCGCACGGTGGAGGAGCTGCGGGCCCGCTTTGGCCCCCACGCCATCCGCAATGCGGTACTGCTACGCAATCCGAAAATGCCGGGGAGCAACGTCTTGGGACGGGACACGGGGCATTCGGTCACGGGATAGGGTCGGACCGTCCCCCCCGGAGGGCGGTCAACCCTGTCCCGACTTGACCTCGGGGAGCCCCGCCACCGAGGTGAGCAAGGACAAAAGACCCGCCAGCAGGGAGGCCGAGGCCACCACCCGCCAGTCCACCTCAGAGAGGATCGCCGAGGTGCCCACCGTGGCCACGGCGGTCTGGGCGACCGTTTTGACCGCCCGAATGGCGGCGGCGCGGAGCCAGATCAGAAAGGAGGTCGTCATAGGCCCTCCTTACGCCCCGACCGAGCCGATGGGCTGGTCCAGGGTGATCACGAAGCCCGCGGGGTCCGTGAAGGTGGATACGCGGAACATCGCCGCGGTGTCGCTGAGGGTCAGCGCGCCCGTATCCAGGATCCAGACGGGGGTGCTTCCCTCGGTGACAAAGCTTCCTGCCGTTGCCGCCGAGAAGACGTTCTTGAATTCCCCGGACTCGCTGTAGAAATTGCAGTAGAACACCGAGGAAGACTGAGGCTGGGTGCCGTCGTGGGTGATGCGGATGATCTGTCCCTTGGTGAAGGGGATAAAGCCCGAGGTCACGGCCCCCGCGGTCTCCTCGTTTTTGATGCTGCCCGAGCTGCTCAGACGGCGATCGACCCGCATACCCCCGTTGGCGGTATAGTCATAGCCGTCGGGATCGGTGCCGAAGGAGTCGGGGACCAGATTGTCGTAGTCTCCCTCCTCGGGCAGCTCGACGGCCGCGCGCTCGGTGACCGTGATCCGCAGATCGGCGGTAACGGCGGCCAACTGCACCCGTCCGTCCCTGTACGCGGCGGGGGTAACGTCCACACCGCCCGCAAGCACCCTTACGGTGTCGGGCACGTAGCCCTCCTCGGGCACAAGACCCAGGGTATAGGCCTCCCCGTCCGCCACCAGCGGGGTGCGGATATCGCCGTACACGTGGGGAGGCAGCTCCACCGCCACGCGGCGCAGGATCACGGTCTCCCCCGCGGCATTTACCCGTCTGTTCACTCCCGCGCCGTAGCGAAGAGCCGTCACAGTTCCCTCAGCGGGGTCGATCACCGCCACGCAAAAGGCGGTAAAGTTCTCGTTTCCGCTGTTTTTGGGATAGGTAGGCTCCCCGCCGAAGCGCTCCTGGAAATCGGGGTCGGGGTAGTGGGCCGCGTTGGAATACTCGTTGTCCCGGGAGGGACAGGCATTGGGCACGGACACACGGGGAATGGAGGTTCCCTCGATGAGGTGGGTCTTGTAATTGTGGAGGTGACCGTGGAGCTGGGCCAGGATGGGGGCTCGCTCCCCCGCGAAGTCGTAGGTCTTGCCCCCCACCGCCACGGTGCCGCCCTCCTCATAGGCCTTGAGAATGGCAGGGAGGGTGACGCCCGTGTCGGTGGTGTCAAAATCCAGGGGCATATGGGCCAGAAGCAGCACCCTTTCCTCGGGCTTGCCCTTCATATCGGCCAGCACCCCGCACAGCCAGGCACGCTGGGACTCGCGGGTGCAGACGGCACAGCGGTAGAGATTATCCTCCAGCTCGGAGGTGTTGAGCAGGATCACCCGCACCCCCGCCTCGGGGAGATCCAGGTAGCCGTAGCCGCCCGCTCCGCTTCCCGTAAGATGGGGCGTGTTATGGGAGAGGGAGAAGGCGTAGCGCTCGGCCTCGGTGCTGTACATGGTGTCGTGATTGCCCAGGGCGCGCAAGGAGATCCCGCTCTTGCCCAGGTGGGCGTTGACCGCCCGCGCCTCGGCGGGAATATTCTCGTAGGGGGTAGCCGACGCCCCCCAGACCACGTCTCCCAGGTCCACCTCCAGGTCGGGGGCGATCTGGTCCCGCAGACGGCTGACCGCGCGGGAGAGCTTTTTCATATGGCCGTCCATGCTCCCGTCCCCCTTGTAGTGGAGGTCCGAGAGGAGGAGGATGGTCACGGTACCGGGTCGGCGGCAGGCCAACACCCCGTCGGCCACGCGGTCCGCCTCCTCCTCCACGCAGGCGGGCACGGTATCGGCGCCCTCAACGGTCAGCTCCAGCGGCACGGTGCCGTCGAACACCTGGCCGTTGAGGATCAGAGGTGCCATGGGGGTCTCGGCGGCCTTGGCGGCTACGATGATATCGGCAAAGCTGATCTCGGCCATCAAGCCTCACCTCCCGTCAGGGGAGAGCCGTCCCGAATGGAGCGCCAGATCCCTCCGTCTGCGTCCAGCAGGTAGACCTGCCCCTCGGTGGTGATGAACAGAGTGGATCCAATGAGGAAGCGGCTCGTATCCACCTCCAGCGCCTCGGCACGGGTGGTGGCGTACAGCGTGACCGCCTCCAGCGTCACAAAGCCGTCGGTCAGGATCTTGTCATCGGTAACTTTTCGGATACTCACGTTGTTTCCTTTCCGTCCGTCCGCGCCCGCCCGCCCCGCTGCCAATCGGGGACGGAGGAGAGGACACGGTACGGCTGTCTGTATTCTCTGCCTTGCCTGTCCATTATACATCACCGAGCGGTTTTTGTAAATACCACTTTTAGCAATGTTTTTTTTTGAAATCGCTGTAATATTTCGGGGTGTTTCGGTGTCTTATAGGGTGAGAGCCCATTTCATCCGTCTCTTTGGGATAATCGGTCGCGTTTTGGGACATTCGGTCGTTGACAGGGGTGGGGCGGTGTGGTATAATGGAATTACCAAGCAAATGAGGTACTGTTATGAACGAGCAAAAGTATGTGAATCCCGAAATCAATCCTTCCCCCGCGCCCGTGGAGAATCCCGCCAAGGGGCTGGCTCTGGCGAGCTTTCTGTGCGGTCTTGGTTCGGTAGTGTGTTGTATGGGCGTGCCCGCCTCGGTGGTGGGTCTGGCGTTGGGTCACGTGGCCAAGAAGAAGGGCAACCGATCGGGTCTGCGCAAGGCGGGTACGGTATTCAGCATCGCGGGTATCGTCTTCCACGTGCTGCTCATGGTATTCGCCGGCACGGTGATGCCCGCCATCCTGGACGAGATCGCCCCCAGGTTGTTCGGGGACGGGACAGTGGAAAGTGTGACTAATCCTCCTGCCCATATTCCCGAAGAGGAGACCACCCGCGAGCTGACGGTGGCAGAGATGCTGGTCTACACCGCCAACGGGAACGGCACCTACGCGGTGTCGGTCCAAAGCGGCGCGACCCTCCCCCAGGAGGTGGCCATCCCCGCCCACTACAACGGCGGCATCGTCACCGAGATCGCCCCGTCGGGGTTCATGGGGCAGACCCGTCTCCGCAAGATCAGTCTTCCCGATACCATCACCGCCATCGACGGCGCGGCCTTTCAAGGATGCCGCAATCTGACTAAAATCGACCTGCCCAAGGGTGTGGTCTCCATCGGTCCCTTGGCCTTCTCCGAGTGTCGGAGCCTGGAGCGCATCAAGATCCCCGAGGGCATCACCGAGATCCCCGATTCCTGCTTCGCGGGGTGTGTTTCTCTGGTCGAGGTCCAGCTTCCCTCCACCCTGACCCGGGTCTCGGACTACGCGTTTCTGGAATGCAAGCAGCTGATCGGCATGGTCCTGCCCGATTCCCTCACCTATATCGGAGAGGGAGCTTTCCGTGAGATCACGGAGCCTCACTTCACCCTGCCCGCCTCGGTGGCATACATCGGGCGTGATGCGCTGGCCATCCGCGAGCTGACCGCCATCGTCTACCCCGGTACTCTGGAGGAGTGGGAGAACAAGGTGGTAAAGGAGGCGGATTGGTACCGTCCCGTGCTGGAGGGGGATAAGCTCCTCTACATTATCTGTGTAGACGGGACCATCGATCTGCGGGATCAGTGACGCAGTCGCGCACATGAAGGAGGTATGGTCATGAATGACGATCGTTTCATAAACCCCGAGATGCCCCCCGTGCCCCGGTATCAGCCCGCCAAGGGGCTGGCTCTGGGTAGCTTTCTGTGCGGTCTGGGCTCTATCGTCTGCTGTATGCCCCCTGCCGCCATCGTGGGACTCATTCTGGGCGGGATCTCAAAAAAGAAGGGCAACCGCTCGGGCCTGCGGAGAGCAGGGGTGATCTGTAGCATCGTGGGCTTGCTTCTCACGGTGGCTGTGATCATACTGGGCGTTTTCGCGATGATGGACTACATGGAGACCGCCCATCTCTCCTTTTCCGAAGCCGAGGACGGTTGGGCGGTCTACGTCAAGGCAGGTGAGTATCCCGAGCATATGGAGCTTCCTGCAGAATACAACGGCATCCCCGTGGTCGCCATCGGGGAGAACGCCTTTACCGATGCCGAGGGGATCGTGACCGTCACCATTCCCGATACCGTGACCGTGATCGAAAAAAACGCCTTTGCACACTCGGAAAATCTGACGTCCATCATTCTGCCCGAGGGTGTGACGGTCATCGGTGATTTTGCCTTCCGCGACTGTCCCAAGCTGGTCTCGGTGGAGCTTCCCGCCTCTTTGGAGAGCATTGGCGTGGCGGCGTTCTTTACTAATTCGGGACTGTATACCATCCGCTACCGCGGTACTATGGCGCAATGGGAGACGATCGACAAGGCGGGCAACTGGTACGTGTATAGCCCGCACGGAAAAGTACGGATCATCTGCGAAGATGGGGTCATTACCTTGACCGCGGATTGAGACGGCGGGGAGATTGGAATTCAAATTGCAGTTTAGCGAACAGTTGGGTCGTGCTCCCTTTTACGAGTTGCCCTCTCACCCGCCTGCGGCGGGAGCTCCCCCAGAGGGGGAGCCTTTCGTGCTATACTCCAAAAAACCCGTTTCCCGACAAGTGTTTTCCCGCCGTACAAAGGCTCCCCCTTTGGGGGAGCTCCGCGCAGCGGTGAGAGGGCAAATAACGCGGGCAAGGCACAAACAAACAGTTCGACAAACCCAAATTTGATACACAAGC
>JAZNJA010000086.1:0-4063 GCA_045577755.1 Eubacteriales bacterium
AGTTGTTGATGTGGTCATCCTGAGCGGAGGGCGAAGCCCGGAGTCGAAGGATCTCTTGTCGGCAAAGGAGATCCTTCGACTCCGCCGCAAGCGGCTCCGCTCAGGATGACCCTTTAATAGACACCGATAAACTGCAATTTAGCAAAATACGAGACACGCGATATAACCCATCGCGTCATATCCTGTATCTCGTATCTTATATCTTGTATCTTTGTCAGAACTTCACCCGCGCGCAGTAAATGGGCATCCCCTGAGACGAGAAGTTGGCCTCGTACTCGGTCATGATGTTGCCCTCTGCCTCGGGGGTCTTATGGAAGTCGCGGGAGGAGAACAGAACGGTCAGTCCCATGGCCTCAAATTCCTCCATGCTGAAATCGAACAGCCCCTCGTTGTCGGTCTTAAGGTACAGCTCACCGCCCTCCACAAGAATATTCTTGTACAGAACAAGGAAGTTACGGTGGGTCAGCCTCCGCTTGGCGTAGCCCTTCTTGGGCCAGGGGTCGGAGAAGTTCAGGTAGATGCGGGAGACGCTGTGGGGCCTCACCCACTCCCCCAGATGCTCGGCGTTGCCGATCAGCACGCGGAGGTTGTCGTTGGGTCTGTCGGAGGCGGGGGCCTTGGCCTTCTCCAAGGCACAGCAGGCCACGTCCGAGACTCTTTCCATGGCGATGAAATTCCACTCGGGGTGGGCGGCGGCCATGCCGACTGCGAAATTGCCCTTGCCGCAGCCGATCTCCATGTGGATGGGACGGCGCTCGGTAAAGATGGGGTTGCCCTCCTCGCCCAGAGTGGCCAGGAGGGAAGTATCTTCAATCAACAGCTCGGCACAAGCGGCGATGCGCTCGGCGCCGTGCTTCTTTTTGCGCATTCTCATGGTCAGAACCTCTTACACGTTGAAGCGGAACAGCACGATATCGCCGTCCTGCACCACGTACTCCTTGCCCTCGGAGCGGATGAGGCCCGCGTCCTTGGCGGCGGCCATGGTGCCCACCCGCATGAGGTCGTCGTAAGCCACTACCTCGGCGCGGATGAAGCCCCGCTCAAAGTCGGAGTGGATCTTACCTGCGGCCTGTGGAGCCTTGGTCCCCTTGACAATGGTCCAGGCGCGGACCTCCTTGGGGCCCGCGGTCAGGTAGCTGATGAGACCCAGAAGGGCGTAGCTGGCGCGGATGAGACGGTCCAGACCCGCCTCCTCGATGCCCATGTCGGAGAGGAACATCTCCTTGTCCTCACCGTCCAGCTGGGCGATCTCGGCCTCGATCTGGGCGCAGATGGGCATGACGGCGGCGTGCTCACCCTCGGCGAACTCTTTGAGCTTGGCGAAGGACTCGTTGCCCGATACGTCACCGTTTGCCTCCTCCTCGGAGACGTTGGCCACGTAGATCACGGGCTTCATGGTGATCAGGGGCGTATCGTGGAACAGCACCCGCTCATCGTCGGTAAGCTCCACGGTGCGGGCGGACTGACCGTCCTCCAAAGCCTTCATGACCCGCTCATAGACGGCGATGTCGCCGGCGATGGTCTTGTCGCCCTTGAGGATCTTGCGGGCGTTATTGAGCTTGCGCTCCATGATCTCCATGTCGGCCAGCACCAGCTCCATGTTGATGGTCTCCACGTCGCGGAGGGGATCCACCTTGCCGTCCACGTGGACGATGTTGGAGTCCTCGAAGCAACGCACCACGTGGAGAATGGCATCCACCTCGCGGATGTGGGACAGGAACTTATTGCCCAGACCCTCGCCCTGGGAGGCGCCGCGAACCAGACCCGCGATATCCACGAACTCAATGACGGCGGGGGTGTACTTTTCGGGATTGTGCATCTCGGCCAGCTTGTCCATACGGGGATCGGGCACCGCCACCACGCCCACGTTGGGCTCAATGGTGCAGAAGGGGTAGTTGGCGGACTCAGCGCCCGCATTGGTCAGGGCGTTGAAGAGGGTGGACTTACCTACGTTGGGCAGTCCGACGATACCAAGTTTCATATGTTGATTCTCCTTAAAAATTATCGTTTTGAAGTCCACGGACATTCCGTGAAACGCATACTACTACATCATATGATTATAGCATATTTTTATGGATTCTTCAAGATGTTTGGGAAAAATATTCCGCGAAAATACGTTTTTTTCAAAGAATTGGGCGTGTGAGAGAAGGCCAAGAATCGCGGTTACCCTTCTCCCGATCCCTCGATGAGCCAAAGCTTACGATAATCGAATTTCTTTCCAAGGAGAGAGCGATTCCATGCGGGAAAACCGAAAAGTCACCGTCTCGGCGTTTCTCGCTCGCGGTATGGGGATGCTTCACCGACGCCGCATCAAAATCCCCCCTACGCAGCTTGCGTAGGGGGGATTTTCCATACAGGATATGGGACCGGCGGGCGGTGCCTTTTGTGATAGCCGAGTCAGTTTTTCTCGGGGTCAAAGCTCACGTCACCGTCGGTGCAGTGAACGGTGATATCGGTGGATGACCAGGCCGCGTGCTTCTCGATGGCTTCCCACTCGGCCATGGTACCCGCGTAGGAGACCTCGTCTCCGTACAGGCCCTGCTCGCCGATGTAGGCGATACCGTGGGGCAGGGTGGTATCCACGAGAGGTCTGTTCAGGGCGCCGTCCTCGATGCGGGACAGGCGGCTGTTCTCCCCGAAGACCACCTTCAGAGGGGAATAGGTGGCGAAGGCGTATGCGCCCAGGAGGGTCACGTCGTCACCGATGTGGAGCCGCTCCAGGCTCAAGTTCTCAAAGGCGTTGGCTCCTACCTCTGCAACCCCCTCGCCCAGGGTGACAGACTTCAAGGCGGAGGGGGAGAAGGCACGGGCGCCGATGGTCAGCCCCTCTCCCGTCAGGGTCAGCTCGGTAAGCCCAAAGCACCCCGCGAAGGCCTCGTCACCGATGCGGCGGAGGGTGTTTTGGGGCCAGGTCATTTCGGTGATCTCGCGGCAGTAGGCGAAGGCGCGGTCGCCGATCTCGGTCAGGGTGGTAGGAAGAGTCAGAGAGGTAGCGCGGGCGTGGCAGAAGGCGTTGGCACCGATGGTCCCGATGCCCTCCTCCAGCACGATGTTCTGCACAAAGAGGGCGTTATCCGTGACCGTCTCGGTTCCTACGGGCTTGCCGTCCCAGGTCAGGGTCATGCCGTTCCCCGATACCAGCTCCCACATTTTCTTTTCTCCCTCGAGGGCTGTGTAGTCGGGGGCGGCCTCGGCGATCCAGAGGGCCAGCTTGGGAATCTCCACGTCGGCGACTATGGCCCCATCCAGGATATAGAAGTCGGTCACAGCCGCCCAGGGGAAGGCGTCCAGCAGATCCTGTTTCAGATTTTCGGTGGAGCAGCTCTCCAGGCTCTTGAAATAGTAGTAGGACTCAAAGCTCCGCGTCGTGAAGGAATCCTTCCCGTAATAGGTGCGGATGCGGTACAAAAGCACCTCAAAGTCCTCGGGGAGGAGGACGCGGGGGACGTTGATGTAGCCCATGCCGTCGGGGTTTTCCACGGCGGTCACCCGCTCACCCTCGGGGGATACGGCGGGGATCGTCAGGGTGAAGGCCTCCCGATACTTGGGGTTGACCTTGATATCCCCGATCCTGCAGGTGCCGTCGTCGTAGGAGGAGAAGACCAGCTCGTAGGGGTCTCCGATCTCCTCGGGGAGCGCTTCGGTCTCTTGGTCGGTGCTATCGGGGGTGTCGGAGGGGTGCGCGATGCTCTCGGTGGTGGTGGCGGTCTCCTTGGGGTCGTCCTCATGGGCGATACGGACAATGGTGTACAGGAGACCGACGAGGGAGAAAAGGAAGACGATCGGGATCAGGATGCGCCACAGGCGTTTGTTTTCTTTCATGGTTGGTTCCTCCTTGGGATCGGTGGTTGGGTGGTGGGAGAGATGTTCAAATTGGGGTTTATGGGGCTGTTGGTTCGTCCTGCCCCATGGGTGTCGCCCCCTCACCCGCCTGCGGCGGGAGCTCCCCCAGAGGGGGAGCCTTGCGTGCCAATCCCCCAAAATTCCGTTTCACAACAAGTTTTCCCCGTTCTGAGGCTCCCCCTCTGGGGGAGCTCCGCGCAGCGGTGAGAGGGCAGATAAC